>MGQT01000077.1:0-4370 GCA_001797935.1 Deltaproteobacteria bacterium RBG_16_54_18 | reverse complement strand
CCCTGAAGAAAAAACGATACCGATCTCCCTTGCCCTGCGCAACGAGATCACCGCAGTGGACTGCAAAGGAATATCCATCTCTCGCTATCTCCTTCATGATGGGTTTGAATACCCCCCACCCTTTATGGGAATCGGAGAGAACGGCGAATCGAAAGGAATCAGAGGGGGCTTTGCTGCTCCTCTCCTGCAGGGCCGGCCCATAGAGGGGAGGCGGGCCTTCTCCCAGCAAAAGGCCCATAAATAAAAGGGCGAGCGCTATGGAGAGAGCTAACCACCTGAGATAATAAGGCCATCTGAATTTCTTTGCCATTATCACTATTCTCTATTCTCTGTGCCTTGAGGTCAAGAGGATATAATGCGATGTCCTTTTCGGCGCCTTAGTTGGATGGGGTAGTTACCAAAGACATAGATGATACCGCCGAGGAGACTGGCAGCCGTGACCACGATGAAACCAAATATCCCGAAGGCAAGTCCCTTGGAGGCCTCTACCCCCAGCAGATAGAGGAGACCGACATACGCGCCCTCGCGCACCCCAATCCCGCTAATGCTGATAGGAAGGATGCTTATCAGATCTACCAGGGGGACGATAACGAAGTAGTCCCCTAAAGGGATCCCGAGGTCCAAGGCCATTCCGAGCAGTGCAAAGACCAGTATATTGATCACCTGGAAGCAAAAGGAGATAGCAAGGATGAAAGTCATTCTTCCTGGATGAGACCAATAGATAGTGAAGTCTCCCAATTTGATCTTTGTAGCCCATCGGGTCAGCCAGGGGAAGAGCGGGAGAAAGAGAGGAAAGGTAAAGACCAGGGCCCATACAGCAATACACGCTCCCATGAGCCCGAATCGCAGCCACAAAGAGATCACCTGTTTGCTGGCTGTGAAGCCACCGGTATCCACACCCACCCACTGCATGAGCTTGAACAAGAAGGGGAGGATATGTATGGTCGGGGAGGAAATGAGGGCAATGGACGCGATAGTGACCAGGGCCATCCCGCCGGTGAACCGGTCCACCAAGATGGAGTAGCCAGCCCTTCTCCGACTGTCCTCCTTGCCGGCGAGCAGGTATGCCTTTGCCACATCACCCCCGATGCTCCCCAGGAAAAAGAGGTTGAAGAACATCCCGATGAAATAGTACGCGAGGAAACTTTTGAACCTCCGCCGAAAGCCGAGGGTTCGGGCCAAGAGTTCCCATTTATACGAGCAGAGTGCCTGGCCGATGACATAGAGCACGAATGCCAAGATGATGAAGTTGTGTCTTGCGTTGAGAAAAGATTCCCAAAATGGGGCGAGGGAGATCTTGGAAAAGAGATAGCCCAAGATCCCGACGCTGAAGACAATTTTTAAAAGGAGTTTCCCGGCCCTCTTCCAATTCATGGGCCGACTTTCTCGAGGGAGACCTTCTCGCCTCCTTTGCGAAGAGAGATGATCCCCGCTTCCAGGACCTGTAAGGTTTGGAGGGAGTTGCGCCCGCTGCTCGGTGCCTCGATGCCTTCGGTGATGGACTTGACGAAGCTCGCACAAGAACCTCGGAGGGGCTCTTCAGGGCCGAATTCGGTAATCTCCTTTTCTACGGATGCCTTAATAGGTATAAAGTTGGGCGTGGGGATTCCCTGTACCCTTTGGGTGGGTGGCTTGCCTACATCATAGCGGTAGAGGACGACCTTTCTCTTGGCAAACCGCCCTTCATAGAAGATTGCGCCGGTGCTGCCGACGATCACGAGACTGGCAGTGTTCAGAGGGTGAAACCAACTAAGGTGGATCAAGGCGGAGATATCGCCATCGAGCTCCAAGGAGGTCACGGTGACGTCCTCAATCCCTTTTTGAAGATAGGCGGAACCGTGCATGGAGATAGCGCGTACCCGCCGTCCTATGAGAAAGCGCAAGATAGAGAGGTCATGAGGGGCGGAGTTCCACCAGACATTCGAATCACACCTGACCCTCCCCATGCCCAACCGCTCCATAAGGATGTGATAGACCTTACCGATTGCTCCCGCATCGAGCATCTCCTTTATTACCTTAAGGGCGGGATCATAGAGAAAGGTCTCATCCACAAAGAGGACATTCCCCTTCTTCTCAGCCAAGGCAACGAGTTCCTTACCCTCTTGGTAGGACATGGCCATGGGCTTTTCTACAAAGACATGCTTTCCTCCTGTAAGGGCCTCTTTGGCGGGCTGGTAGTGAAGGCTGGGGGGAGTGACGACTATTACCCCGTCGACTTCATTGCCCTTGAATATCCGCCCGTGGTCGGTGCACGTCTCCAACGTGGGATAAAGCTCCCTACACTCACGGGATGCCTCCTCGTTCAACTCACAGAGGAGCTTGACCTCCACCCCTTCTATGGCGGCAAAGTTCCTGATAAGATTCCTTCCCCAGTACCCCCCTCCCAAAACAGCAAGTCTTAACCGAGCGCTCATATTTTAGATCTCCTCTCCTTTAAACACCCCTTCTTGCTGTGCCCGCAGGAACCTTTTTAGGTTTCGAGAAACAGGCCAACAGAAGAAATTTATTATTGTTATCAACAAAAAGATAAAGAGGTTGAGTAGGTTCGGGTGAAGGACAAAATAACCGAGGAAGATTACCATGGCGATAGCAGTCACGAGCCGAATGATAATAAACCGATCGTGCCAGCGATGTGCATCCGCAATGACAAACCTGATAGTAGAGAGTTCGCGAATGACCTCGAAAGTCCTTCCGAGGCCATAGTGGGAGGTCCCGTGTTGCCGCCTGCGATCCGTGACCCTGACTTCAGCCACCTGCCTCCTCTTTACCCCAAAGAGGGCCGGCAAGAAACGGTGGAATCCATGCGGTATGGAAAACCCTTTCACGAGGGAGGCGTCATACCCCTTGAGCCCACACCCGTTGTCGTGCACCCGCACACCGGTGATCTGAGAGATCATCCAATTTGCCACGCGGGAGGGAAAGACGCGAATCCAGTAAGATTCCTTACGGTCCTTGCGCCACCCCGTCACCGCCCGATACCCTTCTTGGAGCTTTTGTACGAAGACCGGTAGCGCTCGGGGGTCGTTTTGCCCATCGCCATCCATGTTAATGATCCATTTCCCCCGGGCGTAGCGGAAGCCGGCGGAGAGTGCAGCCGCCTCCCCGAAATTACCCTGCAGCTCAATTACCCTGAGAAGGCGATCTTTTTGTTTGAGTCTCCTCAGGATTGCTCCCGTCTTGTCCGTGCTCCCATCGTTTACCAGCACGATCTCATAGGCCAAGCCGATCTTCTTCATAATCCCTCGTACCTCACGGTAGAGGGACTCTACATTTCCCTCCTCATTGTGGAGGGGGATGGCGATGGAAACAATTGGCCTCGTCTTCACGATTTTTGGTTAGAGAACTCCCTGATCTTCGAGATAACATATTCCACTTCCCTATCCTCCAATTCCGGGTACATGGGGATGGAAAGGATTTCTGTCGCGACCCGTTCCGATACCGGAAGGTGATAGTCTCCGTACCCCTTTTCTTTCCAGGCAATCTGCTTATGCAAGGGGGTAGAGTACTGGATACCGACCCCAATCCCCTGAGCCTGGAGATATTGCATCAATTCGTCCCTCTTCGAGGAGCGGATCACATAGCGGTGATAGGCGCTCTTTTTATCTGTAGCCATCGGAAAGGGGGTAATTCCCTCCAACGCCGAAAAGGCCGCGGCGTAACGGCGAGCGATCTCTTCTCTCTTTTTATTATCCTTATCCAAGTCCCTCAGTTTTATCCGTAGCACCACCGCCTGTAACTCATCGAGACGGCTATTGAAGCCGTAAAAGTTATGTTGGTTCTTTTCTTTTTGCCCGTGCACGCGAAGCAGATTCAACTTTTCGGCGATTGCTGGGTCGTCGGTGATGCAAAACCCTGCATCGCCGAAGGCATTAAGATTTTTGACCGGCCCGCAACTAAAGCATCCCACCGCACCAAAGGTACCTACTTTTTTCCCTTTGTATTCTGCCCCATGGGCATGAGAGCAGTCCTCGATGAGCAACAAGCCCTTTCTCTTACAGATTTCCACAACAGGCTCCAAATCAACGGGGTGCCCGTACATGTGGACCACCATGACGGCCCTGGTCTTTTTGGTGATCCTCTTTTCTATCTGATCAGGTACCGGACCGAAGTCTTTTTCCTGCATGTCAACCAGCACAGGTACGGCGCCGGCCCAGCGCATTGCCTCGACAGCGGCGACAAAGGCGTTGGCGTGGAGAATAACCTCATCTCCTCCTCCTATACCGCACGCGATCAATCCCAGGAGGAGGGCATCAGAACCCGAGGCCATGCCGAAGGCATGGCGCGCCCCGAGATAAGCGGCTATCTCGTTTTGAAATGCCTTCAAATTCCCCGAGATAAGCGGCTATCTCGTTTTGAAATGCCTTCAAATT
>MGQT01000076.1:4021-7962 GCA_001797935.1 Deltaproteobacteria bacterium RBG_16_54_18 | reverse complement strand
TCGTGGCCTTCAACGCGATCAAAACCGGGGCCGGATCTCCCGCAGGGTCTGCGTGTGCCAGATTGCCGCCGATGGTTCCCCAGTTTCTCACCTGAATCGATGCCAGCTTGTTCTCCATGGCCACGAGCACGGGATAATTCTGCTTGACCACATCGGATTTTTCAACGGCACGGTGGGGGGTTGTCGTCCCAATCTTCAACCCGTCCTTCTTGTCAAACCGAATATAATCAAGCTCTTTGACGTGCTTGATATCGAGGAGGTATTCGGGTGTGAGCATCCCCTGTCTCATTACAATCAGCAAAGACTGGCCGCCGCATATCACCTTGCAATCGTCATGCTCAACATACATGGCGAGTGCTTCTTTAAGCGTGCCAGGCCTTAGATAATTAAAATCATTTATCATAATCCTCTCCTTTCTAATAATTCTTTTTTGTATCTACCCTATCCGTTAAATCTTCCACGTTATGGATCCACCGTGAACTCTCTTGGGTATCAGCAGGCATCCCAAATTTGCTGTCATGACCATTATTGTCTTTCGACTTGTATTGAGCCTTCAATTCATCAATCTGTTCTGCACCAAGGGATACGCCCTGATATTCCTTGGAGAAACACATATAAAAGTGTCTTCCCCGGTATATAGCGCATTCAACGCAAACCCCCTTTGAAATTGGACAAACCATTTTTACCTTAGCCATATTTTGTCTCCATAACTATGAAGCAAGTGTGTCGAAAAGGTAGACGCTAATATATGCCGATATAAAAGTCAAGATCTCCTCTTAAAAAAAATTGACACAATATCTTATATACCAACCGGTAGGTATAGATATTAAAACAATAAAACCATACCTTTTCTTTTTTGTCAAACCCTTTTTTCTGTTTTTTCTGTTTTTTTTCTGTTACCGAAAATTAGGATTGACAAGTGCCCCCGGGTATGATTTTGTATTATTTGTTTTTTATACTTACCGGTTGGTATAGATGGCGAGGCTTCATTCGGGGGGCGTGCATATATGCCCCAAGGGAAAAAAGACCCCTGCGAGGTGGTCTTCTTCTGGCCACGTGAAGGTTGTTTTTTGAGGATGCCATCCGATGGGTAATCGAACTTCCCATAATACCCTCAAGTTCTTGCAGGAGCTGCCGTGTAAAGGGAACGCAACAAACAAGACGGAACACGCAAGGTAGCGAGGTTCACGGTAGTAGAAATGAAGAGGGAAAACATGGCAGAGAAACTGATTTTAAAAGAATTATGCCGCTACAACGTGGGGACCTTTGCTGACATCGTGTATCGCAATGCGCTCTTGCACGCGGATAGAGAGGCCTTTGTCTACGGCTCTCAGAGAGTGACGTTCGACCAGTACAATGCCCGGGTGAACAGTGTGATCCACGGCCTCAAGGCCGCAAAGGTCAAAAAGGGAGACGTTATCGGCATCCTCGCGTGGAATTGTCTTGAGTTCGTTGACGTCTACGGTGCGGCGATGAAGGGAGGATATATTGCCTCCCCCTTTAACCCTCGGCTCAACAAAGAAGAGCTCGAATATATCATCAATTATTCCAAGGCAAATACGCTCTTTGTCGGCCCCGAGCTTGTCGAGACGGTCAACGGTATTCGGTCGCGTCTACCCAAGGTAAAAAACTATTTTTCTTTCGAGGGCGCTGCCCCGAACATGGTCGCACTGGAAAAGGTGCTGAAGTCTAATCCATCGGATGAGCCGCACGTAGACGTGCAACGAGATGATCCCTATCTCATTTTTTATACGAGCGGTACCACCGGCGTGCCGCGCGGAGCCCTCTATACGCACCGTCGCAAGCTGGAAAACACGCGCATCAAGGCCCTGGAGATTGGGGTGCGTCCCACGGACAAGCACATCATGGTATTGCCTTTTTTCCACATCGGCGGTGACAGCCAAGTATGGCCCTTTTTCTACGTCGGCGGGTGTAACGTGATCATGCAGCAACGATCGTTTGATCCCGTTGCGACGCTCCAGGCCATACAGGATGAGAAGGCGACGGATATTCAGATCGTCCCGACGCAGTTGGTCGTTATGTTGGCGCAGAAGGACGTAGAACGGTACGATTTAAGCAGTATAAAGCGGATCTACTATGCCGCCTCGCCGATGCCCGTGGCGTTACTTCGGGAAGGTCTGCAAAAATTCGGCCTTGTTTTTTCGCAGGGATATGGGCAGACCGAATCGGGACCGCAGATCTGCGCCCTGCCGCCGGAGGCGCACGATGTTCTGCATAAGTCCGGGAAAGAGCAGGAAGTATTGAGCTCATGCGGTCAACCGAGCATCGGCGTCCACGTCAGGATCGTGGATGAAAAAGACAACGATGTGCCTGCCAGAACCGTCGGCGAGATTGTCGTGCAAAGTGATTCCGTCATGGTTGAGTATTGGCAGAAACCGCGAGAAACCGCCGAGGCGGTCGTTGACGGATGGCTCCATACCGGCGACCTTGCCTACTACGATGAAAAGGGTTTTATCTATATCGTCGACAGAAAAAAAGACATGATTGTGTCAGGCGGCGAGAACGTGTACCCGCGCGAGATTGAAGAGGTACTCTACCGGCATCCTGCCGTTGCCGAGGCGTCGGTCATCGGCGTCCCCGATCCCAAATGGGTGGAACGTGTCCATGCGGTGGTCATCTTGAAAGAGGGGGCGACTGCCACCGAGGAGGAAGTGATCGCCTACTGTAAGGCACAGATAGCGTCGTTCAAGACGCCGAAGTCGGTTGAGTTCGTCAAGTCATTGCCCAAAAACCCGCAGGGAAAGATCTTAAAGAGGGAACTGAGAGAAAAATACTGGGCCGGTCAAAAGAGGCGAGTGGGATAGGCATGCCGCGCTCAGAGAGGAAACGGTAACGTGAAAAAGAAACGGGAAGAAAACAACGTCAGCAGAGAGGATGCCATCTTACGGAGCGCCATGGAGCTTTTTCTGGAAAAGGGGTACAGCGCCACCTCGACGAACGACATCTGTGTCGCCGCGCGGATAAACAAGCCGACCCTCTATTATTATTTCGAGAGCAAGCGGCACCTCTTTTTTGAAGCGCACATGAAGCATATTCAGGAGGTGCTCAGGCCGTATGTGGACCAGGCGGCCGCGATAGCCGATCCGTCGGCGCGACTCCTGTTTATGATTCGTGAATTTACCAAGATAGTCTGCCGCCAGCCCGAGTTGCGGGTGCTCACCCACGAGGCGATGAGTATCAAAGATCAATATTTCGAAGAGATCCGCAAGGAGTGGAAAAAACACTACCGGTTGCTGCTCAATACGATCGAGGAACTGCAGGTGGCGGGCACCATTGCTGCCGATCTCAAACCTTCCTGGGTCGCCTTGTTGCTGCTGGGTATGATTACGTGGATTACCTATTGGTTCGACTATAATCGCGCAGAGGACATAGACGCAATCGCGGAAACGGCGTTACGAATCAGCCTCTCCGGTCTGCTGGGGAAAGAAAATGCATCGTCAAGATAAGGAGATGTGACACAGGAGGGAAATCATGCGCCGCAGGGGTGAGGGCGCATACTATCTTCAGACATTATATTAAGGAAGGCGGGAGGATACGCTATGACGGTAAAAGAAAAATTGGTAGGGCTAGTGGGTGCTCACAATTGCTCCGATGCCCCCGAGGTGCTCGTAGAGTACTCGCGGGACTTCAGTCTCAGCCCCCCGGGGATGCCGAACTACGTGGTCAAGCCCAAAGATGCCCAAGAAGTGCATGAGGTTGTCCAGTTCGCGAATGAGCACAAGATGCCGGTAGTCCCGACGAGTTCAAAGGTTCATTGCTACGGGGCCGCCATACCCCGGCGGGGGGCATCGTGCTGGACATGAGCAGGATGAACAAGATCCTGGAAATTGACACGGATAACCGGTTTGTACGCATTGAGGCCGGCGTCACCTGGGGACACCTCACCCAGGAACTGCGCAAGAAGGGGTTCAGAATCATTA
>MGQT01000076.1:0-4003 GCA_001797935.1 Deltaproteobacteria bacterium RBG_16_54_18 | reverse complement strand
ATGCCCCTGACGCCGTTTGCCGAGCGTTCCGTCGTCACGGATTACCTCGAACGGGAAGTGACGACCAATACCGACTATGATTACGGCGAGCCGCTTCAGTCCATGGAGGTCGTGTGGCCCACCGGTGAGATATTCCGCATGGGATCCGCCAGCGTCGAGGGATTTCCTAATTCGATCTCGCGCGGCGGCAATCCCTCTGGTCCCGGCCTCGATTTTTATCGGTTTTTCCAGGGGGCACAGGGCACCATGGGTATCGTGACGTGGGCGCAATTCAAGATTGAGTCCATCCCCAAAATTGATAAGGTATTGTTTGCCCCGATTGATGATCTGGGATATGCGATAGACTTTCTCTATAGAATCCTTCCCCGCAGGATCGGGCAGGAATGCGTGCTGCTGAATAATTGCGATTTGGCCGCCTTGATTGCCGAGCAAGGGTCGGATGACTTCGAACGCCTGCGGGCGACCCTGCCGCCCTGGACGCTCGTCCTCGTGATCAGCGGTTTGTTGCGGCGCCCGGAAGAAAAGATAGCCTACGAGGAAAACTTTTTAAAACAGGTCTTGTTGAACGAATACCCCTCGTTACATCTCACCGAGAGCCTGCCGGGTTTCCCCGGTCTGCACACAAAAATGTTGCAGCTGCTGCGCAACCCGTGGCCCGCGAAGGAACCCTATTGGAAGAATCGTTATCGCGGGGCATGCCAGAACCTGTTTTTTATTACCCGCCCGGAACTGGCCGCGCAGTTTATCAGCCTCGTGGAGGAGATGGCGCCGCTGTATGGATATCCGGTCAGCGATATCGGCATCTACCTGCAGCCCATCGAGCACAACCGCGCCTGTCACCTGGAGTTCCACTTCTCGTATGATCCGACCAGCGACGCCGAGAAGGAACTGATCCGGGCCATGTACCTGGATATTGCCCGGGCGTTGCTCGGCGAGGGTGCCTTTTTTACCCGTCCCTACGGCGAGCTGGCCCCGATGGTCTATGAAAAGGCGGCCGGGTATGCCATGGCGCTGAAACGGGTAAAGAAGGTATTTGATCCCAACAATATCATGAATCCCGGCACGCTGTGCTTTTAAGGAGGGTTATACAATGGCTGAACGGCAAACAAAGATAGACGTAAAAAAGTTATTCCGGGAGAGCCCCAAGACGCCCGTCAAGCTGGATGTCCAGGACCTCAAAAATTTTGTCTATGACATGAGCAGGTGCATCAAATGCAAGGGATGCACGTGGGTAGATCACACCTATATGCCGGGCGCTCAGTTCAGGACGAAGTGCCCCACCGCAACACGCTACCTGTTCGATTCCTACGGGGCCTACGGCAAGATGCGGATCGGCCTCGCCCTTGCCGAGGGGAAGCTGCGGTGGACCGATAAGCTCCTCGAGATTGTCTACGCCGACCCCTTGTGCGGCGCCTGCGACACCGGCTGTAAGCGAAACCTTGATTTAGAGATAGAGTTGACCCTAGAGGCCTTAAGGGTCAAGGCGGTGCAGGACGGCGTCGGCCCGCTGCCGGCGCACAAAAAGATCGTGCAAAACATCGAGAAGAATCACAACTCGTTCGGGTCTCCCCACGAGAATCGGACCAAGTGGCTTGCAGCGGCAAAGGTGACCCCCGCCAAGAAGGCCGACCTGCTCTACTTCGTCGGGTGCTCCGCCTCGTACACCAACCCTGAGATTGCCCAGTCGACCGCGCGCATCCTCAAGGTGGCAGGGACAGATTTTATGCTCATGCCCGATGAGTGGTGCTGCGGGAACATCGTGTATTCCGTCGGCATGGTCAAAGAGGCCCGGGCGCTGGCGCAGCGTAATATTGGCGAGGTGAAAAAGACCGGCGCTAAAACGGTGCTGTTGAGCTGTGCCGAGGGGTACCGCATGTGGAAGGTCGATTACCCCAAGCTGCTCAATTGCGCGACCGCCGATCTTGGTTTTAAGGTCGTCCACCTGGTTGAGTATGCCGACGAGTTGATCAAGCAGGGAAAGCTCAAGCCGACCAAGCCGATGCCCCTGCGGGTGGCGTACCATGATTCGTGCAGCCTAAGCCGCCTGAGCGAGCCCTGGACCCCGTGGGAAGGGGAGCGCGGCTGGATGGGCATGGTGGAGCCTCGCCTCAAGCGGCGCCGCGGGTCGAACGGCGTCTACACGCAGCCCCGCGATATCTTGCAGGCCATCCCCGGCGTTTCGCTGGTGGAGATGCCACGGCTCAGGGAGAACGCCTTTTGCTGCGGCGCCGGTCGCGGCACCAAAGAGGCGTTTCCCGATCTCGCGCGCTCGTCGGCGCAGCACCGCTTGGAAGAAGTAAAATATGTCGGCGCCGAGGCGCTGGTCTCTGCATGCCCCTGGTGTAAAAATAATTTCGCGCAGGCAATCAAAGAAGACGGAAATGCGTTAACGGCCTACGACATCTCCGAGGTCATTGCCGCCTCGCTTGGCGTATAGGGTAAGGAGGAAAAGCCATGAATATCGCGAAAGAAGCATATACCGTACTCGAATCAATCGTCGGCCCCAAGTATATATCGGAAGACCCCGCCGTGTGCGAGGGATACCGCTCCGGGCCCGGCGGGTATGAAAGCGGCCTGGGATACGAGCGGGTTATGACGACGATACCCGCCTGCGTCGTGATGCCCAACTCGACCGAGGAAGTGCAGCGAATCGTCAAGGCTTGCTGCCGCTATGAGATACCATACGTCCCCTACAGCACGGGGTTCTACGGACCACGCTCGCATCCCCATGTGGAAGGCGCACTCCTTATAGACCTCAAACGGATGGATGAAATAGAGATAGACGACAAACACTGGTTTGCCCTGGTCGGCCCCGGCGCCATCTACTCACCGTTGCAGGCAGAGTGCCTGAAGCGGGGGGGGTATGTGGTCATCGGCGGCGGCGGGGCACAGGCCTCGGTTATCGCCAATCTCATCGGTGACGGCTGGTCACCGCTGAGCCACCGCATCGGTCTGCCCCATCGGCGCATCCTCGGCACCGAACTGGTCCTCCCCGACGGTGAGCTCGTCCGGATGGGTTCGCTCGCTCAGCAGGATGATCCCTTTTGGGGTGAAGGGCCTGGCCCGGACCTGCGCGGCCTGCTGCGCGGCTATACCGGCGTGCGCGGTTGCCTCGGTATCGTCACCAAGATGGCGGTCAAGATCCTCCCCTTCCAGCCGGAGCCGCTCGTGCCCACGGGAATTACCCCCAACACGAGCCTGGCGCTCCCGGAAAAGCGCGTCAAGTGGATCAACTACGTCGTGCCGAACAAGGCCGCGCAGGTGAAAGCGATGTTTGAAATCGGCAAGGCCGAGGTCGCCGGCGCCGTTACCAAGGTCCCCCTGTTCTGGCGGGCCATCGCCAAGGCGGAGTGCAAGGAGGAGTTCTGGGACCTCTGGGGTAAGGAGAGCGCCGATACCGTCAATAAGTTCTTCATCGTCCGGGTGCTCTTGATCGGCTTCACCTCCGCCGAGCAACTGGACTACGATGAGCGCGTGATCATGGACATCATGAAGGAAGTGGGCGGCGAGGCGCGCCCCACCAAGCCGAGCGATGAATCGTGGATCAAAAACGCCGACTCCGCCGGCATGTGGGTGATGTGCGGATCCTATGTTTCGGTGGATTACGTCATCGAGACCCTCTCACAGGCGACGCAGCACGGCGAGCTCTATGCCGACCTTAAGTGGAAATACACGCCGCCGCTGATGCCTGATTACGGCGATCCCGGATGGTTCCAGAGCTTTGAGCTCGGGCATCAGGGGTATTCTGAGTTCCTCGTCTACTGGGATCAGGACCAGAATACCGACGGCGTCGACCTCTTCTACGTCGACACGGCAAAGATGAATATAAAGAACCGCACCTATACCTCGCTGTTGGGACCGCATCAGCCTCTGTACCTCACCGGTCCCAAATATGGCCCGAACTACCACACGTGGCTTTTGCGGGTGAAGGATGAGTTCGATCCGCAGTGGATGTGCCATCCCCCCGTCCCCCTGGCGCATGACGTCTTCGTGGAACGGGCAC
>MGQT01000075.1:1691-5570 GCA_001797935.1 Deltaproteobacteria bacterium RBG_16_54_18 | reverse complement strand
TTTTTTCTTTCTTGCCTTGGGGTGAAACTCGATTAACGGTATCTTTTCAATCATCGCGAAATGCCGGCGGTTGCCAGTTACCAGAGAAGCCTTGCTCGTAATGGCCGTCGCCGCAATGATGGCGTCAATGGTTCTGAGACCGTGCGAGAGGGCATACGTCCGCAGAAGCATAAGAGCCCGCTCCGATATAGTATCATTACAGTGAATGACACGAGAAAAATTTTCGCGAAAAAAGTCGGTTACGTCTTTGAGTTCCCTCTTATTCCTGCACCCTTGTATAAGCTCCATGATACAAATGGAGCTGACGCATCTTTGATCATAGGGCGTTTCGTCAATGACCTCCATCGCTTGCTCAAGGCCCCGGAAATACCAGATGAGCACATCGGTATCAAAGAGCGTCGGCATGGTCCCGTCGTTCCCGCCTCCGCTCGCTGACCCAGGCAGCAGGCTCCTGCATATCCTTTCTGTCTTTCCACAGGCCAAAACCGATTTTTTTGAAGGCGTTCTTTCTTTTCTCGATAGGTTTTAGTATTGCTGCGGGCTTTCCCCGTAAGGTAACCATAACCTCGTTTCCCCTTTGAGTCTCTTCGAGTATTTCCGATGCCCTCACCCGCAATTCTTTTGCTGTTACAGTCTTCATGGCAACCTCCAAATGTATACTTTGAAGTATATACTTAAAATAGGGCTTTGTCAATCATGTCTATAGAGTAACGGGAGGAAAGAGATTTTGCTTTCTTTTTTTATATTGTTACCAACTCATACTCCCCCCATGCCCCCATAGCATCTCCCACGATAATCACTATCCCCTCCACGCCGGGGATGGCGCGTCCGCGTTCCAATGCCCTTTCGATATCACCCTTCCCCTGCACCAGGTTGCCCACGGCAGTTGCCGCTGCATCTGCCAGGGTTGCCGAAGGCGAGATCACGCAGACGGCATCTGCCTTGCCCAGGCTCAGCGAGGGCCCCACGGTGCCTGACGAGGTGCACACCCCGAGCGGCGTCTTCTCAGGCAAGACGCGTATCCCCACCCGCATGCTCAGGGGTGAGCAATCGGCAAAAATGCCGATCCTGCGCTCCGTGCTACTCTGGAGAAAGATATCACCCCCATTTTCCACCACCACCTCGGAGGTCTTGGTGAGCAACGCCTTACCCACGAACTCCGCCATGGCGCCGGCCACCCCGGCCATTGGCCCGACACCGGCCTTTTGCGCGGCGACGAGCATCTCCCGCGC
The DNA here is from genome assembly GCA_001797935.1 of Deltaproteobacteria bacterium RBG_16_54_18. Classification (GTDB taxonomy): domain Bacteria; phylum Desulfobacterota; class B13-G15; order B13-G15; family RBG-16-54-18; genus RBG-16-54-18. The sequence continues at coordinate 4,338 of MGQT01000075.1, read as the reverse complement.
GATCTCCGGCGCAAGGGGATCCATTGGAAGAGGAACAAGGCTTTCCACAAAGAGGGGGTTTCCTTTTATATAGGCTTCAAGCTGATGGCGAAATCGGATAACGGCCTCTTCAGCCTCCTGCTGCAACTGCGTGCGCGCCAAGATATAGAGGTCGGTCTCCTGCACCTGGGCGCGAAAAGGGGCCAGCCCGTCCCGTGTTGACCAACTCCTATAGCTGCGCTCAATCTTCAAGCACGCCCCTTGAGCCTTCGGGCAACATGCTCGATCAGCCCGCCGTCCTTAATCAGCTCCTGCATGAAAGGCGGGATGGGGTGCGCCTTAAAGGCCGTACCTCGTGTTAGATTGCGGATCTCACCGCTGGCGAGGTCCACTTCCAGCTCATCTCCGGCTTGCGTCCCTGCCGCCGCCTCCGGCGACTCGAGGATCGGCAGCCCGATGTTGAAGGCGTTGCGGTAGAATATCCTGGCAAATCCCGCTGCGATAACGCATGCAACCCCTGCTGCCTTGATAGCCAGGGGGGCGTGCTCGCGCGACGAGCCGCAGCCGAAGTTCTTCCCCGCTACAATAATGTCACCCGGTCTGACCCGCTCGGCAAAGGTCACGTCCGCGTCCTCCATGCAGTGCCGCGCCAGCTCCTGAGGGTCTATGGTATTCAAGTACCGCGCCGGGATGATCGCATCCGTATCCACATCGTCGCCAAAGCGCCATGCCGTTCCTTTCACTTCTCTCTCCTCTCGTCTTTATAATTGAGTCTTAGGTTTCAAATCCCCCCCACCCCCCTTTTTCTAAAGGGGGGAAATGAAGGTTACCTTTCAACTCAGAAATAGACTAACAAACCTTTGCCCTCCCCAATTCTAAAATCAATTCATCCCCCTTTATCAAAGGGGGATACGGGGTGATTTTTCTTTCATACCTGACCTTGTGCCACAGGCGAGATTCGTGTGTAATACTCTTACAAATTTACTTCAAGAACTTAAGGGAAAGTATTGCACGTTTTAGCCGGAGGATCAAGGCCGTCTGCGGCCCGGGTAGGTTGGTACAGGGTGGGTATATTACTCTGCGGTCTTTCCTTTTCTTCTGACCACGTGGATCGCCGTTGCCTTAAAGGAGGCCTTGACAGTTGCATCGACACGAAGCGCGAGCTCATCGTGAGCATGGTTCGTGACATACGCCACCAGGGGGAAACCGCAATCAAGCTGGACGCGATAATAAAGCCCCAGAGGAACCATTCGTACGATCCGCCCCGGAAATACATTCCTGGCGCTTGTCGCCTCCGGCGTGAGCTGCGTGGAAAGCAGGACGTCTTCCGGACGAATGCAGAGGGCAACCTGCTCCCCTGTCTGAACCTCACCCACTGCCTCAATTGTTTTTTTCGATCCGGCAAGCCGGACAATCAGGGATCCTCCCTCCCGGTTGACGACACTCCCCTCGATGATCGTTTCGACGCCGACAAAGGCAGCCACAAACTCATCCGCCGGTTTATTCATGACTTCTTCAGGAGGGCCGATCTGCAAGATTCTCCCGCGATCCATGACGGCGATCCGGTCCGACAAACGCAAGGCCTCTAAGCGGTCATGGGTCGCGAATACCGTGGTCGTCCGCGTCCTTGCGAGAACCTGTTCGAGGTCTTGGATCAAGGCCTCGCGGCTCGGAGGATCGAGCGCGGCAAAGGGTTCATCGAGGAAAAGGACCTCCGGGGCGATGGCAAAGGCCCGGGCCAGGCTCGTCCGCTGGGCCTCCCCGCCTGAGAGGGTGCGCGCGGACCGGTCTTCGAGGTGGCTGATCCCGAACCGCTCCAGGTTTTCCATGACGATCTTTTTAATCGTTGCCCGCGGCAGGCGGCGGATCCTTAACCCCGAGGCGCAATTGGCAAAGACCGTCGTATCGAAGAGGAGCGGCTCTTGAAAGACCATAGCGATTTTTCTGCGGTACGCAAACAGCGGCTGTTCGCCCCCCACCCGTTGCCCCCTGAACGCGAGGTCACCGGTGAAGGGCTTGATGAGACGGCCCAGGCATTGCAGTAAGGTCGTCTTCCCTGCCCCATTCGGCCCGATCAACGCAAGGGTCTCACCCGCGCTAATGCTCAACGTGGGGACGTCCAAGAGCAGGGATCCCGCACGTGTAACTTTGAGGTCTTTGCCCTGAAGCACGGGAACGGGTTCGCTCATCGCGGTCGCTCCCGCTGTTGAATGTGGGTGAGGATGAAGTTGATCCCATACACCAGGAGCAGGAGGATGATGCCCAGGGCGATGGCGATATCAAAATTCCCGCGGCCGGTCTCCATGACCGTGGCCGTCGTCAAAACGCGCGAGTACCCCTTGATGTTGCCGCCCACCATGATCGACGCCCCCACTTCGGAGATCACGCCGCCGAAACCAGCCATCACCGCAGCCAGGAGCGGGAGTTTTGCCTCTTTGAGCAGTATCCAGACCATTTGCAGGCGCGTGGCCCCGAGGGCGATGATCTGCAGCCGGAGTTTCCGTGGGAGATGCTGCATCGCCGCCAGCGTGATCCCCATGACAATCGGGGTCGCGATAATGGTCTGGGCAATGATCATGGCCGCTGGCGTGTACATGATCCCGAAGAAACCGAGGGGGCCATTCCTCCACAGGAGAATAGCGACAAAGAGCCCCACGACCACCGGCGG
>MGQT01000075.1:0-1671 GCA_001797935.1 Deltaproteobacteria bacterium RBG_16_54_18 | reverse complement strand
TGAGGGTAGCGACGAGTTTTTTTCCGGGAAATTGGGAGAGCGCCACGGCGGTACCGATGGATACGCCGATCACGAGGCTGATGCAGGTAGCTGCACCCGAGACCTGAAGTGAGAGCAAGGTGATGCGAAAAACCTCCGGGTCAAAGGTGATGAGCAGCCAAAAGGCCTTTTTTATGCCCTCAAGAATAAGATCCATATTATTTTTCCACGGCTATCAGCCGTAACAAGGTCATCCATCCCGCAAACTGGAAATCAAAAAAAATAACTCATGCAACGGATTAAACGATTAAAACATTTTTACCCCTCAATTTTAAAATCTTCCCTGCCCCATCTTTTGCCAGGAGACTGCGTCACAATTAATTTTTTGCACCAGCTATCTTTAAGTTAAATCTTTTCAATCCCCTCACCCCAACCCTCTGCGGCAGAGGAGAGGGAGCTATTTGAACTGTAACACAGCCTCTATAGGGTGGGTCGAACTATTATTAGGTTTTGTGTCGGAGTGTTATGTGCCGAGTTCCTCTACCTTCTTGCCGGCGTCGGGGAAGAAGAGCGGCGACCCATATTTGTCCACGCCAAAGGTCTTGATGATCTCCTGCGTCTCCCGCGCTACCATAAAGTCGGCAAATGCCTTGCCACCCGCCGTATTCACCTTAGGCCATTTAACGGGGTTGATCTCGATAACATGGTAAATGTTCAGGAGCACCGCATCCCCTTCGACCAGGATAGCGAGCCCGAGGTTCTTCTTCAGTGACAGATACGTCCCCCGATCGGCAAGCGTATATCCCTTTTTTTCAGCGGCCACGTTTAAAGTCTGCCCCATTCCCAGTCCCGTCTGTTGATACCATTTCTCCCCCTCAGGATTGATCTCCGCGGACTTCCAAATCTCTTTCTCCTTCGCATGAGTACCTGAGTTGTCACCCCTGGACATAAACAATGCCTTTGCGGAAGCGACCTTCTTCAAGGCTGCCGAGGGAGGTCTTAGGCCCTTAATCTTCGCGCTATCGTCCGGGGGGCCCACGATAATATAGTCATTATGCATGACGAGCCTTCTATTGAGCCCATAACCTTCTTCCACGAATTTTTTCTCGGCAGCCGGAGAGTGGACGAGCAACACATCCACTTCCCCCTTCTGACCCATGGCCATTGCTTGGCCTGAGCCCACGGCAATGGTCTTGACCATATAGCCCGTCTTTTTCTCAAACAAGGGGATCAGGCTGTCAAGGAGACCTGAATCCTGCGTGCTGGTGGTGGTAGCAAGAATGATGGTCTTTGACTGCACTTGCGCAGAGGTCATCCCTGCGATGAATAAGAGTAGAACGACAATTCCCGCTAATAAAATTCTTATGCCTATGTTTCTTCTCACGATCTTTCCTTCTTAATTAGTTTTTTGAATACATGATTTTCCCGGTATTTTTGAAGTCGTAATTTCCCAGTCTTACGACGCGGTTTCGGAATCCTTCCGAATTAAGGACCTCAATAAAGGCCTGGACACCCTTCTCGAAAAAGGTGACTTGGCTGAGTACCATATCGAAGCGTTCCCGGGTCAGGGGAATGAACGACAGACCAAGGAGCTTGGCGATTGCGATCGTCGCGATCCCCACATCCGCCTCGTGTGAGAGGACCGCAAGGCCTATTTCAAGATGGGTAGTGACCTCCGTGGTATAACCGTCA
>MGQT01000074.1:9340-13403 GCA_001797935.1 Deltaproteobacteria bacterium RBG_16_54_18 | reverse complement strand
ATAGAATGATATCGCGTACTCCCTCTATCTCGTGCTCACTTTGCGTAATCTTGCTCACGCCCCTGTCGTCGTGCCGGCGGCCTTGCGGATCACGAATCCCTGCGGCTGCAGGCCTGTGCTGGAGGGCGTCCCGGCTATCTTGGCAAGGTACGCCCCGTTGAGATTCTGGATATGCTCCTTTATGTTGTCGAAGTAGGTGAAATGCTCTTGCTCCTCATCGATGATCGATTCAAAGAGCTTCATACTGGTACTGTCGCCATTTTCCCGGCACACATGGAGGAGCTGATTGTACGTGGCAATGGTGTCGTCCTCAAGGTTTGCATTGAAGACGAAGACCGCTCCGATATCCTGACCTTTTACCACCGCTGCGGCAAGCTCGCTCGTCGGCTCCCCACCCAAATCTTCGATCCTGTCGGCGAACTGCTCGGCGTGACGCATCTCGTCGATGGCGATGAGCTTCACCTGCGCGGCAAGCTCGCCGTAATCCATATTGTCCACGTTGTAATGCTGATTCATGTATTGGTGAATAGCGAACAACTCCATGGATCGCGCCTTGTTCAATGCCTCCAGCACCTTTGCCTTCCCGTCCCCTGTCATGTTCTTGGCCATATAATCCCTCCTTATTTATGATTTATTTTTCCGGCTTTCCTTTACCGAAGACTGCATAAGCAGTATAAAGATGTAGCATCTTCTGGCCATTTCAAGGGGTCGGCGCATGCCGATAATTGGCAACGGTCCTTCCCTCCAACAATCATTGCTCCTCCATCTTCGTACAGGACCTTTTTATTGCCGTGCGAATGTGGTAGATATGGAAGAAATTTTTGAGGATCACAAAATGGACAAAGACGACCAAAAGGCGCAAAAATCAGGTTCTGATGCGCGAAAGTTTTTCAATGCCATTACGGACGTACCGGGGATAGAGGTCGGCCATTGTACCGACGTGGATAATCTGACCGGCACCACGGTTATCCTGGCGAGGAACGGAGCAGTGGCCGGCGTCGACGTGCGTGGCGCCGCCCCCGGCACCAGAGAAACAGACGCCATACATCCCATTAATCTTATAGAGAAAGTCCATGCCGTAGTCCTCACCGGCGGCAGCGCCTACGGGCTCGCTGCCGTTGACGGCGTTATGAGTTACCTCGAGGGACAGGGCATCGGCTTTCCCCTCGGCAATGGCAATGTGGTTCCCATCGTGCCTGCAGCTGCGCTCTTCGATTTAGGGCGAGGGGGTACCGCTTTTTCCGGGAGGCCGATTGCCGCGTTCGGCCTCAGGGCTTGTGAAGGAGCGAAAACAGGCACTATTGCGCAAGGCAATGTCGGGGCCGGGACAGGCGCACTCACCGGCGTACTCATAGGGAACGAGTTAAAAGGCGGCATGGGGACGGCGAGCACCGATCTCGGCACTGGCGTGATGGTAGGCGCCCTGGTGGCGGTCAATGCAGGGGGCAGCCCGGTGAATCCCGACACGGGTGAATTCTATGCCGCATTTCTGGAAAGGGATAATGAATTTGGCGGATTACAACGGACATCAGCGTTATCCCCACAAGGGGATAAAGATCAGCGGATCACCCGTAAGACGGATGCTATATCACATACGACGATTGCGGTGGTAGCGACCAATGTTGCGCTGACAAAGACACAGGCAACAAAGGTCGCCCAGATGGCACATGACGGGATGGCCAGGGCGATCCGTCCCGTGCATACGATGTTTGACGGAGATGCTATCTTTGCCCTCAGTACGGGAAAAAGGGCGATCGAGGACCTGGAAAGGGTCGGCATATGGGGTGACATGGCGGCGCGGATTAATACGATTGGATCCGCTGCCGCGGATACGCTGGCGAGAGCGATCATCCATGCAATGCTGGCTGCCGAAGGCATTGCCGGCATGCAGAGCTATACCGATAAATATGGCCGCTGAATCGAAAGTGAATCGTTATAAAAGTCCGGACAGGAACAAGGCATGGAATCAACCTATGGATTTTTTATCCGTTACAATATTGCAGTAATGAAAGCTATGCATCCCGCGACAGGAACCAGAAAGACGGGCCACTTCAACATTCTTTTCATACCGATTTTGCTCTTATTGATATGTTTGCTGATGGGTTGCTTTCATGCCCCGGACTCCTCTCGCCTCCTCGGCACATGGGAAAATACGCCGATTGACATGAAATCTGTTGCAGACACCCCAGCTCAAGCCCTGCTGCAAGTAATTATCATCTATGGCAATTTTTGGTCCCATCACTCGGCCTTGCGCTTGGTGTGCCCGGATCGGCCCGTTGTATTTTGGGACCCCGCAGGCAGTTACGGCAAGGATTTTCTTGAAGAGGTAAGAAGCAAGGATCTCATAAAAGTCAACCCACCTGACTTGGAAATGTACGTACAACACATCTGGAAATTTACCAGCGTCGAGGTGGATGTTTTTGAATGGGACCTGCAACCCGACTATGCCTGTGAGTTATACGATGTACTTGTCAAGGGAACGAACAGAGATCATCCCGGGGGCCGATTTACCACCTCGACAATGGGAATGTTTTGTACTGTTAAATTGAGTGATTTCTTGCACCGTTTTGCGGGCAAGACAATGGTTGTCCCCAAGTCTTTCTTCTTTCCGCGTAGCCTGGCGCAGGTACTTTATACCCAGTCACCCAAGCGCGTACTTTTATTTCGCCGTGCCACGCAGCGCGTCTATGTCCCTCCTACGCTTAAACCGCCGCAGCTCGTCGGGACGAAATAGGGTATCATTTTTATTTCCGCTTTTGTTGACGCGAAGTGCCTCTTTATTCTAAACTTGTCCGGTGAAGGGTAATGGAAAACAGCACCACGTCTTGCTGATCTTTCCTCCGGTTGCCAAGTCCTGTGAGCCGCCGGCAGGCATTGCGGTACTTTCCGGTGCTCTGGCCACTCATCATGTCGAGCACACCTTGCTCGACGCCAATCTCGAGGGGATGTTGAGTCTCCTTGGAAAACCGCCTGTCTCTGCTGACACGTGGACACGCCGTGCCTTTCGCAATCTCCCCCAAAATCTCGATAGCCTCCGAAGCTGGCAAATCTATCAGAATATCGATGCCTATAAACGAGCGGTATTGGACATAAACCGCCTGCTCGCCGTAGCAGGTGGGGAAGGGGTGCGCATCAGTCTGGCCGACTATAGCAACGCTCGCCTTTCGCCAGTTAAAAGCCAAGACCTCCTCTCTGCCGCCCGACATCCAACGGGAAACCCATTTTATGAGTATTTCAGCGATCGCCTGCAGCAGATCCTTAAACAGGATGACACAACGGTTGTCGGATTTTCCCTCAATTATCTGAGCCAGGCCATCACGACCTTTGCCATGGTCGGCTTTTTAAAGCAAGAGTTCCCTGATACTATGATCATCCTCGGCGGCAGTCTGGTTACCTCGTGGCTCCGGAACAACCATCGGGAGGGGCTTTTTAAGGGCCTGGTTGATCATTGCATCGCGGGCCCCGGGGAATACCAGCTCCTCACGCTTTTGAACAAACAACCTGAGCGGGAGCTGCACGTTACCCCGTGTTATGATTCCTTGCCCATTAACGACTATCTGGCACCGGGACGGATCTTGCCTTTCCGGTCTTCCATCGGATGTTACTGGGGCAAATGCTCATTTTGTCCGGAAAAGTCCGAGGGGACCGCCTATTCTCAGATACCGCCTCAGAGAGCGGCAAGAGAACTCTGCAACCTCGTCGCCCACGTCAAACCGGACCTGATCCACCTCGTGGACAATGCCGTGAGCCCGGCCTTCATGCAGGCCATTGCCGGGCAACCACCAGGCGCGCCGTGGTATGGTTTTGCCCGGATCACCCCGCATCTCACAGACCCTGGTTTTTGTACGGCCTTGAGCAAATCGGGGTGCGTGATGCTGAAGCTCGGTCTTGAATCAGGTGACCAAGCGGTACTTAACGCCCTGCACAAGGGGATCGATCTGGAAACGGCATCGCGGGCATTACAAAATTTAAAACATGCCGGTATCGCGACCTATGTCTACCTCCTCTTCGGTACGCCGGCGGAGGCGCACGCCGAGGCGTTGCATACCCTCGCCTTTGTGGC
>MGQT01000074.1:0-9314 GCA_001797935.1 Deltaproteobacteria bacterium RBG_16_54_18 | reverse complement strand
TGAATGTGGCTATCTTCAACCTCCCCCTCAATAGTCCCGAGACCGCTGGTCTCGAGACAGCGAGTTTCTACGAAGGAGACCTGTCCCTGTATACCGGTTTCCGTCATCCCCGGGGTTGGGACCGACGATTGATCAGAGAATTTCTGGATGTGAAATTCAAAAAGCACCCGGCGATCCGATTGCTCCTTAATAATCAACCGCCCCTGTTCACCTCGAATCATGCGCCTTTTTTTGCGCTGAGCAAATCAAAGAGGACGGGTCTTGTGCTATAAGATGTACATTGTACAACCTCTCCTTGAAATCAGGAAAGGAAGGGTTATTATATAAGTATATAAAATAATGAGGAAGGGAATTGTTATGGTAACGGCGACAGAGGCAGCACATAAGAGGATAGGGGAGATATTGAAGGAAAAAAAGGAGATGCCGCAAGGGGTGCGCGTTTATCTACAGGAGGGTGGCTGAGGGGGGCCGGCCCTTACCTTGGCTCTGGATGAGCCATCAGACGCGGACAAGGTATTTGCGAGTGGCGATGTAAAATATTTTATCGACACCGATTTGCTGACTAAGACCGGTGACGTCACCATCGACTTTATCTCGGAAGGATGGCGACGAGGCTTTACGGTCAGTGCTCAGAACCCGGTAACGGGGGGTGACTCTTGTGGCGCAGGGGGGTGCGGATCGCAGGGGTGCTCCTAAACGACTGCAGTTTGACCTCGTATTTATCAGCAAACGCCCCTTACAAGGGGCGTTTTTATTGTCTAGGGAGGTGATGGTTACTGTTTAGCTTTTTGGTCGGGTGCGATGGTGAAGACCAGGGTATTTCTGTCCGCACCCCTGCGGTATTCAATGTTTTTAATCGCCTTCTTCATGAAGCTCGTAGTAGGTATTTTCCCCGGCTCGAAGAAATCCGCTGTCTCAGAAAATGTATTGGCCAGCAACATATTGAAGGGTGCTCCGGTATCGACTATGGTGATAATAAGCGCACCGCTATCTTGGGTAGTACAGCTCATGGAGATTTTCCCTGCCCCATCGGGACAGGCAAATGTGACGATATTCTGTAAGGCTTCTTGAACGGCGAGCCCGATCTCTTGTATCCGCACTTCGTCGCAGCCAGTCTCCCACGCGTGCTGACGGACAAACTCGATAAAGATAGAGATTGCCGTCGGCAGCGCCTGCTGCGTCATCTCATGCGCCAATTCACCTTCGAACATTTTTTCCATGCGGCATAAACCTTTCTAGATCCTGATTCGCACTATTATACCACAAGGACCGTAAAGACAACATACTATCAGACGCTGATAATTCTCTGTGGCATAAGACCAGCAGGTTTTTAATTGTCTGGATATCACCATCACCAGGAAGGCGGAATTATCTTCTTGAACTTTTCTTTTCCAGCCGATATTATAGCACCTGATGCGTTAGGCGTGAGTCACACCAAGGTTCCCCCCTATGGACATGAAACATCTTGAGACCTTCTGCAAGGTGGCTGAATTAGAGAGTTTTTCCCGGGCGGGAGAAACTCTCTATCTAACCCAACCCACCGTCAGCGGTCATATCGCCTTGCTTGAGCAGACCGTGGGGATCAAGCTCTTTGACCGTCTGGGGAGAGGGGTTGCCCTTACTAATGGAGGACAGGTCTTGTATCGCCACGCCAAAGAGATCTTGAAGCTCCGGGATGACGCCCTCAATGCCATCTCCGAATTTTCGCACGTTATTAAAGGGAAGATCACCATTGGGGGGAGTACCATCCCCGGTGAATATTTTCTGCCGAAAGTGATGGGTGGCTTCCATCAGACTGTCCCCGGTATCGCGATAGACTTAGCCATCGCGGACTCGCAGGAGATCATTGATATGCTCCTTGCCGGCGAAATAGAGGTGGGGGTCGTGGGCATGCGATTTGACCGAGAACGCGTTGATGCGTATCCGTTGTTTCACGATCGGGTGATTATCATTGCCTCACCGGATCATCCCCTCGCCGCACAGCGGAAGGTCTCGTGGGAGGATCTGCACACAGCCTCTTTCCTGATCAGAGAAAAGGGGTCGGGGACGCGCAAGGCCTTTGAGGGGCATGTGATGGCGGCAGGGTATCGCTTGGATGACTTTAGCAGTATCGGAGAACTGGGAAGCTCTACCGCTATCAAAGAAGGGGTAAAAGAAGGGATAGGTCTCGGTATCATCTCTGATCTCGCCGTCCGAGAAGAGTTAGCGCAGGGAAGGCTACGGGAGATTAAAATCCAGGGGCTGACCCTTCTCGAGAGGGAATTCTTTGCCGTGGTCCGCACCGGGCGGGAGCTCTCGCCACCTGCGCGGCGGTTTTTGGAGTTCCTCATTGCATACTGTGCTGACGGCTCTCATATTGCTCGAGATGATTAGCGCCACCCTATGCCTTGTCAGAGATTGATAACAGATGGCAACTTTTAAAAGGTTAGCAGATATGAGATGGATGCGAAACACGGTGCTTTTCTTTCTTGTAGTGTCGGGGGCGATTCTTGTATACCCGCACAAGGGGGGGGGGATCATCTATATTGATATTAACTCCCCGCAAATCCGCAGGTTCTATCTGGCCTTTCCGGCGATCAAAGACCTCGGTAATACTCCGCAGGGGATAAAAGAGGAGGTAGAGAAGACCCTTGTACAAGACCTCACTATTTCAGATCTCTTTTATCTCATGGAGCGCGTGAAACTTCCTCAACAGGAGGCCTATGTCACGGAAGAGAATATAGATTTTGTATCATGGAAGAATTCCGGCACCGAGTTTTTATTGTCGGTAGGTATCAAGGGTGAACGAAATGCCGTTTCCCTTGAGTTTCGTCTCTTCGATGCAATTCAGGGTGTCTATGTTGCCGGCAAGCGGTACCACGGGTCATTGGCGGAGATACGGGTCATACTCGGCAAGCTTGCGGACGAGGTTGTCCAGCAGTTGACCGGCGAACGGGGGATTTTTCAGACAAAGATCGCCTTCGTAACGGACCGCACCGGGAATAAGGAGATAGCGGTCATGGACGTTAATAGCCGCTCTGAGACCATGGTTACTAAAAACGGCTCTATCAACATCTCCCCGGACTGGCATCCGGACGGCAGGAGCCTTTTATATACCTCGTATCAGCGACGCAACCCGGACCTATATCAGGTATTCATCTCGACGAGAAATTCCATCCTTCTGTCTGCCGTCCCGGGACCGAATGCTACGCCGGCGTGGTCTCCCGACGGGAAGCGGATCGCCTTGATGATGCGGGGGGAGAACAACACCGAGATATATCTCTTGAACGAACAGGGCAAGGAACCCGTAATGCTCACACGCTCCTGGGACAGCAAGGCTTCACCGACATGGTCGCCTGATGGGAAACAGATTGCCTTTGTTTCAGACCGTTCCGGGACGCCGCAGATCTATATCTTCGATCTTACGACACGCAAACTGAGACGGCTGACCTATGAGGGAGGTTACAATTGCTCCCCAGCCTGGTCGCCGAAGGGGGATCGGATCGCCTTCGCGCGCCAGGAGGAAGGGAGATTTCACCTCTACACCATCAGACCGGACGGGACTGACGTGAGGAGATTGACCAAGGAAGGCAGCAATGAGAACCCTTCATGGGCCCCTAATGGTAGGCATCTAGCCTTTACTTCCAAGCAAGGGGGAAATTATGATATATATATTATGACTGCGGACGGCGGTGGCCCCTGGAAAGTGACGGATACCGCAGCCAACGAAACTGAGCCAACGTGGTCACCTTGGCTACAGTAACAATGATACCAGTGAAAAAGGAGGGTACGAGGATGGTGAGAAGCGTAGTAAGGCTATTGGTGGCTTTACTGGTGGTTATACCCCTTATTTCTTTTTCCGGGTGTGCATTGTTCGAGAAAGAACAAGCCGTTACTCCCCCCGAGACAAAGATGACACAGGAGGAAAAAGACAAGGCCCAACGTGCGGCAGAAGAGCAGAAGGCCTTTGAACAGAGCCTCGCCAAAAAGACATATCCGGGGATTAGCGGGGAGGTGTGGGAAAGTACCCAATTGAAAGACATCTATTTTTCGTTTGACCAGTACGATTTGAACGAAGACGCCAGGAAAATATTGGCTGATACTTTCAAGGTATTAGCGGCGCATACCGGTCTCGTTATTCAGATTGAAGGGCATTGTGACGAACGCGGCAGCAACGAATATAACCTGGCCCTCGGTGAAAAGAGAGCGGCAAGTGCAAAACAATATCTCACGAAGCTCGGCGTGCAAGCGAGTCGTCTCTCTGTTATCAGCTATGGAGAAGAGATGCCGGCGGATCCAGGGCACAATGAGGCGGCCTGGTCTAAAAACCGCCGGTGTCACTTTGTCATTCTCTCGCGATAGTGGCGGCGGTAGGTAGCGAGAAAGGAGACGCGGTATGAAAACCGGCATGGTACGCGTAGGGGTAATCATCTTTGTCCTTTCCCTGCTGGTGGGCTGTGCTACGACAAAGGATGTGGAACACTTGCAGGGGCAGATAGGAGATTTGCAGCAAAAGGTCGATATCCTGAGGGGGCGGGTTACTTCTGAAATGCAACAGAACTGGGTAAATTTTGAGACGTCCCAAGGAGAGTTGCGGCAGGATATTAAGATCCTCCGAGCGAATATTGAGGAGGATCGACAATTCCTCAATAAGATCGCCAACGATCTCGACGCCCTCAAGAAGACATACGAGGCAAAGGGCTATGCCGTGACAAGGGGGAAAGAAGGCGATGTCGCCGTAACGCCGCTCCCTGCCACAACCCCATCTCCATCGGTTAGTACTGCTATCCCTCCTAAAGAAGAACCCAAGGACGACATGGAGGGAGTCTATCAGAAGGCATTCGGCACGTTCAAAAAAGGGGAGTACCCCAATGCCTTGAAGCAGTTTGAAGCCTTTTTGCTCGCCTATCCCCAATCGGAGTATGCAGATAACGCGCAATATTGGATCGGCGAATGTTACTATCAGCAGGGAGATTATGAGAAGGCCATCGTCGAATATGAGAAGGTGATGAAAAAATATCCTAAAGGGGACAAAGTTCCTTCTGCCCTCTTAAAACAGGGGTTTGCCTTTTTAGACTTGGGTGATCGGGCAGACGCCAAGCTAATCTTTAATAAAATAATGAAAGACTACCCGCAATCTCCGCAAGCGGAGATTGCGGGCAAGAAACTGAAGACATTAAATTAATCCGTCGCCGTGAGATCTGCTTCCTGTTCTTTCGCCTCTGAGTTTTCAGGGAGCATCGTATCAAGAGGAAGGGGATAGCCTCCCTCCACGACCGGCCTGATCTCGCGGTAGCGGGGATTTCCTGTACCTGCGGGTACTAACCTCCCCATGATGACATTTTCTTTTAGCCCCCGCAGGGTGTCGATCTTTCCTTCTATTGCTGCCTGGGTGAGGACCCGCGTGGTTTCTTGAAAGGAGGCGGCAGATACCCAGCTATCAGTGATAAGAGATGCCTTGGTGATCCCCAGAAACAAGGGATCGGCCGTGGCAGGGCTGCCACCTTCTTTGAGGACCCTTTCATTTTCTTCCTTGAAAATCTGTTCTTCCACCTGTTCGTCCACGATAAACCTGGTATCCCCCACCTCGCGGATCTTTACCCGCTTGAGCATCTGACGAACGATGATCTCAATGTGTTTATCGTTGATCTTAACCCCCTGTAGTTGATATACCTCCTGAATCTCATCAACGAGAAAGCGCGCGAGTTCTTTATCTCCCAAGACCTTGAGGATATCGTGCGGATTAGAACTCCCGTCCATGAGAGGCTCACCTGCCTTGACGACGTCGCCTTCGTGGACGCTAATGTGTTTCCCTTTGGAAATGGCATATTCTTTCGGCTCCCCTACTTCCGGGGTGACTATCACCTTCCGTTTCCCCTTGACCATCTTGCCGAAGCTTACGACCCCGTCGATCTCGCTGATAAGGGCATATTCTTTAGGTTTTCGTGCCTCAAAGAGTTCAGCGACGCGCGGCAGACCTCCCGTGATATCTTTGGTCTTGGTGGTCTCACGCGGTATCTTGACCAAGACGTCACCGGCCGCTACGGGGTCACCTTCTTTTACGTAGATATTAGAACCGATGGGAAGAATATAGCGGGCCTCGGTCTCCATCGTCCTCTTGCCTGCCGAATCCATCCGCTCCTGTTTGATGGATATGCGAGGTCTGAGATCGGCGTCCTTGCTTTCAATAATCACCTTATGCGCGTGGCCGGTTACCCCATCGACCTGCTCTTGCATGGTAATCCCCTCGGTGATATCGCCGAATTTCACCAAACCGGGGACCTCGGTGATGATGGGGATAGTATAAGGATCCCATTCCGCGATGAGTTGCCCCTCCTTCACCCGTGCCCCTTCTTCTATTGCCAATTTTGCCCCATAGACGACCGGATAGCGTTTCCGTTCTCTCCCCTCTTCATCCAAGAGGGCTATCTCCCCCTTGCGGCTCATCACGACGAGCATGCTCTCTCTGTTGCGCACGGAACGCAGGTCGAGGAATTTAATGGTGCCTTCCATTTTTGCCTCGAGGGCGGTTTCCTCTACGCGTCTGCTCGCCGTCCCGCCGATATGGAAGGTTCTCATGGTCAGTTGTGTTCCCGGCTCGCCAATTGATTGTGCGGCTATGACACCGACGGCCTCGCCGATATCGACGATTCTTCCCCGGGCCAGATCCCTTCCATAACAGAGGGCGCATACTCCGAACTTAGACTCGCAGGTAAGGACGGAGCGAATCTTCACACGATCTAACCCTGCGTCCGCGATCTTCTGTATTGCTTCTTCCGTTATCTCATGGCTTGCCCCGACGATGATTTCATCATTAAAGGGATCTTTGATGCTCTCCAAGGCAACCCTTCCGAGGATCCTCTCCACCATAGGTTCGATGATCTCGCCGCCTTCAACGAGGGAGGAAACATAGATGCCGTCCATGGTGCCGCAATCGTATTCGTAGATGATGATATCTTGTGCGACATCCACCAGTCTTCTGGTGAGATATCCGGAGTTGGCCGTCTTTAAGGCAGTATCCGCCAACCCCTTACGCGCCCCGTGGGTGGAGACAAAGTACTGCAGCACGCTCAGTCCCTCCCTGAAGTTTGCGGTGATAGGGGTCTCGATGATCTCGCCTGACGGTTTGGCCATCAAGCCGCGCATCCCGGCCAACTGGCGTATCTGCTGAGCAGTACCTCTGGCCCCCGAATCGGCCATCATAAAAATAGGATTAAAGCTGGGGACCTCCTGTTCCTTCCCTGTAGGATCCATCACTTTTTCCGTGCCCAATTCCTGCATCATCTCATCCGCGATCTCTTCGGTGAGTTGCGCCCATATATCGATTACCTTGTTATATCGCTCGCCGTCGGTGATCAGACCATCGACGTATTGTTGCCTGATCTTTTCGACTTCCTTAGTTGCCTGCTCCAGCAGGTAAGGTTTGCGGGAGGGAATGCGGATATCGTCTATCCCGATGGAGATGGCCGACTTGGTGACATTGGCGAAGCCCAAGTCCTTGAGCTTATCCGCCAAGATAACCGTCTTTTTGCTGCCTGCTACCCGGTAGGCATAGTCTATAAGATTGGCTACTGCCTTTTTGTTCATCACGCGGTTGATCAATTCAAAGGGGATTTCCTCAGGGACGACTTCTCTGAGCAAAATCCTGCCAACAGTGGTTTCTAATAAGGTGCCATTCATCCGTACCTTGATACGGGCCTGCATATCTATCTCTTGAGCGTCATAGGCAATTCTCACCTCTTCCGGGCTGGCAAAGATCTTTTCCTCCCCTTTGGCGAATTTTTTCTCTCTCGTCATATAATACAGGCCCAAAACGATATCTTGCGTGGGCACGATAATCGGTTTCCCGTGCGCAGGGGAGAGGATGTTATTAGTAGACATCATGAGTACCCGGGCCTCGGTCTGCGCCTCCACGGACAGCGGAACGTGGACGGCCATCTGATCACCGTCGAAGTCTGCGTTGAAGGCGAGGCAGACGAGAGGATGAAGCTGAATAGCCTTTCCTTCTATCAGAAGCGGTTCAAAGGCCTGAATACCCAGCCGGTGGAGGGTCGGGGCCCGGTTAAGGAGAATAGGGTGCTCCCGGATTACCTCCTCGAGAATGTCCCACACCTCCGGTCTCTCTTTTTCCACCATCTTCTTGGCGCTCTTGACCGTGGTCACGTAACCGCGCTCCTCGAGCTTGTTGTAGATAAAGGGCTTAAAGAGCTCTAAGGCCATCTTTTTGGGCAGGCCGCATTGGTGTAACCGCAGCTCCGGCCCGATAACGATGACCGATCGCCCCGAATAATCAACCCTTTTGCCCAAGAGGTTCTGACGGAATCTTCCTTGTTTGCCCCTGAGCATGTCACTCAGAGACCTCAGCGGTTTTTTGTTTGCCCCGGTGATGACCCTGCCCCGCTTACCGTTATCGAACAGGGCGTCCACTGCTTCCTGCAACATTCTTTTTTCATTACGGATGATGATATCGGGGGCGTTTAACTCCAAGAGCCTTTTTAAGCGGTTATTTCTGTTGATCACCCGCCGATAGAGGTCATTGAGGTCGGAAGTAGCAAACCTGCCTCCGTCAAGCGGCACCAGCGGCCGCAGATCCGGCGGGATCACGGGGATGACCTCGAGGATCATCCATTCCGGCTCATTGCCGGAGTCCCGAAAGGCCTCGATAACCCGCAAACGCTTTGCGAGCTTCTTGCGCTTGGCCTCAGATTGGGTCTCCTTCATTTCAAAACGGAGACGCTCCGCCATTTCGTTGATGTCCACTTTTTGCAGAAGCTGCTTTACGGCCTCCGCGCCGACACCGGCCTCTATTGCGTCCTCGCCGTATTTCTCCCTGATCTCCCGGTATTTTTCTTCACTGATGAGGTCGCCGCTCTTGAAGGGGAGATCCTTAGGATTGATGACGACATAGGATTCGAAATAAAGGACTCGTTCCAGTTCCTTCAATGTCATATCGAGGAACATGCCAATTTTACTCGGGATACTCTTCAAAAACCAGATATGGGCCACCGGTGTGGCCAACACGATGTGCCCCATCCGTTCGCGTCGCACTTTTGTCTGAATTACTTCTACGCCGCACTTTTCACAGACGATGCCCCGGTGTTTCATCCGCTTATATTTGCCGCAGTTACACTCGTAATCCTTTACCGGTCCGAATATCCGAGCGCAAAAAAGGCCGTCTCGCTCCGGTTTGAAGGTACGGTAGTTGATCGTTTCCGGCTTCTTTACCTCCCCATGAGACCAGCTCTTGATTTGCTCAGGAGAAGCCAGAGCGATCCTGATGGCGTTAAAACTCGCTGGGTTCTTAGGTTTTTCAAAAAAAGAAAGCAGATAATCTT
>MGQT01000073.1:4739-9399 GCA_001797935.1 Deltaproteobacteria bacterium RBG_16_54_18 | reverse complement strand
TCGTCGTCTCAGCCGATTCGACCAAGGCATATGTCGCCAATATGGGAGGGGGGACGATCAGCGTCATCGACCTCGCACGCCTGGAGGTCGTCGACGACATACCCGCGACGATAAACCCCCGGCACATCGTCTTGTGCAAGGACCAGCGGACGCTGTATATATCGGACAATATCCTTGGCAAGATCATTGCCTATGATGTGGTTGCCAAGAAAAAGCTGCGGGAGGTGCCGGTCGGGAGGATGGCCCGCACGATCGCCCTGTCCCCTGATGAGCGGTATATCTTCGCCGTGTCGCACGAAGAGGGGAAGTTGCTGGTAATCGATACGGCCAGCTTCGAAATCATCTATAAGAAGGATTTCCCCTTTCCCATGGGGGTGGCGGTGACCCCGGACGGCAAGCAGCTTTGGGTCACGAGCTACCAGTTGGGCAAGGTAGAGGTGTTTGAGATAGTGCCGCAATAGCCGGGGTGGCTGATACGTATTACTTAACAGCAGTTACTTCGTCATTGCCTCCACCTCGGCCACCAGCCGTTTGACCCACTCCCTTTCTTTTACCTTTTCCACGACCTCGCCCTTTTTAAAGAGGAGTCCTACCCCTTTGCCACCGGCGATGCCGACATCGGCCTCCCTGGCCTCGCCGGGACCGTTTACCACGCACCCCATGACAGCCACGGTGAGGGGGGCGGCGATATACCCCAGCCGCTCCTGGACCTCCTCTACTAAAGGAATGAGGTCCACCTCGCACCTGCCGCAGGTGGGGCAGGAGATGATATCGATCCCGCGCGAGCGGATTCCCAGGGCACGTAGGATGCCGTAGGCAGCCCGTACCTCGAGCACCGGGTCGCCGGTCAGGGAGACCCGGATGGTATCCCCGATTCCCTCGGCGAGGAGGATGCCGAGCCCGACGGCCGACTTGATCACGCCGGCAAATGGCGGGCCTGCCTCGGTAACCCCCAGGTGAAGGGGATAATCTGAGCGTTGGGAAAAGAGGCGGTAGGCCTCTACCGTCCTGGGGACGTCGGAGGCTTTAAGCGAGACCTTGACGGCCTGATGGCCGATGTCTTCACAGAGCTTGATACAGTCGAGGGCGCTCTCCACCATGGCCGCGGCAGTGGCGTGGCCAAATCGCTTCAGGATGCCTTCCTCCAATGACCCCGCGTTGATACCGATCCGCAGCACCACGCCCTGCTCCTTGGACACCTTGATGACCTCCTGCACGTTATCCCGCGCATGTATGGTGCCGGGGTTGATGCGCAGGCCGTGCACGCCTGCCTCCAGGGCAAGCAAGGCCAAGCGGTGGTCGAAGTGTATGTCGGCGATGACAGGGAGCGGCGATTGTTTGGTGATCTCCTGAAGCCCGGTAATCGCCTCCGTATCGGGCACTGCCACCCTGACAAGTTCACACCCGGCCTGCGCCAGGCGCTGGATCTGCTCAAGGGTTGCTGCTACGGCACGGGGATGCGTCGTGGTCATGGACTGGACGACCACCGAAGCCGTGCCGCCGATCGCAACGCCGCCCACGGAGATTTGCCGGGTCTTTTTTCTGGGGATCATCTCAGGTGTGTGGGGGGTGTTACGAGTATCACCCCTTCTGCTTGTGGATTGACTTCTCTTGCAGCTTCAAGGCGACGTGATCGGGCACCAGCCCCGTCACTAACCCCCCGAGGCTCGCTACCTCTTTAATGGTACGGGAGCTGATAAAGAAGTAATCCTTCCCCGTCATCATAAAGAGGGTGTCAATACTGTCGTCGAGGCTGCGGTTCATCGCTGCCATGTGATACTCATAGTCAAAGTCCGAGGTTGCCCGCAGACCGCGCAATGCCACCGTGGCCTTGGCCTTTTTCATATATTCCATGAGGAGTCCATGGAAGGCGTCAACGCTGACCGTGGGGTAGTCCTTCACCGCCTCTGTGATCATCTCTATCTTCTCTTCGGGGGTAAAGAGGGACTGCTTATCATAGTTGTGGGCCACGGCGACGATGACCCTGTCGAAGACCTTGATTGCCCGCTTGATAATATCGAGGTGTCCGTACGTGATGGGGTCAAAGGAACCAGGGTAGACTGCGATCTTTTCCGCCATACGTGTCCTCCTGCATCAAATTGAAGTGGCTTGCACGATTCAAGGCAGCTCATTATAAAAGACTTGCTCACCTGAAGTCAAATGCCGTCTGGTACCGGGTCGGTGCACCGGGGGCTATAGCAGGGCGAGGCTGTCGGCAACGGCAAGGCCGGCGCGTGTCGGATGCAGCCGGCCGTCCTCGATGGTAATGAGTCCTTCCTTTTGTAACGCGGACAAACGATCCTTTTTTTGGGCGAGCAGGTCCACGTGATAACGAAGTGCATAGTCCTGTAGATGGATTCCCTGTTTCGTCCGCATGCCGAGATAGAGGGCCTCCAATTGCAGTTGCTCGTTGGTGAGAGATTCCGTTGCCGCCACGGGCCTTTCCCCGGCGCCGAGCGCGGCGAGGTAGCGGTCAACGGAGCGGTAATTCCACCACCGGCGGTTTGTCGCAAAGGAATGGGCGCCGGGTCCCAGGCCGAGATAGGGGGTATGATCCCAATATTTTTGATTGTGTCGCGAAGCGAATGCCATGCCCCGGGCGAAATTCGAGACCTCATAGTGCACGTAGCCCGCACCTTTCAAAAGCTCCGCCGTTTGCATGAAGAATTCAAGCGCCAGATCCTCGTTAGGCAACGAGAACGCCTTGTGCCGGTAGCTGTTTCCCAGCGGCGTCCCTTCTTCTACCGTGAGCTGGTAACACGACAGGTGCTCAGGCTGATAGGCAAGGCAGCGCCGGAGGGCATCCAACCACTGAGCGATCCCCTGACCGGGTATCCCATAGATCAGGTCCACCCCGATATTGGTGAAGCCCGCGCAACGGGCGGTTGCTATGGCGTCGCCGGCCTGCGTAGCGGAATGCCTTCTGCCGAGAAAAGTGAGAAGCGCCTGGTCAAAGGACTGACAGCCGATGGTCAGGCGATTGACCCCCATGCCCCTGATTGCCGTCAGGGAGGCATGATCCAGGTCCGCCGGGTTGGTCTCCAAGGTGATCTCCGTATCCGGGAGCAAGGGGAAGTTTTCCCGCACCCGATCCAGGATCGTTGCCAGCTGTTGCGGGGCAAGGAGCGATGGGGTACCGCCGCCGATATACACCGTGTCAAAAGGGGCAAACTCGCCGCAATAGAGCGCCATCTCCGCGCCGAGGGCCTCCAGAAAGGCGGTGAGCCTGGTCAGGGTGGTGACGGAGTAAAAGTCGCAGTAAGGACATTTTCTCAGGCAGAACGGGATATGGATATAGAGGCCAGGTGCGTTCATGTTCATCATAGTACTCTACTCGTTGCTATTACACATTGATGATGCTTGTACCTTCCCGCTTTGCGGGATCCCGCTGTCCATAAAATCTAAATTAGGGAGCGGGATTATTTGTCGGTGTCCGACCGTAACACGGATAAAAAGGCGCTCTGGGGTATGGAGACCGATCCCACCATCTTCATCCGTTTTTTGCCTCGCTTTTGTTTTTCCAGGAGCTTGCGTTTGCGGGTGATGTCCCCGCCGTAGCACTTTGCCAGTACGTCCTTGCGAAACGCCGAGATCGTGGTGCGCGCGATGATCTCGCCGCCGATCGCCCCCTGAATGGCGATCTTGAACATCTGCCGCGGGATCTCTTCCTTCAGGCGCTCGCAGAACTGCAAGGCGCGGGCGCGCGCGCTGTCACGGAAGACGATTTGGGAAAGGGCATCTACCTTTTCGCCGTTCACGAGGATGTCGAGGAGCGCCAGCCGGCCTTCCCGGTAATCGATGATCTCATAATCAAATGACCCGTATCCCTGCGTCATAGACTTGAAGCGGTCGTAAAAATCGTAGAGCACCTCGACCAAGGGCAGCTCATAGGCCAATTCCAGGCGCTTGGGGCCCAAATAGTGCATCTTGGAGTTGACGCCCCGCTTCTCCGTGCAAAACTTGATGACCGCGCCGAGATATTTGTCCGGCATGATCATGGTGGCGCGGATGTAGGGCTCCTCCGCCTTGGCAATGGAGCTCGGGTTCGGGTAATAGGCGGGATTGTCCACATACTGCACGGTCCCGTCTTGCAGGGTGAAGCGGAAGCGGACGCTCGGCACGGACATAATAATGGCGAGATCATATTCCTGTTCCAGCCGTTCCTGGACGATCTCCAGGTGCAAGAGCCCCAAAAACCCGCAGCGGAATCCGTGCCCCAAGGCGATGGAGGAATCTTTTTGGTAGACGAAGGCGGCGTCGTTCAATTTATATTTTTCTACGGCGGCGGCCAGGTCTTCATAGTCATCCGAGGCAATCGGGTAGATTGAGGCGAACACCACGGGTTTGAATTCCCGAAAGCCGGGTAACGGCTCGCTCCGGGGGCGCTCGTCGTGGGTGAGGGTATCCCCGATGTGCACGTCCGAGACCGTCTTGACGTTGGCGATGATGTAGCCGACCGCGCCGGCGGCGAGCCGCTCCGCCTTGACCCGGGTGAGGAGGAAGTGCCCCACCTCCTCGACCTTGTAGACCGCCTGATTGGACATGAGGCGGATTGTCTCCCCCGGCTGCACAGCCCCGTCAAAGAGGCGGCAGTGGATCACGGTGCCGCGGAAGGAATCGTATTGCGCGTCGAAGATCAAGGCGGCCAGGGAGGCCGCGG
>MGQT01000073.1:1652-4727 GCA_001797935.1 Deltaproteobacteria bacterium RBG_16_54_18 | reverse complement strand
CCTGCGGCGGCGGGATGCGGTGCACAATGGCCTCCAGGATCTCCTCGATACCGATCCCCTCTTTTGCCGAGCACTGGAGGTGCGAAAAGGGATCAAGCCCCAGCTCGGTCTCGATTTGTTCCATCACCCGCTCCACGTCCGCCGTGGGGAGATCGATCTTATTGATGACCGGTATGATCTCAAGGTCATTTTCCATCGCCAGGTAGAGATTGGCGATGGTCTGGGCCGCGACCCCCTGGGCGGCGTCGATCAAGAGGAGCACGCCTTCGCAGGAGGCAAGCGCCCGTGACACCTCGTAAGAAAAATCGACGTGCCCGGGGGTGTCGATCAGGTTGAGGGTATAGGTCTCCCCGTCCTCGGCCTGATACGGGAGGGTAATGGCCTGGCTCTTGATCGTGATCCCGCGCTCGCGCTCGATGTCCATGGTGTCCAGGATCTGGTCCTGAAAATTGCGCGGGTCGATGACGCCGGCATGCTGGATCAACCGGTCGGCCAGGGTTGATTTCCCGTGGTCGATATGGGCGATAATGCTGAAGTTACGGATGTTTTTCATCATGCGCTGGACCTTAAACCCTCATTATACCCCAAAGAGTGCCGTTTTAGATACTGGCCGGTTGGATGCTTGCACTGCTTCATACACGCAATCCATGCGCAGGTCAAATCATTTTTTGCGGGCGGGCAAGCGGTGCAAGAGGACCGTTTTGGAGGACCGGATTTCCCTTGGGCCGTCTTACCGCAGCAGCCGGAGCATCGGCGCTCTTGACGTGCCGTATGCCTTTGTATACAATGTATTACATTAGTAACAGGAGGTGGCTCATGAGTACTGCGATATCAGTCAGGCTCCCCAAGGGCCTGGCGGAACAGCTTGACACCGTGGCCAAAGAGACAGAACGACCACGCTCGTATATCATCCAGAAGGCCCTCGAGTCGTATATAGAAGACTACGCCGATCTTCAGGTTGCCCTTGACCGGCTCCATGACAAGACCGATCCGGTTGTGTCGGGCAAAGAGTTGAGGAAATCGCTTGGCCTATAATATCGTGTACAAGAAATCGGTCCAGCGTGATTTAAAAAAATTGCCCAAGGCGGTTGCTGGACGCATTTTAGATGATATTGAAGATGAGCTCGCACGAAACGCCGATACCTATCCGATTCTCAAAGGCCCATTTGCCGGTCTCAGGAGATATCGCAGCGGCGATTACCGGGTAATCTATGCTATTGTAGAAGGTGATGTCCTCATCTTACGCGTTGGGCACCGGAAAGAAGTGTATAAGAAAGCGCCATAACTTTTTTGATAAGTTTTGCAGCAGGGAGGATATCAGGGGTAGAGAGAAGGCCCGCGCGCGTGCCCGGCATGGATATGGAGAAGGAGGCTCTATGGCCTTTAGAAAAAGAATAGATGAGAATCCGTGCAAAATTGATGCTCTCCAAACCGACGCATTTCGCCAGGAGATCCTGCGGATTATGGAGCATTGATCCACAACATAGTAATCTTACGTATTTGCAAACGGGGAGAAATGGAGAATGATCAATTAAATGATTAACCCGTTTATGTTCTTTCTACCTAATAAAACCGGGAGGCGTGTGATGAAAAAATTGTTGTTTCTTTTTTTGTTGATGAGCCTGTTCATTGCAGGGGCTGCCGTTGCCCAGACACCGGCTTCCCCGCCACCGAAAGTGGATTCGGGGGATACATCCTGGCTCCTCATCTCGACGGCCCTGGTGATGCTGATGACACCCGGCCTTGCCCTGTTCTACGGCGGCATGGTGAGAACAAAAAATGTCTTAGGGACGATCATGCAAAGCTTTATCGCCCTGGGCGTAATCACGATCCAGTGGGTCCTCTGCGGATACAGCCTTGCGTTTGGGCCTGATATCGGTCACGTCATCGGAAGCCTTCAATGGGCCGGGCTCAGGGGGGTAGGGCTGGATCCCAACCCTGACTATGCAGCCACCGTTCCTCATCAGGCGTTTATGATCTTCCAGATGATGTTTGCCGTGATTACCCCCGCTTTGATCACCGGGGCCTTTGCCGAAAGATTTAAGTTCAAGACTTTCCTGGTATTTCTCGTTCTCTGGTCAACCCTTGTGTATGATCCCATCGCCCACTGGGTTTGGGGGGTAGGAGGGTGGATCCGGGAGCTTGGGGTCCTCGATTTCGCAGGCGGACTGGTCGTCCATATCAGCTCCGGCGTTGCCGCCCTGGCAGCCGCCCTGGTCGTGGGGAAACGAAGGGGTTATGGTCAAGAACCCATGCCTCCCCACAATCTGACCATGACCCTGCTCGGTGCAGGGATTCTCTGGTTCGGTTGGTTTGGGTTTAATGGAGGGAGCGCCGTGGCATCGGGTTCGCTTGCGACCTCTGCGTTTGTAGTAACTCAATTTGCCGCAGCCGCCGCAGCACTTTCATGGATGATAGCTGAATGGGCAGGCAAAGGTAACCCCACCGTCCTCGGTGCGGCATCGGGTGCAGTAGCAGGGCTGGCTACCATAACACCTGCCTCGGGGTTTGTGGGACCCCTTTCGGCTATCATCATTGGTCTTGTTGCCGGTGCGATATGCTATTATGCCGTTAACCTGAAGACCAAGCTCGGATACGATGACTCTCTCGACGTCGTCGGTGTTCACGGCGTGGGTAGTACCTGGGGCATGATGGCCGCAGGTCTATTCGCGTCAAAGGCAATTAATGCGGCAGGCAATAACGGCTTATTCTTCGGCAATCCCGCGCTGCTGGGCGTTCAGGCACTCGGCATCGTTTCCATATGGCTGTATTCCTTTGTCGTAACCTTTATCATATTAAAGGTTCTTGATTGGACGATGGGATTGAGGGTCAGTGAAGAACAGGAAATCAATGGTCTGGACCTCAGTCAGCATGGCGAAGCGGGATATTCTTTGTAACTAAGCTCGGAGAAAAAAATCTATACTCCGTGCTTTTAGCGAAACGAGGAGGTTATCCATGAAAAAAATCGAGGCGATTATCAAGCCATTCAAATTGGATGACGTAAAGCACGCCTTAACCAAGATCGGCGTTCAAGGGATGACGGTTACCGAGGTCAAAGGCTTCGGGAGGCAAAAA
>MGQT01000073.1:0-1506 GCA_001797935.1 Deltaproteobacteria bacterium RBG_16_54_18 | reverse complement strand
CCCCCGTGGAAGAGGTGATTCGTATTCGCACGGGTGAACGCGGGAAAGATGCTATTTAAGTGTGCGGGTCGAGCCTTTGCTTGATTTTTGCTATCAATTAAAAGATTGCCTTCGATGGAGCAAGAGCACGCAAAGACGCCGCAATGGCGCCTGTTAGAGGAAGGAGGTTCTATGGCCTTTATTAAAAAAAGAGCAGACGACCTGTGCCAAACCGAGATCGTCCATACCTCTGAATTTCGTGCCGAGATCCCGCAGGTGGTGGAGGAGCTGGTGCGCTCCTGCAACCGCGTGGACAGCTTTGATCACATCGGGCCGGAGCCGATTTCTTCCCGGGACGTGATTATCGATATCCTCACCCGGTTGCGGCGCATCCTCTATCCCGGCTATTTTATCGACAGTCGGGTGGACCAGACGAACCTGTCGTATTATTTCGGCCAGGAGGTGACGGCCCTCTTTGAAATCCTGGCGGAGCAGATCATGCTGGCGATTCGCCATGAGTGCCTGCGGCATAAGCTGCCGTGCACCCACTGCGAGGAACGCGGACAGCAAATCGCGCTGACCTTTATCCGGGCGCTTCCCCCGTTGCGTGTGGCGCTGGCCAAAGACGTGCGCGCATCGTATGAAGACGATCCGGCTGCCAAGGGGTATGACGAGATCATCTTCAGCTATCCCGGGCTCTATGCCATCACGGTCTATCGCGTTGCCAACGCGCTGCACGAGCAGCGCGTGCCTCTGATCCCGCGCATCATGACGGAATATGCCCACAGCCTGACGGGGATCGATATCCACCCGGCGGCGCATATCGGCGAGGGTTTTTTCATCGATCACGGGACCGGCGTGGTCATCGGGGAAACGACCGAGATCGGCAACCGGGTGCGTCTCTACCAGGGGGTGACCCTGGGCGCCCTGTCGGTGCCGAGCAACGCGGTGGAAAAACTGCGCAACCGTAAGCGGCATCCGACCATCGAAGACGACGTGATCATCTACTCCGGCTCCACGATCCTGGGGGGCCAGACCGTGATCGGCGCCCGCTCCGTTATCGGCGGCAATGTCTGGCTCACGGAATCCGTGCCGCCGGACAGCAAAATCTTTTTGAAAAAACCGCCCATGATCTATAAAAGCAAAAACCGGGTTCTGAAGAACGGGCCGGCGAAAAAAAGGCAGGCCAAAGGGTAAAAGAAGATCCGCTCAGAAACCGAGAGGAGGCAGCTCATGAACAAAGGCGAGGTAAACTATCTGATGGAGAGGGTGGCCGGAGTCCTTATCCGCTGCTTCTTTCTATCGTACGCGCTGTTGATCCTGTGGTTCTTTCTCTACGTGCTCGTCGGGGACTTCGGGTATGGCATGCACGCGCAATGGTTCGAGCTGAACAGGCACGACTATGCCCTGATCAACTACTACGGCATGGCGTTTGTCAAGGTCTATGCCATCATCTTTTTCCTCTTTCCCTATTTCGCTATCAGGCTGGTGCTGCGCAAAAAGCGTTAGGAAATTTTTTGTTGTTGA
>MGQT01000072.1 GCA_001797935.1 Deltaproteobacteria bacterium RBG_16_54_18 | reverse complement strand
AAAGGCAGTTTTAAAAATGCTCTCACCGCATCTTGGACGCCGAAAAATTTCAACCGCCTGACTTTTCTGATGATATGGATAATCTGCGGCAGATCGTAGAACCCCGATCGGATCCGGTTCCTGATCTGCTTAAGCTCCTTGCGCCCGAACTGTTCCGAGTATACGGCACCGCCGATACGTTGGAAGTAGTAGCCCGGTGTTTGCTCGACCACTTCCTTGAGGGGCGAGAACTTCTCGATGCGGAGTTTTTGGAAACTGATGGAATCCAGCTTGAGCTCCTTGGCGAACTTCGGGATGTAGAGCATCTCTTGCTCCGTCTCACCGATGTTGCCGTAGATGAAGTACCCGTGCAGAAAGAAGTCGTACTGCTTCAGGACCGCAAAGGCCTCCCGGACCCGCTTTTGGGTAATGCCCTTGTCAAGCTGCTTTAGGATCCTATCGTGCGGTGACTCGATCCCGATCAAAAAGACCTTGAAGCCCGCCTGCTGCGCCTTTTCGAGGACCCGTGGGTGTCGCGCCACGTCGATCCGGGTCTGGGCAATAAAGATCTTCTTGATCTTGTTCTCGATAATCAGGTCGCACAGCTCTTCGCTCCTCTTGAGGTTCGTGAAGAAGTTGTCGTCGCTCACCATCACCACATCGGCGGTTATCGTCTTTAACTCTTCGATGACCGATGCTACCGGCCGTTCCGTGTAGCTCCTCTTCTGCCCCAGCGGATTGAGGCTGAAGGTGCAGAACTTGCATTTGAACGGACATCCCCTTGCTGTCATAATTGTGTCGAAGGTGAGGCTACCGAAACTAACGCCGTTTTGAGCCACGCAATAATCGTGCCTTCTTAAGGACCGGTCGGGAAACGGGATGCGCGTGACGTCGGGCAGCGGATGGTTTTCGTTGTGGACGACTCCTCCGTTTTCACGATAGGAAAGTCCACGGATATCCTTGTACGGGACCCCCGTGACGATCTGTTTGATGATGTCTTCGCCCTCACCTCGTACGATCATATCGATATTCGGACAACGGTCGAACAGATAGTCTACCTCCTCCGTTGCCTTGTAACCTCCGACGATTGTGCAGACCTCAGGCGGCAGCTGGGCAAGGAAATCGCAGACTTTTTCAAACTGAGATGACCATCGAATGCTTACGCAGAGAAGGTCGATCCCGTTCCTGATGAACGCGCTGAGTGCCTTGGGATCCTGGTAGGCCTCCTCATACTGAAGGTCGAAAAGCGTCACCTTGCCGACCGAGTCTTTCATGCTTGCGGCAATGTATTCAAGGCCGGTCGGCGGGAAAAACCCCATGACGGTGGTAGAATTCCCGAGATACGGGTTGAGGGCAAGAACATGGTTGTATTTGATCATGTGGTTATTATACTAGCAGAAAAAACGCTATGGTTAAAGTAAGAATTCCTCCCCTCTCGCCTCTTCCTGCCATATACTCTTGTGGAGCTCCACCCCCGAAATACGGATTGAGGGCGAGTACATGGTTGTAAGTGATCATGCGGGTGCGAGGGCGGAAATACGGTCGTGATGACGGTTACGGATGATGAGGTAGGGGTCTTTCCGTTCTTCCCCCTTGCCGGCAATATATTCTCGCCAGGAGATCTCTTTGATGAGCTTGATGCCGCTGCCGAACGCTTTCTTCTTCAAGCGGGGGATATGGCGGGTCCTCGCCATGACGCCGAAGATGTCGTCCCCCTCAAAATACCTGACCATGTCGTAGCTCTTTCCCGCCCCGACATGACCGCCTTCCATCACCAATTTGAAGTACATCCGCATGCCCCTTATCTTTTTATTGATGGCACCATTATAATCGGGGAACATTAAAAGCCGATTAACGCAAGATTAAATCTTTTTAATCTTTCCGGGTGGTGCCCACAGTAGCGGCAGCGACTTACGAGGAGGGGTGCATCCCTTAATTGCGGCTCACCTGCTTCTTTTTGATTCAGAATTAAAACGGCAACAACTCGCCGGCCCGCGATTCACCCAGTCGGGTAACGATGATGGCGGGCTGGTCGTGCAGTGGGCACTTGTACTCGCAGATACCGCAGCCGATGCAGAGCTTGAGGTCGATGACGGGACGTTTGATCCGCCGCCGCCCTTGGGGAGTCGCGATTTCCACCTGCTCGAATTTGATGGCCTTGTCCGGCGTCGGGCAGTGCTCCTCGCATACGATGCACTCGCCCCCCTGCGCGTAGGGGATGCAGCGGTTCTTGTCGATATAGGCAAGGCCGATTTTGGTGCGGGCCTTTTCCTCCTGGGTAAGTTTCGTGAGGGCCCCGGTGGGGCATACCTGCCCGCAGAGGGTGCAGTAGTACTGGCAGTAGCCGGTGCGGAAGTCGAACCGTGGGGTCCAAATCCCCTCCAGCCCTGCCTCGAAGAGAGCCGGCTGCAGGCCGTTGGTCAGGCAGACCTTCATGCACTCCCCGCACCGCACGCACCGCCGCAGGAACTCTCCCTCAGGCAAGGCGCCAGGGGGACGGATGAGCCTCCCCTTTCTCCTTTGAGTAGTCGGATGAGTCCTGATCAGGGGAGGGATAAAGATCCCTGCCACCAGGGAGGTGATCAATCCGCGCCGCTGCAAATCAATACCCGCGACCTTTCCCTTCGTTGTCCGCAAGCCGAAACGCACCGCGTCCTTTGGGCACTCTTCCTGGCACTCACCGCACACGACGCACTCGGCCTTTCTCCACGCACCTTTTACATCCGTTGCCGCACCGGTGCGGCATGCGCGCACACAGATATTACACGAGGTGCAGCCTTTGCCCACGGCACGTTTCAAGGGGCTGATCCTCGTGATGAACCCCAGTAGGGCACCGAGGGGGCAGAGGGCCGTACACCAGAAACGCCGGCGAAAGAGATTGGCCGCGAGGACCGCGGCAAAGATAAGCCCAAAGAAGAACCCCTGATAAAAAAATGGCTGGCGAAAAGACAAGAGATAATCCTTCAGAAAAGAATAGACGGTTTCGGCAAGGGGTGTCACCACGGGGATATCGGCGCGGTAGATGAGGTCGAAGAGGGTGTTGACCATCAGGTTCACAGCAGGCTCTACGGCCATGGCCAAGGAGCGGATCAAAAGGGAGAGGGGGTCCGCCAGTCCGGCGATCTGGAGGGTAAAGAGGGAGCTGACGAGGATGCCGATGAGTCCGTAGTACTTGAGCCGCCGCGCTTGCTCCCCGCCATACTCTTTTCGCCTGCGCGCCGGGGTGAGGCGCCCCATACAATCGTTGAGCGTGCCCAACGGGCAGACCCAGCCGCAGAAGACTCTGCCGAAGACAAGGGTGAAGGCAACGGTAATAAGGGACAAGAGCAGGGCCGTTGGTACGACGTGGGAGGAGAGAAGGGTCGTCACGAGGATCAGCGGATCAAAGCGCAGGAAGACGCGGACCGGGTAGGCGATCTCATCCGTCCCCTTGTATGCCGTGAGGAGAAACAGGACAAAAAAGAGCGCCAGGAATGTCCCCTGGCTGATGCGCCTGATCCGCGGCCAGATGATTGGCGCACGGTTCTGCTTTCCGGTGCCCTTAGGAATTGGCCTTGACCTCCTTGATTCTCAACTTTCCCAAGTCCATGCGCCCGAGACCCCGTCGCGCGGCGACGGCGAGCAGGTTAACCTCCGCCGGCGTAATTCCGAAGAGCCGCGTCCCCATGGCGTCAATTGCCACCTGATCCACGCCAGCGGCCACGGTATTGAGCTGTTTGACGTACTTGAGACTCCCCCCCTGGGGGCCGTTGGCCGTCAGGATACGTACCGCATCGAGGACGACCAGGGTCGGCTTGAAAAAGGCGGCGAGATCTGTCAATGCCTGGTCCAGTTGCCAGTGGAAGCGAGCGCGGTCGCCGCCGGTAAGTCCCATGAGGTTTTTCATCCCCATCGTGAGCCTGGCCAGGCTGTGGTGCTTGAGGATGGGGCAGTTGATGATCTTATCTACCTCTACCGCCTCCTGATAGACCTCCCAGCTCTTGAGCGCCTCGCCCTTGATATCCATCTTGCGGAACCTTCGGTCATCCATATAGCTGACCCGCGCCCCTGCCTTCTTTGCCGCCTCCATGATCCCGCTGCTCACATAGCAGCGGCGTGCGTCTTCGCAGGGGTTGTCGAATACCTTCACCTCTTTGGCGCCGGCCGCGAGCGCAAGGCGCACGAGCGTTGCCACGACCTCGGGATTGGTCGTGGCGGCCTGCGCGGGTGAGCGATCCCACCCGATGTTGGGTTTCACGAGGACCACATCCCCCCGAGAGATGAAGCGGCCCATGCCGCCCAAGGCCTGCACCGCCGCCTCCGTGATCGCGACGGGAGAAGCCCCCTTGGAGACCACCACGTCAGGCAAGGATGCCGTCTGCGCAACGACCGTGCCCTGGCGCGGCCAGGGAACCAACGCTGCCCCGGCGCCGGCGAGAATTAATTTCAGTACCTCTCTGCGTGTCAGCGGTGACATGCTTTACTTTCCTCAACGATGAACTAAACCTACTATACTATAACTGTTCACCCTGGTTGAGTCAAGAAAGGGGGACTCACTATTCGTAACAGAGGAGAAATTGACAACCCCACGTGCTTTCTCGTATTATGCCGGAGGAGAGGGGGAAGGACATGATAGGGATCATCGCCGGCTGGAGCGCTCCTCCCGCGGAGATGGAGATAGCGGAGACGCGGGAGATGGAGACCCCCTTTGGCGCGCCGTCAGATCACTGCGCCATCGGCCGTCTCGGGGGAAAGGAGGTGGTATTCCTCCGCCGCCACGGCACCGAAGGCATTCCCCCACACCGCATCAACCACCGCGCCAACGTCTATGCCCTCAAAAAATTGACGGTGACCGAGGTGATCGGCATCAACTCGGTGGGAAGTCTCAGCGAGAACGTACCCCCCGGCCATATCGTCATCCCCCATGACTATTGCAGCCCCTGGGCCATCATCACCTTTTACGAACACCATGTCGTGCACATCACCCCTGCCCTCGATGCGGCCCTGAGGGAAAAGCTCATCCAGGCAGCCGCCCGGGCCAACGTGGCCCACGAGACAGAAGGTGTCTATATCCAGACCACCGGCCCGCGCCTGGAGACCAAGGCGGAGATCGCACTGCTCAAGAACTTCGGCCTGGTGGTCGGGATGACCATGGCCCATGAGGCCACCCTCTGCCAGGAGGTGGGGCTGGCATACGCGAGTATCTGTTCGGTGGACAACTACTGCCACGGCATTATCGAGGCGCCCCTGACGGAAAAAGAAATCGCGCGTAAGGCGCAAGAGAACGCCGCGACGATCCGGCGGATCTTGCTGCGGGTGCTGGAGGAGTAATGAGTATCTTACTGCACGGCGTGCTCTTAAGCGGTGAGCAGAAAGATATCTTCATCGAGGGGAACCGGATCCAGGCGATCAGCGACCGGCTCGAGCGCGCGGCCGATACAATGATCGCCGGACAGGGCAAGGCCGCCGTCCCTTCTTTTGTCAATGGACACACCCACGCCGCCATGACGCTGCTGCGCGGCTATGCCGACGACATGCCGCTCAAGGAGTGGCTGGAGACCAAGATCTGGCCCGTCGAGGCGCACATGACCGAGGAAGACATCTACTGGGGGACCAAATTGGC
This sequence comes from Deltaproteobacteria bacterium RBG_16_54_18, assembly GCA_001797935.1. Taxonomy (GTDB): domain Bacteria; phylum Desulfobacterota; class B13-G15; order B13-G15; family RBG-16-54-18; genus RBG-16-54-18. Next base: position 2,518 of record MGQT01000072.1, on the reverse strand, counting down.
CTGCCTGGAGATGATCAAATCGGGGACGACTTTTTTCAATGACATGTACTGGCACTGGAACGGGACGGCGAGGGCCGTGCAGGAGATGGGGATTAGGGCGGCGATAAGCGCCGTCTTTATCGATCTCGGCGATGCGAAAAAGACCCGGGAACAGATAGCGCTTAATGAAGCGCTCTATGCCGCGCGGGAGAAATTCGGCACGCGGGTGACCTTCGCCCTCGGCCCCCACGCCATCTACACTGTCTCCGAGGAGGCGTTGCGCTGGTGCGCCGCCTTCGCCCGGGACAAGGGTCTCTTGATCCACGTCCACCTTGCCGAGACCGAGGAAGAGGTGAGCCGCTGTTTAGAGACCCACGGCGTGCGCCCGGCGCGGTATCTGGAACAGATCGGCTTCCTCGGCCCGCAGGTAATCGCCTGCCACTGCTGCTGGTTGAACGAGGAAGATATAGCAATTCTTAAGGCCAATGACGTGCGGGTGGTGCACAATCCCACGTCTAACATGAAGCTTGCCGTCGGCCGGGTCTTTCCCTACCGTGAGCTGCACGCGCGGGGGGTGATCACCGCCCTGGGGACCGACGGCTGCGCCTCCAACAACAATCTCGACATGCTGGAGACCGCCAAGCTCGCCTCCCTGCTGCAAAAGTTCCACACCGGAGATCCGGTGGTGATGCCGGCTGAGGAGGCCCTCGAGATGCTCACTGCCCAAGGTGCCCGGGCCTTCGGCCTGGAAAGCGGTTGCCTCGAGCCGGGCAGGTGGGCCGATATCGCCCTGGTGGACCTTAACACCCCTACCCTCACTCCCAACTTTCATCTGGCATCGGACCTGATCTATGCCGCTACCGGCTCCGCCATCGATACCGTAATCTGCGACGGCAAAATCCTCATGCAGGGACGCCGGGTTAAGGGCGAGGAGGAGATTATGGCGAAGGCGCGCGAGGCGGCCTTTGCCCTGGTCAGGCGCGCTGCGGCATGACCTTTATCGTTGACAAGACCCTGGGAAAACTCGCTACGTGGTTGCGCATCCTGGGCTATGATACCGCCTCCGGGCACGACGCCGACCTCGAAAAAATCGTGCGCCAGGCGCAGGATGAAGCAAGGACCTTGCTTACCAAGGATAAGAAACTTTATAAGGAGAGCGGGGGATTACCGGCGCTCTTGCTGCAGGAGGATAACCCCTTTCGGCAACTCCAGGAGGTCGTACGCCACTTCCGACTGACGATCAAAGATGACCTACTCTTCTCTCGCTGTCTGGTCTGCAACACCCTGTTGCAGGCGATAGACCCCGCGGAGGCGCAGGGGGAGGTCCCTGACTATATCTACCACAATCACTGGGAATTTTCCCGCTGCCCTTCTTGTCGTAAGATCTATTGGGCGGGAACGCATTACGGGCACATGCGGAAGATGGTGGAACGGCTACAGGAGGCGGACTGGTGAGGATCATCGGTGGAGAGTTGAGAGGAAGAAGGCTCCTTGCCCCCCCGGGGGGGAAGATACGCCCCACCTCCGACCGCGTCCGCGAGGCGATCTTCGATATCCTCGGTCCCGCGTGGAACTTTCCGCGGGTCCTCGACCTCTTCGCCGGCACCGGCGCCCTGGGGATCGAGGCCGTAAGCCGTGGCGCCGGGGAGGCGGTCTTCGTGGAACAGGGGAAGGGTGCCCTGATAGTGCTCAAGGGAAATCTCAAGGCACTCAGCTTGAAATCCAGGGCATGGATCCTCCCCGTGGCGGCAAAACGGGGAATAGCGATCCTCGCAGAGAAAGGAATGGTCTTTAACCTCATCTTTATCGACCCCCCATATGGCAAGGGCCTCGCGGACAAGGCCCTCGAAGAGATCATCAACGGAGCGATCCTCGCGGCAACGGGTATCATCGTGGTCGAGCACTCGTCGCGAGAGGAGATCGTGCCCCCCGTGGGGCTCGCGCGCTCCCAACAGCGCCGTTACGGTGACACGAGCGTTTCCTTTTACATAGAGGCCGCGCCGGCTTTGAAATAAGCACGTGCCACTCGTATCCGAAGTACTCTAGTCGAGACCTCTTGACATATCATCATAATTTCCTTTATCGTAGGCATAGCGAGGGAAGGAGGGCGATGGTTAAGGCAAGGCTGTGGTTCACCTGTGCCGCGATGCATGATCCCGTCACCCCGGTCATTGTGCGCCCGGCCCTCATCGGTTGGGACGCCAAACACCGGCACGTGGACCTGCAGATCGAACGGGGTTTCAGCGGCGAGGAGTTGGTGCACCGGATGAAGGGGTGGATCACCGTTGATCCGGCAGCAGTCATCAAGGTCATTAAGGAGTACGGCAGGCTCAGGGTCTTGGACGAGCGGGACGTGGCCGTGGAAGTGGCGTCAGCGGAAGACTATGAAAAGCTCGCCCGGGCCCTCACGGATAGATTCGGCGCAGAGGTAAACCTGGAGCGCCTGGAAAGCCGGACATAATCAATGCCGATAGGGTGTGCTGTAAAACGGCGTGGTAAGGGCGGCGAGGAAGATTGATGAAGGCATTTTTGCTGCTCG
>MGQT01000071.1:15043-16820 GCA_001797935.1 Deltaproteobacteria bacterium RBG_16_54_18 | reverse complement strand
CCTTCAGGGAATCATTGACGACATGCAAATCACAGCCGAGCAATTTAAGGAGCTTTTATAAAAAAGCTCTTAATTCGAGAACTCATGGGTGATATAAACCATATCTTTAGGTGGTGTTTGATTCAAAGAAAGCGGAGGGCATCATGAAAAGAATAACCGGCAATAAAATTGTATATACCCTGTGCGCGCTCGGCATCGTCTCGATTTTGTGTCTTTTACTTGCGACGTGCGCCACCGTCCCGCTCACGGAGCGGAAGAGCCTGAGCTTGATCCCCGATTCAGAATTACTCTCCCTGAGCAGCCAGCAGTATGCGCAGACCTTAAAGGAAGCCAAACTTTCCACCGATCAGGAAAAGATCCAAGCGGTCACGCGGGTAGGGAAAAGGATTGCCTCGGCGGCAGAGGATTTTCTGAGAGAGAAAAAAGCGGCAGATAAAATAAAAAATTACAAGTGGGAGTATAACGTCATCGAGGACAGCAAGACCGCGAATGCCTGGTGCATGCCGGGCGGCAAGATGGCAGTGTATACCGGAATCTTTCCCTATACCCGCAACGATGCCGGCTTGGCCGTGGTGCTCGGCCATGAAGTGGCCCACGCCATTGCCGAGCATGGCAACGAAAGGATGAGCCAGGCCCTGATCGCGCAACTCGGGGGCGTGGCCCTTTCCGTCGCCCTGGCAAAAGAGCCGGGAGAAACTCGCGACCTCTACCTGGCCGCATACGGCGTCACCGCCAATGTGGGGGTCTTGTTGCCATACAGCCGCACGCATGAATCCGAGGCAGACCGCATCGGCCTGACGCTGATGGCCAAGGCGGGCTACGATCCGCATGAAGCGATCCGCTTCTGGCAAACGATGAGCGAGCAGGGCGGCTCCCGGCCGCCGACATTCCTCTCCACCCACCCTGCGCCTGAATCGCGCATTGATAATATCAAGACCTATATCCCTGAGGCCATGCGCTACTACAAAAAATAGGCACCCGGAATGAAAAAAGCCGCCATGGTCAAGGGCGGAAGTTATTCTAATATAGAAGACGAGTGAGGTGATGTTATGGGATGGATTGGATATGCGATAGGCACGGCGGTAGCACTGTCTGCCGCGGATTTCTTCATCAAAGTGGCGGCCGGCAAGCTCTCTAACAGTCTTGCCCTTTTGCTCTATGGAAGCTGCACCTTCAGCCTCGGATTGGGCTGGGTCCTGCTCGATAAACTCCAGGGCGTGAGCATCCACGCCCAGACACTGGGAGTCTTGGCAGCAACGGGGGTCGGGGTCGCCTTCAGCTTGGTCACGGTCGGTCTCTATATGACCTTTGGGGCTGGCGCACCGATTACCCTTGCATCACCTTTGGTCCGTCTCGGCGGCTTAATCATAGCGGTCCTTGCCGGATTTCTCCTCCTGCATGAACCCTTGACATGGCGTTATGTCGTAGGCATGGTCCTTGCCCTCAGCGGGCTTTATTTGATCATCACGAGATGAGATAGCGAAGATGAGCTCCGCCGATATCCCTCTCCACTTACGCCGCACCTGAATCGCGCATTGAGAAGATCAAGACCTATATCCCCGAGGCCATGCGCTATTATAAGAAAAGATAAAATAATTGTTGACGAGACAAGAAGGAACGTGTTGAGAGGTATCTATTTTACCCCTCGAGAGATTTCGCGCGCTCGAACCAGGCCAATCCCAGGGCGAGGACAATCCCCAGCCCGGCGGCGCTCACGAGGAGTATCGGCGCTGCCTGCCAGCCCCCTAAGCGAGAGACGATCAAGGCCAGGGCAGGC
>MGQT01000071.1:14107-15027 GCA_001797935.1 Deltaproteobacteria bacterium RBG_16_54_18 | reverse complement strand
CCAGTTGTGACCCCTGCATGATCAGGCCGTTGGTCGTCGCCATCAACTCTGCCTTGGGGGCATGTACCGGCACTCCATTAAAGACGGAGGCCGGCAGGACCCCTCCCACCGCCGAAAAGGTCAGACACGCCCCGTACCGGAAGACAAAGGGAATAGCGGCATAGTAGATCACCAGGCTCGAAAGACCCATAACCAGGCTGGCCAGGCAGATGAGCTGCGCGCGGTGAAGGCCCTTATGGAGTAACCATCCGCCGCTCAAATTCCCCAGAATGTTTATGCCGACCGTAAGGCCGGTCAAGATGGAGGCCGTAGCGGCGGTCACGCCGTAGCCCTCGATAAGGAGCGTCGGCAAAAAACCGATGACCGCCATCCACTGCAAAGTATACGTGGAAAAAATGACGGCCAGCAACGACGGCCCGATAGAGGTGGTGGTAAGGCGGATGTCCTGCCAGAGGCGCGCCGGGTTGACCTCTCGTCTGCGAGATACCGCCGGCAGGGACCGGGTTTGCCGCTGCGTTGCCAGGGCATACCCGAGGAGGATGACCGCGTTGATTAACCACAATCCCCGCCAGCCAAAGGAGGCGGTAATAACCGGAATAAGCAACATGATAATGGCCGCCCCGATGGGCAACCAGCAGCTCCAGAGGGCAAGGGCGATGCGCATGTCCCTAGGCTGCGTCAAGTGAATGATCAGGGACGGGGCAGCGACGGCAATCATCAGGCTCCCCACCCCCTCAAGGGTGCGCGTCGATAAGAGCAGGAGGGGGAGATGCGAAAACGCCCCGATAAGGCTGCCCGTCGCCTGCAAGGCAAGGCCTAAGAGGAGCATGCGACGGTGGCCGAAGGCGTCGGAAACCGCGCCGATGATCGATCCCAAGAGCAGGCCGATGATGCTGAAGGCGGATAAAATCCATCCGGCT
>MGQT01000071.1:581-13956 GCA_001797935.1 Deltaproteobacteria bacterium RBG_16_54_18 | reverse complement strand
ACGGTTTAGCAAAGATCAACCCTCTACGCCGGCCAAACGTTTGGCCGATTTTTTCTTCGACTCCACGTTGCTTTCACGAAAGATGGTAACGCGATGCGCCTCGGGAGATCCGCCGCCATGGATATCCGAGATGGTATCCGCACTCTCCATGGCCAGTTTTTCCGCCAGCCGGTACATCTTGATGCGGTTGTCGACGGAAAATTTATCCGAACCCTTCAGGTACTTTTTAAGGAGAGGGCCGATCTCGGAATTCTCGAAATCGCGATCCGACGGCAGATCGGAGACAAATCCGCCGCAGACATCAACCATCAATCGAATCGCCTCCGCCATCTCCTTGCCCTCATGAATCTTGGAGGCATTGGCGAGCACCGTATCGATAAAATAGGTGCCGGAGGCCTCTTTTTTTCCCTCATACGATGAGGCGAGACAGCATCCATAGAGGGTCTCGGCCCGATGAATCATATCGATGACCTTCTGTTTGAGATGGCCGGCTTGATTCGTGCCGTTGTAATCCATCATCACGAGGGCGGTGCCGATCATACAATCAATCTTTCCCGCCTTGCATCCGCCGTGGCTCTGCCGGTGCAGCGACGAAAATTTTACGACCATATCTGCCGCGAATTCCGTCTCCCCGCACAGGAAGACCCGATCCCACGGGACAAAGACATCATTGAAGATGAGCGTGGGGCAATACTTCGAGTACCTGAAGTTGCCAAGGTCGCACCCGTCCATCTCGCGGGTATCGAGGCTGGAACGACCGACCACGTGGATCAGGCCCGGCGTATCCGACGGTACGGCAAAGGCAACGGCGTAGTCCTTATCCTCCTTGCGCATGGCGCGCGTGGGCAGAGCGATAATCTCATGGGAGGAAAGGGACCCGGTTTGGTGGGCCTTGGCCCCTCTGACAACGATGCCGTCATCCCTGCGCTCAACCACATGGAGGAACATATCCTTGTCCGGCTGTTCGTGAGGCGCCAAAGAACGATCGCCCTTGACGTCAGTCACGCAGGCGTTCGCCGTTAAGTCGTTCTTCTGCATGTATTTCAAGAATTTGATGAAATTATCGTAATAGTGAGTCCCAAATTTTTTGTCGACGTCATAGGTACAGATGGACAGGGTGGAGAGGCAATCCAGCCCCGTGCACCGCTGAAAGCACGTCCCGACCCAGTTCCCGAGCTTGCGGTTGAGCTTTACGCGCGCGACGAGGTCGTCGATGCTCGACGGCGGCAGGGTAAAGCGGTTAACCGGCTCGTTGATCAGCGGGCTTGTGGTAATTGCCAGGTCTTGAAACTCTTTCATCTCAGCAACTTCATAGGTCGCCGCAGTAGCCTCGATGCCGGCGCGCAGGCGCGGGTTGTCCACGATCGACGTGATCTTTTCCCCGAACATGTACGCCGTTGGCTTCAATTGCCGCAATGATTCGATATATTCCTTTTTTGTCTTAAGCCCCATTCTTGTTCCTCCTCAGTTATCGTTATTTAAATGCATGCGAAAATTCGGCAAGCATACCTTGTAAATCCTCTTTTTCTTCCAGCATCCGCTGCAGGCTCTGCAATACCTGTTTTTTTACGTTGGAGATATGGTGCGCCAAGATTACCTGCGCGCCGTGAAGATTTCTCGCCATGACGTAATCGAAGATCTCCTGGTGCTCCTGATCCACCGAGGTGAGCGACGCGATCGGGAGATAATTGCCGCCATATTTCAGAAATAAAAGATCAAAGATCGTACGCAGTATGTTCAAGTGCGTCTCTTTCTTGGCGAGGGCGGCCAGGGTCAAGTGAAACTCCATATTTTTAAACAACCGCTCTTTGAGATAGAATTCCCGTTCCGCAGAACGGTGCGCCGTGAGGGCCTGCCTCAATTGTTGTGAGCCCTTTTCATCCAGTTGCTCGATGGCCGCGGGTAACAGCGCCAGCTCCAACAATTCCCTCAATTCATATATCTCCTCCAACTCCTTGAGGCTGAACGGCTCTATGTAATATCCGCGGTTGGGGGCATGGCGAACCAAACCCTGAATCTCCAACCACTTAAGCGCTTGGATGATCGGGGTGGGACTCATCTGGAGCTGTTCCGCGAGGTCGCGATAGGCGATCTTCTGTCCCGGAACGAGTTCCTTGTTATAGAGCATCCGCCGAATGCCGTTATAGGCCTTTTGGCTGTGATCAGCCGCATCACGGCTTGTCCTTTGAACCGGCCCTTTCGCCATCCCTTCTCCCTATAGAATCAATTAAATACTTGATTTTATCTTTAATTACATATATAACCCTTGTCAAGGTTTTTTTGAGGTACGTAAACTATTTTAATAATGATATTAAAAATTAGTACAAAGGTGACTATTTATTATGAGACTGCATGAACATGAAGGGCTCGATATCTTCGAAAGTGCCGGCATCCCCGTCCCACGGCGGGGTGTTGCGGGAAATACCGACGATGCCTTGATCATCGCGGGTGAGATCGGCTACCCGGTTGTCTTGAAGGCCCAGGTCCTTGTCGGCGGCAGGGGGCTTGCGGGAGGTATACAGACCGTAACCACGCCTGAGGAGCTCGAAGATGCCGCGGGAAAGTTATTCAGTGCGGAAATAAAGGGGCTCCCCGTGCGCAAGCTCTTGGTGTGCGAAAAAGCCGACATCCACAGCGAACTCTATATGGGCATAACCATTGACGGCTTCACCGGCAGGCCGGTCATTGTGGTAAGCAAAGAGGGAGGAGTCCATATCGAAGAAACCGCCCGCATTGCTCCCGATAAGGTCATATCGTTTTACTGCGATCCCGCATTTGGATTTTACCCCTATCAGGCACGGATGCTCTTGCGGCGTCTGGGTATCGTAGAACGTCTCCTTGCCATTTGCGCGGATGTCCTCGTGCGTCTCTACCGCGCTTTTGTACAGTATGAAGCCCTCATAGCGGAGATCAATCCTCTGGTGATCCTAAAAACCGGATATCAGGGAGGCTTGTTGGCGATCGATTCGGTGATTGAAATTGATAACTCCGCCTTGAACCGTGTTAAGCTCCCTCTGCCGGAGATGATAGAGCGTATAGAAAACCCTTTGGAGCGCAAGGGGAGGGAAATCGGGGTAACGTATGTGGATCTCGGCGGCGACATCGGCATCATCTCCTCGGGCGCGGGACTCGGCATGGCAACGATGGACATTATCGGCGAGCGGCTGCGACCGGCCAATTTCCTCGAAACCGGCGGAGGCATTACCGAGGAATTACTGTACAAATGCATGGAACTCGTCATGATGAAGATCGATTTGCGGGCAATCTTTATCAATGTCTACGGCGGCATCAACCCCATCCACGAAGGCGCCCGCGGCGTGGTACGGTATATCAAGGAGCATAACGTCACCATCCCGATCGTGGCCAAGGCCCTGGGGAATCACCAGGAAGAGACATGGGAAATCCTCCGCGCCGGCGGGGTGCATGTCGTCACGGAGGCCCCCACGGAAATCGCGGTGGCGCGGCTCTTTGAGCTTGTGGGCGCACGGTAGGCGTACGCGAACGTAAGGGAAAAAAGACGAGGAGTATCGATGGGTATTCTGATTGATGACGCGACACGCGTAATTGTCCAGGGAATAACAGGCAAGATCGGCAGCACACAAACCCGCTGGATGCTGCGGTACGGAACTCCCGTGGTGGGGGGTATCACCCCCGGCAAGGGAGGCACGATCGTCGAAGGCCTGCCGGTATTTGACAGCGTCGCGGAGGCGGTAAAACAAACAGGGGCAAACGCCTCGGTTTTTTTCGTGCCGGCGGCATTTGTCTTGGACGCCTTCTATGAAACCGTAGATGCAGGCATAAAGCTCATCGTCATCGTACCCGAACATATTCCGGTCAATGACGTTATGCGGATGCGGGCTTATGCCGCGGCAGAGGGTGTCTTTGCGCTTGGCCCCACGACGCCGGGCATCTTGGTCCCGGGTAAGGGGAAAATGGGTATTATGCCAGGAGCCCTGTTCGCGCCTGGGCGGGTGGGCATCATTTCACGCAGCGGTACCCTCTCGTATGAATTTGCGGGCATCCTCTCCGAAAAAAAGATCGGTCAGAGCGCCGTAATAGGCATGGGTGCGGATCCGGTCATCCTGACCAACCTACCTGACATCTTAAGTCTGTTTGAGGCCGATAAAGGAACCGACGCGGTTATCATCGTCGGCGAAGTGGGGGGCACCCAGGAAGAGAAGGCAGCGGAGTTTATTGCAGAAAAAATGAAAAAACCGGTTGCGGCGTACATCGCCGGGAGACTTTCTCCTCAGGGCAAACGCATGGGGCACGCCGGCGCCATCGTCCGCGGCGCCGCGGGAACAGTAGCAAGCAAGTGTGAGGCCCTACAGACAGCCGGTGCGACCCTCTTAAAATCCCCTATCGAGGTTCTCGACTGGGCCGTAAACAACGACATCCGCTGAGACGGCTCTGCTGTAATCAACCATACGCAATAAAATAATCCTTCCCCCTTCTCCGAATTGGCGCGGGCAAGATTGTCAAGCGGGAACCGTGGTAAACAATACGGGAAAATAGTTGTGGCATGGATCGGCCATATTAAACGTCGAAAAAAATAGAGTAAAACAACGATTAAATCGAGCATTGAGTTGACACGGAGCATGCTTCTCTATTATCATCTTTATATTACCTAGGATATATACGGACGATGGAGAAAACGATTCAGGGCGATTTTGTAGAGATACTGAACAATGCCCTTGCCGAGATACGCGAGGGGAAGATAGAATTTCGTGGCCCCACGGAGGGATTTGTCAGCGTGATCTTCATAGAGGGAGATATTCTCCTCATTGAGTCGACATGGGGAACGGGCAACGATCAGCTCCAGAGGATACACGATTGGAAAAACGGAACTTGCATTCTTAAAGACATCACGCCGGAAGAAAGAAAAATCCTCGAGACGAAGTGGCAACGGCATGTAATACTCGAGCAGGCCGAGCATAAATCGAAAGGCACGATCGAATTGGATCAACCGGTTACCGTACAAACCTTGCTTAAAAACTTCAAACGGGAATCCCTCGATCTTGACGTGTTATGTGATGAAATCAATAAAAATAAATACTCCGGCGAAGCCAGAATTAGCACACGGGAGGGAAATACCAGTATATTGTTTTACCAGGGGGTCCCTTTGGTTTCTTCACGAGGTACGGGCTTAACCATGCGCGATGTTGTTGAGATAATGGACGTACCGGAAGCAAAGGTTAATTTCTATATCTTGGGCGACGAACTGACACACGCATTTTTATCCGTGTTGCAGGGACAACCGGAATGGCAGGGACTTTCCGTTTCGATGTTTCATCTCGACAAGATGCTGGACAAATTGATGGAGAAGAAGCCGACCGGCCACCTCTGCATACACAAAGAAAAAGGTGATCATCACTATGTTTTCTTTTTCCGGGGAAAATCACTGGGCGCCTATAATGTCGAAGACCAGTGGACGCCGTTAGATATTTCCGCGATCTGGGATGGCGCGAATCACATAGATTATTATCGGTCCGGCAATATAAAATCTCTTCTCGCCGCAGTAACACTGACAAAGATGGCCGACGATTTAAAGGATTTTATTCTTTTGTGGAATGGTCTGCTGGAGAACATGGCAAAAAAATTGGGAAAGAAGGCGGTTGAAAAATCTCTGCAAAAAAATTTTAAGGCATCAAAATTTTATGTATCCGATGGCATCACCTTGCAACTACTCAATATAACCAGTCAGAACGTCGAGGATGCCGTGGCGGCCTTTAAGCAGTCGGCACGCGACTTTCTGAAAGAGATAGCAGTTATAGTAGGCAAGGACTGGCTTGTTGAACAGCTCTCCAAGTTTGCACAATGGAATGATGAGCTTATTAAACAGTTATCCCTTGCGGAGGTATTCGTAGGGGAGAGAAGATAATATATCATCGGTATAAAAAAACGGGACGATGCATCATACCGCGTGCACCGTCCCTCCTGTTTTGAAGCTATATTTCTGCTTCGTTAGGGATTTCTTTTACTTGCTCTTTGGGGCCGCAGGAGCCTTGGGAGTAGCAATCTTAACGGTTAATGCTAAATTTTTTTCCGCCATCTTGTTATACTCGACTTTCGCAATATCCATTCCCACTTTGAGCTCTGCAAACGCTTTGACTTCTTTCCCCTTGGTGATCTTTGTTTTCTCGTCGGTGGCAAAGGTCATGACCTTCTCTTCTTTTTTTCCCTTTACCGTTACCATCTTTTTGACGTCAAACGTCTTGGCCACTGCATCGATCTTCGCAATGGCGCCACTGAACTTCTCCACCTTCGGTGCCGGAGTCGTCTTTGCCTTCTCTGCCGCTATAGCGCCAAAAGCAAAGGCAACCATCGTCAGTACTGCAACAAAAATCATTACTTTCTTCATTGTCCTTCCTCCTTCTTTCTTCTTTTCGTTGAATTTTTTTAAAGATCGACTATCTAAGTAATATAATATGCAAAAGGAGTGCCAAATAATGTTGGTACTAGAAAAATTTAACTATTTGATATGATTGAGTAATTTTTTTATAGTGAAGAACGCGGATCAAAAAAATGTCTTAAAACACCACACGGAGAAATAATTGTGTTGCAAATTGCAACGATCATTCCTTTCCCAATAACCGGTAGAGGGTAGTTCGGTCGATGCCCAGGATCTCGGATGCCTTCTTCTTGTTCCCCTTTACCTCTTCAAGCACCTTTAATACATATTCCCTTTCCACCTCTTTCAAGGATAGCGGTTTTTCAGAAGGCGGAAAGGCAGTCCTCTTAAACTCATCAAAGACTTTCCCGGGAAGGTCTTCAGGAAGGATTATGGGGTGGATAGAAAGGATGACGGCACGTTCCATTATGTGTTGCAGTTCCCGTACATTTCCGGGCCATGAATAGTGCGTGAGGATCTCGAGGACCTCCGGTGAGATATGAGAGATGCTTTTGTGGTTCTCTTCGGAAAATCGCCTCAGGAAATAGGTGGCCAAGAGCAGGATATCCTCTTTTCTCTCCCGCAGAGGAGGAAGGGCTATGAATACGACATTAAGCCGGTCGAAGAGATCCTCCCTGAATCTTCCGCTTTTCACCTGAGGTTCCAATAGTTGATTCGTGGCAGCGATCACCCGTACATCCACACTGATGCTTTCCATTCCTCCTACCCTTTTGATCTCGTGTTCCTGCAGAAACCGTAAGAGCTTGGTCTGCAGGGAGAGGTTGAGATTGCTTATTTCATCGAGAAAGACTGTCCCACCGTCCGCCTCTTCGAAGAGCCCCCTCTTTGTCACAAGCGCTCCGGTAAATGCACCCCGGACATGGCCGAAAAGCTCACTTTCGATAAGAGTCTCCGCCAGCGAGGCACAATCAACGGGAATAAATGGTCTCTCATTTCTATGGCTATTAAAATGGATGGAGCGAGCGACCATTTCTTTACCGGTGCCTCTCTCCCCATAGAGAAGGACAGTAGATTTCGTATCTGCTACTTTTGCGATAGTCTTATACACCTCAAACATCTGCGGTGTTCTGCCGATGACATTCTTAAATTGATACTTTTCTAAAAGCTCCTGTCGATAAAATTTATTTTCCTGGAGAAGCCTTCTCTGCTCCAGGGCCCGTCGAACCGTGAATTTGATCTCATCAAGCTTAAAGGGCTTGCTGATGTAATCAAAGGCCCCTTGGCGGATGGCCTCGATAGCGGTCTCTATCGATCCAAAGGCCGTAATCATAATCACCGTAGTTTCCGGTGCGCTCTTTTTGAACGATCTTAAGACCTCCATGCCGTCCTTATCACCCATGCGCACATCCGTAATGACGATATCAAAAAGATTGTCCAGCCCGCGCGCGATAGCCTCTTCACCACTCAAGGCGGTTACGACATCATAACCTTCTTTAGACAGCACCTCTTGGAGTAGATCGACGGCGACGGGATCGTCATCTACCACCAAGAGATGAGCCGATTGTTTATCCATCGATCCTCTTTCCTTGCGGCACAGGGATAAAGACAAAAAAAGAGCTCCCCTTACCAACCGTACTCTCTACCTCTAATCTGCCGGCATGTTCTCTGACGATCTTATCACAGATCGCCAATCCCAAGCCTGTGCCTTCACCCATTTTTTTTGTGGTAAAGAAAGCATCAAATATCCTCTTCTTTGACTCCTCGGTAATGCCGATCCCGGTATCAATGATCGATATCTTCAACCATTGCCCATTATCTGAAGAGGCCGGGGTGGTGTCCTCTTGGGTCTTGATCGTCAACCGCCCTCCATTGGGCATCGCGTCCAAGGCATTGGTGATAAGGTTGAGAAAGAGCGTTTGGAGATATGTGGGATCTCCGAGGACGGAGGGGAGGCTTGGAGCAAGCGAGGAGACAAGTTTCACTCCCCGGGAGTGAAGCCAGGGTTCTCCCAGATGGATCAATTCCATAATAATGCCGTTCACGTCAACGGGGTTCAACTGAGCTTTTGGTTGCCGAGTAAAAGAGAGGAGGTTTTTGACCGAATCTGCCAGCCGGTCCAACTGAGATTCGATAATCGCAAGGCGGTCTCTATCCGCAGGGAGAAGGTTTCCTTCCTGTATTATGAGCTGAATATATCCGGAAATGGAATTCAGGGGGGTTCCGATTTGGTGCGCCATCGTGGCCGCTACCTGTCCTACGGCAGCGAGCTTTTCGGATTGACCGAGTTGCCGTTGGGACTCAAACAGGGCCTCGTTGAGTACCCTCAGCTCTTCGTTCCTCCTGGCCAGCTCTGAGGTGGCGTCCTCAATCTTTTTCGTCAACTCCTCATTAAACCGGCTGACTTGGGAGAGGAGTTGAATATTTTGTTTGTGGGCCTCTCGAATCGTCTTAAGCATTCGGTTAAAATGTCTCCCCACTTCCCCCAATTCATCACGACTGCGTACGTTACTTTTAGCCTCGAGATCACCTTTTTCCGCCCTGGACATAGCCTCTACTATTTTCTTAATGGGAGTCCCCACTAATTTCCCAAAGAGGAGTGTAATCGTAACCAGAATGACGATGATACTGGAAAGAGTCAAAATAAAGACTTGATCTTTCTTTTTCGTCAGATAGCTTTGTGCCTCGTCCAAAAAACTGACGATGCGCACTCCACCGGTTATCCGATTCCCTGTGTGAAGAGGGACGATGACCTCTAACCATCCTTCGTCCTCTTTTTCACGGACGACGGTAAGGTTTTCGTCCCGTTTCAAGCGATGAATCTGGTCTTTGGATAATGTCAAAGCTGCCTTGGGGATGTCCCACTTCGAGGTAGAGATAAATGGTTCCCATCCTCTTACGGAAAAAAAGAATACATCGATCTGAATAAGACTGGGCCGACTCAATAACCACTCCTCTACCTCTTTATGGATGGAAGCAAAACTATTTGATCCCATTTCATCGGGGATAGCAACTTCAATCTGTTTGGCAATATAGAGATTCCGGTCTAAAAAAAGACCGATCTGTGCTTTTTTAGAAAAGTGAAAATCCAAATATGAGGAGAGAACGAGGACGCCGGTAACATTCAGAAGGATCAAAACCGTGATCTTTGCTTGCAGCCCAATATATTTTTTAGGAATCCTCCGGCTGGCCACGAATCTGATCCATCGGATAGGACGTGACAAGAACGCGTTAAAAATTATTTTTTTCATCGTTCGTTATGTACCCGCGAGCAGATTAAGCTTCCGTTCGCGCCCTCTTGCGCTCGATGATCTTGACCGTAATGACCCCCGCCTCAAATAGAAAATACAGGGGAACTCCCATTAAAGCCATATTAAAAACGTCGGGCGTAGGGGTAATGATGGCAGCTGCAATCGCAATGATGAGAATAGCATACCGACGGTTTCGAGTCAAAAAAGCGGCACTCACTACTTTGAAAGAACTCAAGAGGGCAAGTATAAGCGGAAGCTCAAAGGTAAGGCCAAAACCAAAGATGAATGCACAGCAAAAGGAAATGTATTTCCCTACAGAGATCATCGGCTTGATTTGCGCCGATTGATATCCCAGGAGGAACTGGACGCCAAACGGAAGCGTGACAAAATAGCAAAAAAGCGAGCCGCCGTAAAACAGCGCGAGAGAAGCCAGAAATACCGGAAACGTCGGCCTCCATTTTTTTAGTGGCAGCAGCGGCGCAAGGGCCTTCCAAAGCAAGTAGAAAATGATCGGCACGGAGAGAAAAAGGCTTGCAAAAAGGGTAAGCTTGAAAAGAGAAAAAAAGGCCTCGGGTATGGTAAAGGCGACCAAAGAGACCCGGGAAGAAGGTTCGGCGACAATAGCGACGTTCAAATTCATTTCATAGAAGTAACGAAGCAGGTGTTTGGAAAAAGGGGAAATAGCTGCCCCAATAAAAAGGAAAATAATGATGCTTTGCAGGAGGGCTTTCCGTAACCGCTCCAGGAATTGAAATATGTTCTTGCGGGCCATTATTTTATAGTTACACTTCCTCAGATAACGTATAGTAACTGTACCATAAAAGGTCCTGAGGTGGAAGATGGACGTCTGGTACCTTCACCTGCTGCAATGGTTAATTTTGCCGCAAGAATATCTTACTTGTGCAGATTCTAACTGCACGCAAGGACCATTTCTGCTTTTTATCAGCGTCGCATATATGCTACTATACTATTATTAATATCATGGGCTACGAACTCGTCGAACATACCGCCGATATCGGCATTAGAGTCTGGGCCGATGATGCAAAAGGGCTCTTCGAGGAGGCAGCCCGGGGGTTTTTTGATATCATTACCGATATCAAAAACGTTACCGCGCAAATCGAGCGCACCGTAACGGTACGCGGATCGGGGTGGGAGGAGGTAATGGTGGCATGGCTCACCGAGCTCTTGTACCTGTATGAGGTAAAAGGCCTCCTTTTTTGCGACTTTTCCGTCGCGGAAGCCGATCGAGGTAAAGTAAAGGGCATCGCACGAGGAGAACGGTTTAACGAGAAGCGCCATTCTATCAAGACCGTTGTCAAGGCCGTAACCTATCATCAGTTGGAGATACGAGAACAAGACGGGCGCTGGCATACCCAAATAATCTTTGACATCTAGGGGAAACGCCATCATGGCAGACAATGTTCAGATACACCTGAAAAAGATAGACACGTACCGGTGGTTGATGCCGCGCGAGGGAGGGATGCGCACCGACGGCATGGTCTATGCCGATGAACGCATGATGGGTGCTATCCAAAAGGACCAAAGCCTGCAGCAGGTGCGCAACGTGGCCTTTCTGCCGGGGATCGTCGGCCCATCCCTGGCCATGCCCGACATCCACTGGGGGTATGGCTTCCCCATCGGCGGGGTGGCGGCCTTTGACGAAGAAGAAGGGGTAGTCTCACCCGGCGGCGTCGGGTACGACATCAATTGCGGGGTGCGGCTCCTTTGTTCCGGCCTCGAGCGCACGGAGGTTCAGGCAAAAATCAGGGATATCGTGGACGCCCTCCTGGTCAATATCCCCTCAGGGGTGGGATCTCACCGCAAGGACCTCAAGCTCGAAAAAGGACAACAGCAGAAGGTCCTGCAAAAGGGCGCCCAGTGGGCCGTGGAACACGGGTACGGGAGTTGGGAGGACCTGGAACATATCGAGGAGCAGGGGCGCATCCCGGATGCCGATCCCGATCTCGTCTCCTCCAGGGCCCTCGAGCGGGGCAGAGCCCAGTTGGGGACGCTCGGATCAGGAAACCATTTTGTCGAAGTGGGGTATGTGGCTCAAGTGTACGACGAAGGTGCCGCCCGGGTCCTCGGCCTGGCAAAGGACCAAGTAACCGTCATTGTCCACACCGGCTCCCGCGGGCTGGGACATCAGGTATGCGACGATTCCATCCGGGTGATGCTCCAGGCAGCCCAGCGATACGGGATAGAGCTGCCCGACAAGCAGTTGTGCTGCGCCCCTATTAAGTCCAAGGAGGGCAAGGCATACCTCGCAGCCATGGCCTGCGCCGCCAACTTTGCCTTTGCCAACCGGCAGATCATCACCCACTGGGTGCGGGAGACCTTTGAACAGTGCCTTAAGCGAGGCCCCCATGCACTGAAGCTCAGCCTCATCTACGATGTCTGCCACAACATCGCCAAGCTGGAGACCCATACGTACGGCGGCAAGGAGCGGCGCCTCTGCGTCCACCGCAAAGGGGCCACCCGCGCCTTCCCACCGCACCATCCGGCAGTCCCCGCTGCGTATCAAGAATCCGGTCAGCCTGTTCTTATCCCCGGTGACATGGGAAGGTGTTCCTACGTCTTGGTCGGCACCCAACAGGCCTATGAGGAGACCTTCGGGAGCACCTGCCATGGGGCAGGCAGGGTCATGAGCCGACACCAGGCAAAAAAGAGCGCGCAGGGCCGCTCCGTGACCAGGGAGCTCGAGGCCAAGGGGATCTATGTGCGTGCGGCCAGCATGGCCACCCTTGTAGAGGAAATCCCCGAGGCATATAAAGACGTGAGCGATGTGGTGGACATCGTTCAGGGTGCCGGTATCGGGAAAAAGGTGGCGCAGCTTAAACCGTTGGGGGTGATCAAGGGATGACGCGGCGTATTCATGGACAGGTGCAATCGTGGAGAGAGGAGATAACGGCATGATAAAAGTCGGTGTCATTACCATCAGCGATCGAGGATTCAGAGGGGAGCGGGAGGATGCGAGCGGCGCGGTGATCCGCGAGCTGGTACAGGAATGGGGCGCCCAGGTGGAGCTCAGTACCGTGGTACCGGACGAGATAGAGAAGATTGCGGCGGTCTTGATACAAGCGGCGGACGATATGAAGCTCGACCTCATCGTGACCACCGGAGGGACCGGGGTGAGCCCGCGCGATGTCACTCCGGAAGCAACGCGTCAGGTGCTCGAACGTGAGATCCCCGGCATTGCCGAGGCCATGCGCAGTTCAGGGTTGAAAAAGACCCCCCACGCCATGATCTCCCGTGCCGTCTCAGGCATCCGCGGCCGGACCCTCATCGTCAACCTCCCCGGCAGCCCGCAGGCGGTACGCGAAGGTCTGGAGGCGATCCTGCCTGCCTTGCCTCATGCCATCGCTAAAATCCAGGGAGACCCCCGCGACTGCGCAGGATGAGAAGACAGCGCGTTAATGCCGATCCCGAAGGGTTTGCAAGTGACGGAAGCGAACGGGTGAGAGCACGCTCAGCACTCTTGGATGGAACAACTTCCCATTTCTTTTTATTTGCCACTGCCCATGTGTAAGGGATCGGTCGAAAATGCCATCGGCTTTATCAAACGCTACTTGCCAAAAAAGACGGACCTTGCCACAATTACCAAAGAGTAGATCAAGCGGATCGAAGATACACTCAATAACAGACCCAGAAAGGTACTGAACGATAGAACCCCGAAAGAGGTCTTTAACGAAAGTGTTGCACCTGCTCTTTAAATCCTGCTTTAGCGTTTAGACATGAGTGTTTAGAATTTATTTCTCCCAAAAGTAGTATTTCC
>MGQT01000071.1:366-566 GCA_001797935.1 Deltaproteobacteria bacterium RBG_16_54_18 | reverse complement strand
GCAAGGCGTCCAGCTTCAGCCTGATCTGTGTGATATCAACCTTTTCCACCCCTTGCAGGGCATTGATGGCCTTAAGAATGTCATGGATATCATCCTCGATCTCCCCGCGGTCGTTGCCGTGATGACGCCGCTCGTGCTGAGCGTGTTTGAGGTGCTGGATCGCCTCCTGCACCCGGCCGCGGTCTTTTCCCGAGACCGAG
>MGQT01000071.1:0-208 GCA_001797935.1 Deltaproteobacteria bacterium RBG_16_54_18 | reverse complement strand
TTGTACGACCTTCTGCTCGCCAACGGCAAGCTGCAGGGTCATGGTCCAGGGGCTCTCGGTGTGCCACTTCCCCAGGGCCGGGTCGTACAACGGGAGCGCCTGAGGGAAGGCCTCGGTGACTTGCACGCCAAAGCCGCCCCCCAGGTCCTTGAGGGTTAGGTCGATGGGGACAAGGTCATACGGCAGGAAGGTCTCGTTCTCCGGCGTG
>MGQT01000070.1:20654-20796 GCA_001797935.1 Deltaproteobacteria bacterium RBG_16_54_18 | reverse complement strand
ATAAACCTGGTGGGCTTGTGGTTGACTATATCGGTATTGGCAACGCACTCAAAGAAGCACTTGCCTTCTATGCTAATTCGGGCGGCAAAGGCGATCCCGCTGAGACACAGGCAAAGGCGGTGGAATTGCTACTGGAAAAGAT
>MGQT01000070.1:18363-20580 GCA_001797935.1 Deltaproteobacteria bacterium RBG_16_54_18 | reverse complement strand
CTATGATTCTGCAAAGCGAGGAATTTGTTCTTGCTCAGGAGCAAGGCAAGGAACGCTTTATCAGGGAGTCAACCGCACTTTCGCAACTTTTTGCGCTGGCCGTGCCGCATGAAGATGCGCTTGCTTTGACCGATGAAATCGCTTTCTTCCAAGCCGTTCGCGCTCGACTGATTAAATTTGAGGGTGAAGATGATAAAGGCGATAAGAAGAATTATGAATCAGCTATCCGGCAGATTGTAAATCAGGCGGTCGAATCCACCGAAGTGGTGGATATTTTCGATGCGGCAGGAATCAAGAGACCGGACATCTCTTTGCTCTCTGAAGAATTCCTTCAAGATGTAAAGGAGATGAAACACAAAAACCTTGGTATTGAACTCTTGAAGAAGATTCTCAATGATGAAATCAGGATGCGGCTCAAATTCAATATTACCGAAGGGAAAAATCTTCTGGACATGCTTGAAGCATCGATCAAGAAGTACCAAAATAATCTTTTATCAACTGTAGAAATTATAGAAGAATTATTAGCAATCGCCAGACAAATCCGGGAAGTTGATGGTTTAGCGAAGAAATTAAAATTAACAAAAGATGAGTTTGCCTTCTATACCGCATTGGAAATAAATGACAGCGCGGTAAGGATTCTCGGTGATGAAACATTGAAAAATATAGCCCGTGAAATAGCGGATAAAGTACGCAAAAACGCTACAATCGACTGGACGATGAAAGAAAGCGCAAGGGCAAAGCTCATGGTGATCGTGAGGCGGACACTGAATAAATATGGATACCCGCCGGACAAACAACAAAAAGCTATTGACACAGTGCTCAAACAGGCCGCAGTACTGGCAGATTATTGGGTGGAACAGTGAAAAAAATCGCCTCCACAAACTCAGTGTGGGGCAGGTCTTTTTTCTTTGCATCCGGGTCATCTCTGTTTCCAGGAGCAGGGTCATGAAACTATCAGACAGGCCTGAAGGTTTTACCCTCATCGAGCTTTTAATGGTGCTGCTCATAATTGGCATACTGGTTGCCATTGCGATCCCGAACTATTTGGGGTTCGTTCAAAAAATCAAGAGGGAACAGACGGGGACGTAGTTAAAACTATTAAATAACTTTGAGGATAGAGAGGTGCAAGAGGGGATGATACAATATTTAACGAATTTAACTACGTCCCCATGAGCCCACATGAGCCCACATCGTAACGGCAATCTGCGGCGCAGGTCTGGTTCTGTGGGTTTTATGGGAGGGGTTTGAGACCATCATCCTGCCGCGCCGGGTTAGCTCTGTGTAAGGCTGCTATCCACAACCAAAAAGCTTTCAACAATTAACTTGACAAATGTAGCCGTTAGGCTACAATAAAGCTGTGATTGAAATCTGCAAAACTGAAACTTTTGCCAAATGGATCGATACACTACAAGACATTCACGCTCGTGCTCGTATCCTTGCCCGAATTGAAAGACTAGCGTCTGGGAATCCAGGAGATGTTAAACCAGTTGGTGAAGGTGTATCGGAAATGCGGATTGATTACGGACCCGGCTATCGGGTGTACTTCAAAAAGATAGAAAAACAGGTGGTCATATTACTCGCTGGTGGTGACAAGAGTAGCCAGTCCAAGGACATAAAAACTGCCTTACTGCTATCACGTAATTTATAGGAGCAAATCATGGCAAAAACAAAAATATCCAAATACGATGTCGCTGAACACTTACGTACTCCAGAGGAAATGGCAGCTTATTTTGAAGCTTGCCTTGAGGAGGCACATGGTGATGTAGCTTTCATTGCTAAAGCTTTGGGCGATATTGCACGAGCCAAGGGTATGACGCAAGTTGCACGTGATGCCGGCTTGTCACGTGAAAGTCTTTACAAAGCACTTTCTGGAGAGAGAAGCCCGGAATTTGACACAATCTTAAAAGTCTTACAGGCTCTTGGCTTGAAATTGCATGCGGAAGCTATTCGGGCAAATTACTAAAAGCCCAACAAAAGCAATCCAGCCGATCGCTTACAGCTCCGGCTGATCGCGAGCGTTAGAATGCAATCGGGACAGGACGTTGTTGACTAGCTTGACAAAGTCCAAGGCGCGGGGCCATCTATCAAAAAACTGTCTTTAATAAGAAAAAAATATCCTGTTGGATCTAAAGAATAGATAGCCCATCGGCGGATTACATTTGTCGCCATTAAGGGTCTAGTGTGGGCGGAAGGTCCTCGTGCGTTTCAAAAGGGCTG
>MGQT01000070.1:17903-18276 GCA_001797935.1 Deltaproteobacteria bacterium RBG_16_54_18 | reverse complement strand
TGAGGTCGGACCAACGTAACTAATTGATATAAAATAAGAAAGTTATTAATTAGGTGCTCATTCGGGCGTTAGAATGATATTTTTTGCGTTAAAAAAGGGTGTTTAAGTATTCAAAAGTTGACTGCGCCGGAAAGTCCAGGGCAGTTCTGACCTGCATTGCTCCCCAAGACGGATCTTCGCTCCCCAACGGGGATCTTCGACAAATCCCTCAACAGGTCTTTTTCCCTATTTGTTAGGGGGTAAGGTTTGCACCGAGACCCCGGAAGGCCCGCCACCATTCCTTGGGGTGCTGGAGCAGGGCCTTGAGGATAAGGCTCGGATAATCAATGTCCCCATGAGTTGCCACGATATCCAGGATGGCTCTGTTATCCAG
>MGQT01000070.1:14650-17891 GCA_001797935.1 Deltaproteobacteria bacterium RBG_16_54_18 | reverse complement strand
GACATTGATCTCGCGGTTCGAGAGGTTCTTGAACAGGCTGCGCAGGGCAATGCCCAGGGAGAGCTCGCGTCCCAGCTTTTCCCGCCATCTCTTTTCATAAACCATCAGGCCGTTACTATCCTCAGCCGCAAGGGCGTAGTCGGCAGCTGCTTCCCCTGCTATCTTGGCGGCAACGATGCCGGTGTAGAGGCCGCCGCCGGAAGTAGGTTTGGCCTGGCCCGCGGCGTCGCCCACGACCAGCACGTCGGCAGCGACGGTCTGCTGCCGGGGGCCGATGGGGATAAGGCCGGCGTTGATCTTGAGCGGCTTGAGCCGGAGCCTTTCCAGAAACCTCTTGAGCAAGGTACCGGCCCCCTGCATCTGGTAGGTGGCCAGCCCCACCCGGGCAATCCCCTCTTCGGCAGGGACGATCCAGGCGAAAAAGCCGGGGGCCAATTCTTGATCGATAAAGACCTCGATAAGCCCCGGGTCGCTCGGTTCATAGTGCGTCATGGCCTGGAGCCCCAAGAGATAGTGCGCCGGCGGCGGGAGGTTGGTCCAAGCCGCCACCTGGCTCCTGGGCCCGTCGGCGCCGATGATCACCCGCGCCTCTGCTCGATAGTGATCGCCATTTTTCTTAATGATGGCGGCATTTTTCTCCAGGCCGACTACCAGGTGTTGGGAGGCAACATCGCCTCCGGCCTCTTGGGCCATCTCCAGGAGTTTGCGATTAAAGAGGCGCCGGTCGATGACCACTGCCCGGGTATCCGTTGCCTCGATACGGACCGTGCGGTTGTCGGGCGCGTGGATGATCCCTCCCCTGACCTCGCGCAGGACGACCTCATGCGTGACGCCGGCTTCTTCAAGGCAGCGGGGGCTGACGATACCGGTACAGCGATCGGGATAGGTGGGCGTCCCTCCCTTTTCCACGAGGAGCACCCGTGCCCCCTTACCGGCAGCTGCGCGGGCAGCCACCGCGCCTACCGGGCCGCCGCCTACGACAATGCAATCATAATGACCATATGTTTTCATGGGCTGACTATGGAGAATCTACTATAAAAGATTTACCGGTTTCAAGATAAGGATGAAATCCGCAGCTAATGCCATGAGACACAAACGTTTTTTTTAAAAGCGCCTTGTGATCTCTACTTGACAATATTAGTTATTATAGGTTACACTTTGTTGCACGGGCCACATGAGAACACGTCGAGGGGGAATACGACGAACGCGTGAGAGCAAAGGGGTAACGAGTGCCTGCCAAACTTCTTATTGCAGATGACAGCACGACCATCCAAAAGGTCTTTGAGAGGACCTTCCCTCCCACTGAGTTCATCCTCAGCTTTGCCAACAACGGTGCAGAGGCCTTGGCCAAGGTCAAGACGGACAGGCCGCAGATGCTTATCGCAGATATCAATATGCCGGAAAAGAACGGATTTGAGGTCTGCGAGGCCGTAAAGAATGATCCGGCCTTGCAGGGCATGCCCGTCTTTCTGCTCATCGGGATATTAGATGACTTCGACGAAGATGAAAGCCGGCGCGTCGGCGCCGACGGCTTTATCGTCAAACCGTTTGAGGCAAGCGCTGCCCTTAACAAAGTACGCGAGGCCCTGAAGAAGGGGGGAACGGTCCCGGCGCAGGGGCTAGGTGTCGGTGGACGACAAAAAGGGGAGGAAACCGGAATGCCGGAGTTTCTCAAGCAGACGGTTCCCTCCTCGTCAGATTCTCTTTTTCAAAAGCAGGCAGGCGAAGACGTCGTAGAATTATCGGAAGTCATCGAGGGGCCCTCTGCGGAGGGGCTATTAGAGTTTGCCGATTTTTTAAAGGAATCACCGTCTGCAGCGCCTCCTGCTTCGAAAGAATTACAAGATTTATTTAAAGGGTCTTTGGGCGTTCCTCCACCTCTCCCCCACGCCACAAAGGAGGAGGAGGATGCGTTTGTGCTCCAGTCTTCCTTAAGGGATCTCGAGGCAGAGTTAAAGGCTGAGTTCCCTGAGGAGTCGGCGCCGGAGCAAGCGCCGGCACGGGCACCAGAGGCGCAGCTCTTCTCCGAGACGGAGCAAGACGAATCATGGAGCCTGGACCTTGATCTCCCCTTTGACACGTTGGAGACCGAGCCTCGGCCGCAGGGAACGGATTGGGCCAAAATGTTCAACGAGTCGAATCCGGCAGGGCCTGGTCAGGAAATCAAGGACGAAAGACTCGGGACCATCCTGGGAGAGAGCGCCACGGAATTGGAGCGGATCGATGACCTTGGCGTCACGCGCGCTAAGCCGCAACAGAAGGAAAAGGAATTCGCCGGGAGATTTATGGACGGTTATGAGCCCGTTTTTGAGCGAGAGGGCGAGGAACAGCATATCGACCTCCTGGCACCTGATCTGAAAAAGGGCGCGGCAGCGGGCACGGGAGACCTGGCAGACCGGGTGGCCGCTGCGGTAAGCCGCGAGATGAAGACGGTCGTGGAGGAAGTAATTAGAGAGCGCGTTCCCGGCTTAGTGCGTCAGATACTGGAGCAATCGAAAAAGGAGTAACGAGGAGGATGGAAGACTATCGTCATGGCAGAGCAATGGGAGAAGGTCTATGATCCGTCACGGGTAGAAGATACATGGTATAACTATTGGCTTGAACAGGGGTACTTTAGGGCGGAGGCAGGCTCTCCTAAAGAACCCTTTTCTATTGTCATCCCGCCGCCGAACGTCACCGGCTCCCTGCATATGGGGCATGCCCTCAATAATACCCTCCAGGACATCCTGGTGCGCTATCAGCGGATGAAGGGACGCAACTGCCTCTGGATGCCGGGCACGGATCACGCCGGGATCGCGACCCAGAACGTGGTGGAGCGGGAGCTGGCCAAGGAAGGCCTCGACCGCCATCAACTGGGGAGGGAAGCGTTTATCGCCCGGGTCTGGGAGTGGAAGAAAAAATACGGCGGGGTGATCATCAACCAATTGAAGAAATTGGGCGCGTCCTGCGACTGGAGCCGGGAGCGCTTTACGATGGATGAGGGGTTGTCGCGGGCGGTCAAGGAGGTCTTTGTACAACTGTACGAAGACGGCCTGATCTATCGCGGCGACTACATCATCAACTGGTGCCCGCGGTGTCACACCGCCCTCTCCGACCTGGAGGTGGAATACCACGAGATCCCCGCCCATCTCTATCACCTGCGCTACCCCCTGGAACGGGGAGGTGAGGTCATCGTGGTCACCACCCGTCCCGAGACCATGCTGGGTGATACAGCGGTGGCCGTCAATCCCCAGGATAAACG
>MGQT01000070.1:0-14608 GCA_001797935.1 Deltaproteobacteria bacterium RBG_16_54_18 | reverse complement strand
GAGGCGGTTGATCCCCCTTATTGCCGATGACTACGTTGACAAGGAGTTCGGCTCCGGGGCGTTGAAGATCACGCCGGCCCATGATCCAGCCGACTTCGAGATCGGGCAGCGGCATCATCTCGACTTGATCCGGGTCATTGACGGGGAGGGGAGGATGACGGCAGAGGCGGGGCCGTACGAGGGGATGGACCGATTCCAGTGCCGGGAACAGATCGTCAAAGATTTCAAGAAAGATGGGACCCTCGTAAAACTGGAAGAGTACCATCATAGTGTCGGGCACTGTTACCGCTGTCGGACGATGGTAGAGCCGTTTCTCTCCAAGCAGTGGTTTGTTAAGACCAAGCCCTTGGCAACACCGGCCATCAAGGCGGTGGAGGAGGGCAGAACGCGGATCGTTCCTGCCATGTGGGAACGGACATATTTTGACTGGATGCACAACATCCGCGACTGGTGCATCTCCCGGCAAATATGGTGGGGGCATAGGATCCCTGCCTGGTATTGTGATGCGTGTGGAGAGGTGATCGTCGCCAGGGAGGAGCCCCGGAAATGTTCCCTTTGCAACTCTTCAAAACTCACCCAGGAGACCGATGTCCTGGATACGTGGTTCAGCTCCGCCCTGTGGCCCTTTTCCACCATGGGGTGGCCGGATAAAACGGAGGAATTGCGGCTCTTTTATCCGACGTCGGTCATGGTCACGGGGTTTGATATCCTCTTTTTCTGGGTGGCGCGCATGATGATGATGGGGCTTAAATTTATGGGCGATGTCCCGTTCCACGATGTCTACATCCATGCCCTGGTCAGAGACATGGAGGGGCAGAAGATGAGCAAGACCAAGGGGAATGTCATCGATCCCCTCGTCATGATAGAACGGTTCGGGACCGACGCCTTTCGCTTCAGCCTGGCCGCCTTTGCCGCCCAGGGCAGGGACATCCGGCTCTCCGAGGAGCGCATCGAGGGCTATCGCAACTTTGCCAATAAGATCTGGAACGCGGCGCGGTTTTCGGCAATGAATCTTGAGGATTACCGCGACGACGGCCACACTATAGACCTATCGCAATGCAGTCTCCCCGATCGCTGGATCCTGGCCCGGCTCAACCAGGCAGTTGCCGCCGTGACCCGCGCCCTGGATGAATACCGCTTTAACGAAGGGGCCCAGGCCGTCTATCACTTTATCTGGCATGAGCTCTGCGACTGGTACCTCGAATTGAGCAAGGGGTATCTCTACCATGGCGATGCAAGCCGGCGCGCGCTCACCCAGAAGACCCTCGTGTACGTCCTGGACCAGGCCCTCAAGCTGCTCCATCCCTACATGCCCTTTATCACCGAGGAGATCTGGCACCACCTCCCCCACACCGGTGAGAGCATCATGATAGCCGAGTATCCCCAGGTGAGGCCGGAGCTGACGGATGAGGCGGCAATCAAGGTGATGGAGCGCGTTATGGAGGTGATTACCGGCGTGCGCAATATCCGGGGGGAGATGGGGATCACCCCCCTTACCCAGATCACCATCATCCTGATTGCCGAAGACGAGAAAACGGCCGCGGATATCAGAGAACATGTGGGCTTCGTCAAGGACCTGGCCAGGGTCAAGGAGGCCCGGATCGTGGTGCAGGGGGAGCGCCCCCGGGCAGCGGCCGCGGCCATGGCCGATGGGGTCGAGGTATTCGTCCCCCTGGAGGGGGTGATCGAAGACCCGCAGAAAGAGCAGCAGCGGCTTACCAAAGAGTTGACACGGCTCCTCGCGGATCTCGAATTTACTCAAGGGAAATTGGCCAACGAGGCCTTCCTCGCTAAGGCCCCGGCGGATAAGGTTCAGAAAGAGCGCGATAAGCTGCAAGAGTTTTCTCTGCTCAAGGAAAAGCTGGAGCAGCGGCTGGCGATTTTTAAGGAGCTGGTGGAGGAGAGATGAGACAACATATAACGCATCGTAGAAAGAGGTGAGAAATGCGGGTTGATATCGCAGAGGTCGAGCATGTAGCGCTCCTGGCGCGCTTGCAACTCTCGGCGGCAGAAAAAGAGGTCTTTACCAATCAGCTGAACGCCATCCTGGAGTATGTGGCAAAGCTCAACGAGCTCGACACGAAGGGGGTCGAGGCGACCTACCATGTCGTCCCGCACCACAACGCCATGCGAGAGGATCAGGTGA
Organism: Deltaproteobacteria bacterium RBG_16_54_18; assembly: GCA_001797935.1. Taxonomy (GTDB): domain Bacteria; phylum Desulfobacterota; class B13-G15; order B13-G15; family RBG-16-54-18; genus RBG-16-54-18. The sequence continues at coordinate 12,462 of MGQT01000070.1, read as the reverse complement.
AAGAATCCCTCCCCCCGAAGGTCTCGTTGGAGAACGCGCCGGATCAGGCCCAAGAGTGCTTCCGCGTCCCTAAGATCATTTAACCGTGTCGGAGAAGAGCAATGTATCGTCTCACTATCCATGAGCTCCACGAGAGATTAAAGGGCAAGGAGGTCTCTGCGCAGGAGGTCACCGGTCTCCTTTTGGAGCGAATCAGCACGGTTGATCCGCAGATCAAGGCCTATCTCTTGGTGACGGCAGAGGAGGCGATGGCCCAGGCCCGCGCGGCAGACAAGAGGATCACCGCAGGGGGCATTGCCTTGCTCACGGGAATACCCCTGGCGATCAAGGACAACATGTGCACGCAGGGCATTAAGACTACCTGTGCCTCACGGATACTGGAGAATTTTATCCCCCCCTATGACGCCACCGTCGTCAAGCGGCTCAAAGATGCCGGGGGTATCATCCTCGGCAAGACGAACATGGATGAATTCGCCATGGGGTCCTCCACGGAGAACTCGCGTTTTACAATCACGCACAACCCCTGGCAGCTCGATGCCATCCCCGGCGGGTCGAGCGGCGGCTCAGCCGCTGCCGTGGCTGCCGACGCGTGCATTGCCGCATTAGGATCGGACACCGGCGGCTCCATCCGGCAGCCGGCTGCCTGCTGCGGTGCCGTGGGGATGAAGCCGACGTACGGGCGTGTCTCCCGCTACGGCCTCGTGGCCTTCGGCTCTTCGCTGGACCAGATCGGGCCCCTGACGAAAGATGTAGAGGACTGCGCCATCATGCTCAATGCCATTGCCGGCCACGACCCCTTCGATTCCACTACCCTCAACATCCCGGTCCCCGACTATTGCAAGGTCCTGGTCAAAGATATCAAGGGGTGGGTCATCGGCGTACCAAGGGAGTTCTTCGGGGAGGGGATGGACCCCGAGGTAGAGGGCAACGTCACGGCGGCGATCAAGGTCTTGGAGGGGATGGGGGCGCGGGTGAAGGAGATTACGCTCCCGCATACGGGCTATGCAGTGGCAACCTACTACATCATCTGCACGGCCGAGGCGAGTTCTAACCTCGCGCGGTATGACGGGGTAAAATACGGGTTTCGGTCGCCGGCGGCAAAAGAGCTCATGACAATGTACCGGGAGACCCGCTCCGAGGGTTTTGGGCCTGAGGTGAAACGCAGGATCATGTTGGGGACGTACGTGCTTTCCGCCGGCTACTATGATGCCTACTACCGCAAGGCGGCGCAGGTGAGGACGCTCATCAAGGAAGATTTTGAAAGGGCCTTTCAAGAGTGCGACGTCATCATTACCCCCACGGCCCCCACGCCGGCCTTCCGTATCGGGCAAAAGGTGCAGGACCCGCTGCAGATGTACCTCTCGGACATCTTCACCATCTCCGTGAACCTTGCCGGCGTGCCGGCCATCTCCATCCCCTGCGGGTTCAGCAACCATGGACTTCCCATCGGCCTCCAAATCATTGGAAGGCACAACGACGAAGAGCGGATCATCCAGGCTGCCTATACCTTTGAGCAGAATACCGATCACCACGCCAAACGCCCCGCGCTTGCATAGCAACAGGAAGGAGTGTAGAGGAGTCCTATGAGATACGTAAAACTCCTGTTCTTATTATTGATCGGTGCTGTAGCATTGTTCTTTATTTTTTCAATCGTTATCCCCGAAGGCCCTAAGATAATTATCCAGTATGACCGAGACGCAAAGGAAACCGTCTATGCGCTGGCGGATAAATCCCTCAGCCTGACCGTGTATGATACCGCCGGGAATGAGCATATCTTACGGCTCCGCTCCAACTCAAAGCTCCCGCTGAAAGAGCAGGTTGGCATCCTCACCCGGATGCTCAAAAAATTACCGAAAGAGAGGAAATTCCGCTCCTTTTTTGTCGGCAGATTAATAGAAGCCTTTGGCGCGGACCGGACAATGTCCGAACGGCTATCCCTTGCCGCCAGCAAGTCCCCTCTCTGGGAACAGGCAAAAGGCGATCCCCGCATCGGCTCAGAGAATAAATTCGTCAAGGAGATTGCCAACCAGGCCATGATCTATCCGGAGTTGAAGGAGCTGTTCGTCCGCCATGGCTATGAGATCCAGATAGCAAACGTGGAAAAGGTCTTGATTGACCCACAGACCAAGCTCCCTTATGATTGCCTTACCTGGTTCTCGCTCAGCAGACCCTTAACACCTATCGGCAACGGCTACTGGCGAGATGACGCCAAGGTCTACTGGAAGTGGCGCACGATTGAAGAACCCAGGGGGCCTATCGAATATACCGTAAAAGAAGTCAAGGGCGCCGATCCAAAGACATTCCGGTTTCTAGCGGAAAGGGTCGAGGGCGTGTGGGGTAAAGACCGCAACGGAATCTATTTCTTTGAGCAGAGGATCGAAGGCGCGGACATTTCAACCTGGGAGCCGCTTGATTGGGGTTATTCAAAGGATAAAAATTACGTGTACAAAGACGTGCACATCGTTACAAAAGCCGACCCGAAAACCTTTCGTGTCCCTGAGCCTTAATTTCTTGTCATGTACCCTCTTACTGCAACCCCTGCAAAAAATCCTTAGGCAGCCTCCTTGGTTTGGCCGCCACAATGATGTAATGCGACTTTTTCACGAGCCGCCCCGTTTGGCCCTTTCGCGCTCCAACGCAATCTGCCGTGCCAGGAAAATCTTTGCCAGACTCTGATACGGTACATCTTTCTTGTTGGCGATAACCCTTAACTCTTCTAACATATCCTCCGGCAAGCGGATGGAAATTGATTTCAGCGAGGGTTTGAGATTGGGGAAGACGGCTCTCGTCGCATGCCGCCGATCAAAGTAGTCCAACGGGGAATGAGTCGCCCAGAATTCTCGTTCCTCATCCTCGTTCTTGAACTTTGGAATACGGTTATCCCTTTTCTTCATAAAACTTCCTCTCCTTCTTGTTCATATCCCGTGCGGAAATTACCCTCAGGAGATCACGCCGCTTCGTAAAAATGACGACGAGGAGCCGACCTGCATCTGTCCGCCCTAAAGCCGCCCATCGCCTTTCTGTGCGTGAATGGCCCGGATCATCGAGAACAAGCACGGGTTCGTTAAAGAATATCTGCTCGCACTCCCACTTCTCGACCTTGTGCTTGACCAGGTTTTTATCAATGTTACCGTCGTCCCACTGGAACCCAACTGCGTCGTCAAACGCATTTTTCATCTTAGTTAATTGTATATGATAACCATATACATGTCAAGATCGCGAGTAAGAGAGGAAATAATCAATTGACGCTCGATTGGCAGGGGTGAGCCTGCTCCCCGATTACCCAACTTCTCGCAACCCCTTGACGAATTCCTTAGGCAGCCTCCTCGGTTTGGCTTCTTTGGTAATACAGACCATCTGGTTTTCCCCTTCGGCGAGGAGCCTTCCGGTCTCTTTTAACGTGACCCGGTGATGGAAGGTAAAAGCGGCCCCGGTCACGCGGGGGACGGTTGTCTCCACCTGTATGATATCACCATAGGTCGCCGGCGAGCAGTATTCCACCTCCACCCGCTTGATGATGAAGTAGATCCCCTTCTTTTCCCAATCCGCCAGGGAGAGCCCCCTGGCTGCCAAATACTCAAACCATGACTTCTCAAAGTACTTGAGGTAGTTGGCATAATACATCACCCCCCCGGCATCGGTGTCGCCGTAATAGACCCTGGTCTCCCACATACTTCCTCCTTGACCCCATCAATCATTTTGTGATAATTTTTTATGTGATAATATCAACGTTAGTTTAATAAAAAGTTTCATATTATGTCAAGGATAGAAGTATGGTAGACGAACGAGAAGAGTTTCATCGGATACAGCGGCTGCCGCCGTATGTCTTTGCCGAGGTGGATGCGCTGAAGATCGCCGCCCGCAGAAAAGGCGACGATATCATCGATCTCGGCATGGGGAATCCGGACCTCCCTACACCCCAACACATCGTCGATAAGATGATCGAGGCGGTCCACAATCCCCGTAACCATCGCTACTCTGCCTCCAAGGGGATCTATAAATTACGTCTGGCCATCACCGATTGGTATCGGCGCAACTATGACGTGGACCTCGATCCCGATACCGAGGCCATTGCCACCATCGGGTCCAAAGACGGTATCTCACATCTTGCCCTGGCCACCCTGGGTCCCGGCGACGTGGTCTTTGTGCCCAACCCTACCTACCCTATTCACAGTTACTGTGTGGTCATTGCCGGGGGGGATCTGCGCAGCATTCCCCTGACCGAAGATGAGGATTTCTTCGAGCGCCTGCAGGCAGCCACCAAACTCACGTGGCCCAAGCCCAAGATGCTGATCATCAATTTCCCCCATAACCCCACGACCATGGTAGTCGATCGCACTTTTTTCGAAAAGGTGATCCAGTTTGCCCAGGAAAACCAGATCCTCGTAGTCCACGACCTGGCCTACGCCGACCTGGTCTTTGACGGGTACAAGGCCCCCAGCATCCTCCAGATCCCCGGCGCCAAGGAGCTGGCGGTGGAGTTCTACACCCTGTCCAAGAGCTACAGCATGCCCGGGTGGCGGGTGGGGTTCGCCGTGGGGAACAAGAGGATGATCAACGCCTTGACGAGGCTCAAGAGTTACTTCGACTATGGGATGTTTCAGCCCATTCAGATTGCGGCAATCATCGCCTTAAACGCCGATCAGTCGTGTGTCCAAGAGATAAACGAGGTCTATTGCTCACGCCGGGACGTCCTCGTTGAAGGTTTGAACCGGGCAGGCTGGCAGGTGGAAAAGCCCAAGGCCACCATGTTCGTCTGGGCCGAGATCCCCCCTGCCCATGCCCAGATGGGTTCCCTGGAATTTTCCAAATTCCTCCTCACCGAGGCCAAGGTAGCGGTCTCGCCGGGGATCGGCTTCGGCGAGTGCGGCGACAGACACGTGCGTTTTGCCCTGGTGGAAAACGAGCATCGCATCAGGCAAGCAGTCAGAGGGATAAAAAAATTACTGCACCCATGAAAGAGATCAAGTTAGGGCTCATCGGTTTCGGCACCGTGGGCGCCGCGGTAGTCAAGATACTGCAGACGAACGCCTCGCTCATTGAGCAGCGCCTGGGGGGAAAGATGCGTCTGCACAAGGTCGCCGACGTGGACCTGGAGAGGGACCGGGGAATCGAGGTGCCGCACGAGATTTTGACTGCCGATGCCAATGACGTGCTCGATGACCCGGAAATCGCCGTCCTGATGGAGTTGATAGGGGGTATTGAGCCGGCGCGCGCCTTCATCCTCAAGGCCATGAAAGCGGGTAAACACGTGGTCACGGCCAACAAGGCCCTCTTGGCCCAACACGGGGCCGAGATCTTTGCCGCTGCCCAGGAATACGGGGTGAGGATCGGCTTTGAGGCAAGCGTGGGGGGCGGTATCCCCATCATACGCTCCCTCAGAGAGGGATTGGTGGCCAACCGGATCATCTCTCTCTTCGGGATCCTCAACGGCACTTCCAATTACATCTTGACCAGGATGACCCAAGAAAAAAAAGGGTTTCGCGAGGTCCTCAAGGATGCCCAGCGCCTGGGCTATGCCGAGGCCGACCCCACCCTCGACGTGGAGGGGATTGATACCGCCCATAAACTCGCTATTCTGGCCGCCTTGGCATTCGGGATCCGGGTAGACCTCAACGATATCTTTGTCGAGGGCATATCGGCCGTCACCCCCCTCGATATCCAATATAGCTCGGAGTTCGGTTATCGTATCAAGCTCTTGGCCATCGGGAAAGGGGACGGAGAGAAGGTGGAGTTGCGGGTGCATCCCACCATGCTTCCGGTTCATCACCTCCTCTCCACGGTAGAGGGGGTTTACAATGCCATCTATATTGCGGGGGATGCGGTTGGTCCCACCATGTTTTACGGCCAGGGCGCCGGCGGGCTTCCTACCGGCAGCGCAGTGGTGAGCGACCTGGTGGACCTGTGCGGCGATATTATCAAGGGGATCAAGGGAAGGGGTTCTCACCTTCCCCTTGTTGCGTCTTCGCAGGGGGCCGTTAAAGCAATCGATGAGGTGGTTACTCCCTATTACCTCAGGTTTACCGCATTAGACCGCCCCGGTGTCCTCTCCACCATCTCGGGGGTCTTGGGCAAGCATGAGATCAGCATCGCCTCCGTCATTCAGAAAGGCAGGATGGTAAAAGAGGCGGTCCCCATTGTGATGATGACCCACGAGGCCAAGGGAAGCGATATCCAGCGTGCCCTGAGCGAGATCAACAAGCTCGATATCATCCGCGCCAAGACGACGTTGATTAGGGTAGAAGGAAACGTTACCTAGACTGAGATTTTGGTGGGGATCCGGCGCTCATTGCGCCGGCGTCTTTTTTAGGGGTAGAAATCTTATCTTTGAATTTGCTCCTGATTTCCCGCGCGCGATTTTCCAACCTTTCCGCTTCCTGCGTTTTACCACGTGCCTTGTAAAAAATGGCGAGACTTTCCAGAAACTCAACAGATGCGGCGGTCTCTTGCTCCGGCGGAGGTATTTTTTCCCAGGCCGCTACGGCATGGTTATAGAAACCCTCGGCATCATTTTTTTTATCTTGGACGTTGCAGAGGTCCCCGAGCCGTTCCGCTACCCACGACTCGAATGCCCAATTTTTATCGGCAAATTTTTCGTAGGAGGGAAGAATACGCCGGTAAATTTCTTCGGCCTTGGCCCACTGCGCCCGCTTCACAAAAAATTCGGCATATTCGGTCAGCAGATCATACCATTCAACGGTGCCTGATTTGATTTGTTTCTCCTTAAGGATAAAAAGGCGGTCGTAATAGAGCTCGGCCTGTGGCGATTTTTTTTGCGCATCATACAGTTTGTACAGACGCTCGAGCGTTGCTATGAGCCGGGGGTCATTTGGCCCGAAGGTTTTTTCCCTGATGGCGAGTTCCTGTTGGAAAAAAGCATCTGCCTGTTCATACTTGCCCCATGCTTTATAGAATTGTCCCTGGATAACAAGATGAGGGGCAAGCTCACTTTGTTCCTTGCCGTATATCTTTTCCCACAGCTCTAGGGCTTCTTTATAATACGGTTCGGCGCGGGCATATTCTTTTTGATTTACGTGATAGGAAGCCACCTGTTCCAGATATTTGGCCACGCGGGGATCTTTCTTGCCGTAGATTTTTTTATTGATGGCGAGCGCCTGGTTGTAGAGACGATCCGATTCGGCAAAATGATTACTGGCGCGGTATTGAGAGGCGAGGCTCGTGATAGCCTCGGCTACTTCAGGGGAGACCTTGCCGAAGACTTTTTCCTTTACGGCTACGGAACGTTGGTAATATGGTTCAGCCGCGGCAAAACCCTTCTCGGCCTCGATAGTTATGGCCATGTACTCCAGGACCTGCGCCAATTCAACGGTATTCGGCTTTGGCAGTTTTTCTATTGTTTCCTGCGCCTGTCGGTACTGAACTAACGCCTGGTCGTATTTCGTCTGTAAGCTATAGAGCGTCCCCAGACCGATCAGGACTCGGGCGTATGCCGGGGTCTGCTTTTTCTGCGCCTTGGTATAAATGGCGAGCGCCCGTTTGTACAAGGATTCGGCTTGGGCATAATCTATGCCGATGTTATATTCCTCTGCCAAATAATAGAGCGATTCAGCCACGCGGGGGTCGTCAGGCCCAAATTGCCGTTCCGCCACTTCTAAGGCCTCTTTTGCAACATCAATGGCCTTTCGGGTCGCATTGAAATTGTACTGTTTCCGGCTTTGTTTGTGAATGACCTTATATTCGGCGATGAGGTCTTTCCAGGATTTGCCCTGCGCAAAGGTTCCGACACCGATTGAACATGCAACGATGATTATACCAATAACAGTTATGATTTTTTTCACCGTACGTTCTCCCGTCAGAGGAATACCCCTTCGATAAGCTTTCATTTTTTTGTAGATGATAAGTGGTGTTGTTGCTCTGGCTATAACTATCATAGCTACTAATAAATGTCAATTATAGTTCGACAGAAAGCGATAACCGCTTCGCCCGAGCATCATCGTCCCCCTTGTGAGCTTACTACGGTGCTGCTACAATAAGGCGCCTGGCGACAAGAAGTAGAAGATGGAACGCGGTTCGCTATAGGTTTTCTATGCAAAAGCTAAAATAAGGAAGGAGAACGGTGATGGGTTTAGGGTTGACGCTGATTGCGGTGGGGGTGTTAATTTTTGTGGAGCGCATGGGTATGGGTTATGGATTGAGAGAGGGATGGCCGTGGATCATCGTTGCCCTCGGCGTGGGTAACATCTTCCGTGATACAAAAAGTCTCCCCGCCTGGGTCACCGCCATCATCGGGGCCCTTATCCTGGGGTCAAAATATTGGTCGGTCAATGTCTCGGTGCCGCCGACAATTAAGACCTATTTTCTACCGGGCCTCTTGATCGTGATCGGCCTGCTTTGGATGTGGAAATATACGAAGGACTAACCATGAGACACGTAAAGAAGCGGGGAGGGGGCAACCGCATAGGGGAATACATATAAAGCGCCATTAGGTAATGGCGCTCTCTTTCCTACTTTTTTTGTCGAATCTTCTGACCAGCCACCAGCTCTGTTTTTGACGGTTGCTGTAATCCAAATATATCTCGAAGACATCGCCTTTTTTGTCTCTGACGACAAAATAGCGGCGGTGTCTGCGCGTGTACCACTTGTGGCTGCGGGGTGGGAGGCTGCCGTACCCCGTGTTGGTCGAACTGAGCGGAAGCCGAATAAAAAATTTTCTATTTTAGAGTGAGGAGGCTTCCGCTAGCGGCTGGCCATAGGTAGAATTCACGTTCACAAGGATACTAAGAAAAGCGCAGCTCAACCATTCACTCCGCCGTCGTCCATTATCTCTTTCATTTTTCGGCCAATTACATTGCACGTGCCCACTTGTTGCCATAAGGCGTCGTGAACAACGCGCTCCTCCAACACTTCAATGACCTCGTGGGCTTCACCGCGCCAGGTAAAATGCAAAGGATGCGGTGACGTTTCCGCCTTTGTTACCTCTATTTGTTCTCCGAAGAATTCTTCCATGAAGGAGAATACATATTATTTCAGTTTATCACGTATCTCAACCGGAATCTTATCGGCCAACTCGGGATACGCTTCGATCAAACGCGCTATATCGGCCAGATCCTTCTGCCTCTTGCTCATCCTGCGTTCTTTGTCGGAATATGCCCACATTTTACCCGCAAGCACATCTTCTTACGTTGCCACTTTCATCTCATAACCCAATACGTTTTTAATTGTAGCGTTGCGCATAAACTCCTGATATCGGGGATCGGTCTGCAACTGTATCCGCAGATCGGATTTTCTGCTGCTCAAGTTTACGCTCTTGGGAAACCGCTCGATCTTAAAATGTTTTGCTACAACTGCGCAGATTGCCTCGATATCACGCGCGGCGACGACGATATCTAAGTCCAGGCTGACGACCGGCTCAGTATAAGCGTTGACGGCGAGCCCGTCGACGACGCAGTAAGCCGTTGCTTGTTGGGAAAGTGCGTCCAGGAATATCTCCAGGACATCCACCTTCCCGTGTGCAACGGTGTTGATGAATTCTTTTTTTTGTCACTTCTATTCCTTATCCCTTGAGTCCCAGCACATCTCCCATATCATAGAGGCCGGGTTTCCGATTGACCACCCATTTGGCGGCGCGCACGGCCCCCTGGGTAAAGGTGTCCCTGGTATGGGCACGGTGGGTGATTTCCAGTCGCTCACCCATCCCACCGAAGAGCACGGTGTGGTCCCCCACGATGTCTCCGGCCCGGATCACCTGCATCCCGATCTCCTCCCCGCTGCGCTCGCCGATCAGGCCTTTTCTGCCGTAGACACCCACATCCGCCCACTTCCTCCCCAGGGCTTGCGCGATTACCTCCCCCAAGCGCAGGGCAGTTCCGCTCGGGGCGTCCTTCTTCATACGGTGGTGTGCCTCGATGATCTCGCAATCATAGTTCGGCCCCAGAATCTTCGCGACCTCCTCGACAATCCTGAACATCAGGTTGACCCCCACACTCATATTCGGGGCGAGCACGCAGGGAAGCTCCTTCGTGAGCTTGCCGACTTTCTCTATTTGTTGTGTAGAGAATCCCGTGCTTCCCACTACCATGGGCTTATGTAACTGCGCGGCTATTTCCATGTTTTTCAGGGAAGCGTCGGCGGTAGTAAAGTCTATGACCACTTCTCCCTGCTGGATCACCAATTCCAGATCTCCCTCTATCCGTACCCCGAGCTCTGTCAGGCCGGCCACAGCGCCTACGTCCTTGCCCACTGCAGGATTTCCAGCCGCCTCTACTGCCCCAACGCAGGTAATTCCCTCGGCACCCTGTATGGCGTTTACGATCATGCGCCCCATGCGCCCTGCTGCACCTACGACGATAGCTTTGATCATCTCTTATACCTCATGACGAGAATTTTTCGCGATTCTCCAACGTTGACGGCATTCATCCGATCGCCTCTTCATCAAACCAGCCGCGATAGATCATTCGTACCTCTCCCTCGAGGGAGACCTCCTGCACCTTCGCGCCGCCTTCGTAATAGATGGTGAGGGGCTCGCCGCCGCGGGTGATGACGGTGGTGGGAGACGTGGCCAATCCCCGCATGCCGGCGATGACAGCGGCGGCTACGGCGCCGGTGCCGCAGGCCAGGGTTTCGTCCTCCACCCCTCGCTCATAGGTGCGGAGCGAGACCGTGCCGTTATCTATCGTAATAAAATCTACATTCGTTCCTGCCGGTTGAAAGGCCTCGTGATGACGGAGCTTTCTCCCCAAACCGACGACATCGATTTTCTGGAGGTCGGGGGCAAAGACCACGACATGGGGCACTCCGGTATTGATAAAATCAACGCTGACTTCTTCCTCGCCGACGGGGAGAGTGATTCCCAACCTGACATCAACAGGAGGGGGCAACGTCAGCTTCACCACGCTCCCCTTGACCCGGGCCTTGATGATCCCCGCCAGTGTTTCAAAGGTGAGCTCGGCTGGGGCCAAGCCCACGAGGTGGGCGAGTCGCGCCGCACACCTGCCACCGTTCCCGCACATCTCCGCCTCGCTCCCATCGGCGTTAAAGAAGCGCCAGCGGAAATGGGCCTTTGCGGAACGCTCAAGGACGATCACGCCGTCGGCACCCACGGAGAGCTTATGGCGGCAGAGCAGGGGGACGGAGCGGCGCAGGGCATCGGCATCGATCTTACCCTCGTGATTGTCGATGAGGATAAAATCGTTCCCCCCCCCCGTCATCTTGTAGAATTCAAGGTGTTCTATCATTTGCCTTCCAAGAATGAGGGGATCCGCTCACCCCGAATAAGATCTGCATAGGACTCCCGCTCTCTGATAAGGTGAAATGCCGCGTCCTGAACTAAAACCTCCGCTACCCGCGGGCGGGAATTGTACGTGGAGGACATGGAAAACCCATAGGCCCCGGCGCTCATGATTGCTACCAGATCACCCGGCTCAAAACGGGGCATTACCCGATCGCGGGCGAGAAAGTCACCCGACTCACAGATCGGTCCCACCATATCCGCCACCATCTCCTCCCCCTTTCGCTTCTTGACGGGGACGATCTCTTGATAAGACCCATACAGGGTAGGGCGGATGAGGTCGTTCATGGCGGCATCGACGACCACGAAGTTTTTTTCACCCTCCTTTGTGTAGAGGACACGCGTGACCAAGATGCCGGCGTTGCCCACGAGTACCCTGCCGGGTTCGAAGATAAAGGTGCACCGGAGGTCTTTTCCCTGCTCGCAGATGGCATGGGCATATTCCCGCGGATCGGGCGGTTCTTCGTCGTGGTACGTGATACCCAAGCCTCCGCCGAGGTCCACATAGTCTATCGCAATTCCTTCCGCCCGCAGCTTGAGAACCAATTCCCTGACCCGTGTGACGGCCTCCGTAAAGGGTCCTGTCTCGGTAAGCTGCGAGCCGATATGACAACTGACCCCCCCTATCGTCAGGTGCGGTAATCGTTTGGCTTCTTGATACCACGAGACGGCCCGTTCGATATCGATACCGAACTTGGCCTTCTTCATGCCCGTGGCGATGTAGGGATGGGTATGAGGGTCGATATCGGGGTTGACCCGCAGGGCGATGGGGGCCTTGACTCCCATGGTGCCTGCTATCCCGTTGATGACATGGGGTTCCTGATAGGACTCGCAATTAAACAGCAATATCCCCTCGCGCAGGGCGTACCTGATCTCATCCTCCCGCTTTCCCACGCCGGAATAGACGATCTTGGCGGGATTGGCGCCGGCCTGCAGGGCTCGAAAGAGCTCACCACCGGAGACGATGTCGATCCCCCCTCCCCGGGAGATGAATGTCTTCAGGATGGCGCCGTTGGAATTGGCCTTGGCCGAGTAGCAGACGAGGTGGGGAAGGTCGCTGAAGGCCGCGTCAAAGGTTTCAAAGTGGCGCACGAGTGTGCGATAGCTGTAGAGGTAGAAGGGAGTTCCTATCTCGCGGGCTATCGCCTCTACCGAACATTCTTCTCCGTAGAGGACGCCGTCTTTATGCTGAAAAAAATGCATGTCTTTTCACC
>MGQT01000069.1:1342-11846 GCA_001797935.1 Deltaproteobacteria bacterium RBG_16_54_18 | reverse complement strand
GTCACCCTGGATGTCCGCAGAGAAGCACAGATCCGTTACCTGTACGTCGTGCCCTGCCTGAGTGAGTGCTTGGGCGATATAAGCAAGGCCCAACGGAGCAACGGGATAGGGCATCCGTTCCCGGTTGGCCGAGATCAACAGGATCCGCATCGAGTACAGGAGATCACAAAAGCAAGGATTAGTCAAGGAAGCCCCCCCGCAAGCTCGTCAGCAGCCAGTCGGTCTGAGGGCGAAAAGCCTTCTAAGCGCCTGCTGCCTGCCGGCGCTGAAGGGTCTCCAGAAAGGCCTCGATGCGCGTCTTGATCTGCGCCTCGGAGTAAAAACGCGGGTCCCCCATGTCCGACTCAAAGATCAGGGCGGGATAGCCCGTGGTCTCGGTGATGATCTCCTTGAGCGTATAGACGGCAAAGGAGACCGCCTTGCAGCTGCGGTTGACAAACATGATGCTCCCGTTCATGGAGTAGCGCCGGAAGAGGTCCAGGGCCATCTCGGCCCGCTCCTCTAGGGTGACGTTGGAAAAGCGGGAGCAGTAGTTCTCCGCCAGGGTCTCCAAGGGGTCCTTGGCAAGGTCGAACTCGTAGCTCCAGGCGTGGACGTAGAGCGAGGTCAGGATATTGGCGCCGTAGGACTTCAGAAGGTTGAAGTGATCCTTAAACTTAAACCAGACCGGCAGGTTCTCCCAATACAGACGAAAACGCTCATCCGCTATCACACCGACCCCCTGATCCGCCTTTGCCTGGATTTCGTCGCAGAGTATCTGATAGTACTCGACGGCCTGCGGGGTACCCCTGAGATAGACGGTGATGGCCATGTGGATTAAGGCATCAAAGATACTGATAGGCGAGGGCTTGTACGCGGCCATGTCAAGAAAGCGCCGGTAGAGCACGCTTGCCTGCTGTGAGTAAGCCATTACCTGGGCCAGACGGTCATAATCATACTTTTTGCCGGTCAACTGCTCCAGGGCCGCGATCAGCTCCTTGAGCTGCGCCACGCAATATTTGACGATCTCCTTGCGCGCCCCGGGCTCGCGGATCCACTGGGGGGTGTCGAAGACAAAGAGGGGGACTTCATATTTGCGCGAGAGGACCTCAAACCACTTGGTCAGGGTAAAACACTGGGCATTGCAGGCCAAGAGGAAGTCGGGGTCGGGGATACCCCCCATGGCGCTCTTGCCGGTGATCCGATATCCCAAATCGGAGCGGGCATAGGCGCAGAGGTGGCTCGTATACCCCTGCTTTTCCATGGCCAGGGAGAGCTCCGTTCCCATGCGCTTGGTAAGACAGGCCACGGCGTGGTTCTCCGGATAGATAGGGATGACGTCGTGCGCCACAAAGAGCTCGACCGGCGACACCGCGGTGGTATAGGCCACGTACTTCCCGTGCTCGTGGGCCGTGCGGGCATCCAGCAGGTACCCCTCGGTCAATACCCGGGAGAGCTCTTTCGAGGATGGCTTGGCGCTCGCCGCCGTCATCGCACACCCCCTTGCGCCCCTTTCGTGAAGAGGGATTCACAAAAGGCCTGCAGCCGGGTCTTCAACTGAGCAAGGTGGGTCGTCTGGTACTCCGTCTCCAGCTCCAGGAAGGGGATTCCCTCCGTCCGCATGGCCGCCTTGATGTCCGGCAGGTCGTAGTCCTGCGATTCGCAATACTTGATATGCACGTAGAAGATCGCCTCCCCGTTGTTGTCGCGGCAGAGAGAGATGAGGTCGGCGTATATCCGGCGCACGTCCTCGTTGATGGGCGTAAAATAAGGCTTGCGCAGGTGCCGGTCGGCCAAGGCCTCGGCAGGGTCTCCCTTGGTCTCGACGTCATAAAAGATATACCGCGAGGCCGTGCAAAGGTTGTCGGCCACGATGGTCCCCTTGACCTCGTCGATCATATCGTAGAGCGCCGGCGGTTCCACCACGATCCCCACACAGATGACCCGGAAATAACCGTTTGCGGACGCCTGGTGATCCTTCGTCTGCTCGGCCCACTGAACAACTGCCTGCACCAGCTCATTGTGCTCCCCCCGGTCCATGAAAAAGCCCGCCTTGACCGCGTCGAAAAATTCCCGGTTGGTCATCAGGGCCGGCGCCTCGCGCTTGATCGCGTAGAGCCGCCTGAGCAAGGCGCGGTTTTCATTGTACAGGGCAAAGCTCTCCCGCAGGGCCGCGTCAGTGATCGCGCGTCCGGCATATTGCTCCAGCGCCCCCCGCAGTCTGCGGCACTCCTCTGCGTACCAGGCGCGGGCGCTCGGACGGGCCACCTGCCGGGGCGTCAAGAAGTTCTCAAAGTAGTGGTCGGGAAACTTCCGCTTCCAGATATCACCGAGGTGCTGGGTCGTGTCGCAGACCTGGGAGAGGACAAAGCCGTCAAAAAACGCGCTCTGATATCCGACCACGAGTTCCAGGTTGCTCCGCGCCAAGGAACACGAGTTGTCCGGCAAGAGGGCGGCGGAATGACGGATGGGGTTGTTCGTCCCCAAGATCAAGAAGGGGTGCAGCCCCGCAGCATGGATCAGCTCCTCGGGGACATCCGCGAGGGTGCTCCCGATGATCCGTTTGCGCTTGCGCAGATCGGCCAGGCATCCGTACGGATCGTTGGCGATCTCCTGCAATCTCGTGAGGGCCGCCGGTTTTATGTTTCGTTGCTCAACCATGTACTCTCCACCGCGACATCGAGCTTTGACACTTTGTTTAAAGATAGTACGCTGATGCCGACCTTGTCAAGAAAAGGTATGGTGCTATACTTAGGGGTAAGGTAAGATCGCATAACTAATCTGACCGCAGGAAGGAGAACGAGGCGTATGGATATCCATATCGGAGAGATGCTGGCCCGGAATGCCCGCCTGTACCCGACTGATTGCGCGCTCATCGAGCGTATCCCGGAAGAAAAGAAGCGCCGGGAAATCACCTGGCAGCAATTCGATGAGGCCGCGAACCGCTGTGCCCACGCCCTCATAAAACGGGGCATTAAAAAAGGAGACAAGGTCATCCACCTCATGATGAATTCCCTCGAGTGGATGATTGCCTATTTTGGCATTGTGCGCACCGGCGCGTGGGCGGTGCCGCTGAACTTCCGCTTCACCAGCGAGGATATACAATACTGCGCCGAGGTGGCCGAGCCGAAGGCGATGATCTTCAGTGAGGAGTTCACCGAGCGGATCGACGCCGGTAAAAACGCCATGCCCGGAATCGGGCATTACCTCTTCGCAGGGAAGAATGCGCCCTCGTATGCGGAACCGCTGGAAAAGGCCCTGGCATCTTCCCCGGCAAAACCGCCGGCAACCGAGATCACGTTTGACGATCCCTGCGGCCTGTACTTCACGTCGGGAACCACGGGGCGGCCCAAGCCGATCCTCCTCACCCACAAGAATATGGCGTGCGCGTGCGTCACGGAAAATATGGCCCACCAGCAGACAAGGAAAGACAATTTTATCCTCATCCCCCCCCTCTATCACACCGGCGCCAAGATGCACTGGTTCGGGAGTTTCATCGTCGGCGGGCGCGGCGTCATCTTAAAAGGTGCGACGCCGGAATACGTCTTAGACGCCGTCAGCGAGGAACAAGGAACGATCGTCTTTCTCCTCGTCCCCTGGGCCCAGGATATCCTGCTGAAGTTCGACAGCGGGGAGTTGAAGCCGACTGATTATCGCCTCAGCCAGTGGCGGCTCATGCACATCGGCGCGCAACCCGTCCCCCCTTCCTTGATAAAACACTGGAAGGAGTACTTCCCCACCATGGCCTACGACACCAATTACGGGCTCAGTGAATCGACCGGGCCGGGGTGTGTCCATCTCGGGATGGAGAACGAGCACAAGATCGGCGCCATCGGGCTCCCCGGCTTCAACTGGGAGTCGCGGATCGTGGATCCGGAGGGCAAGCCGGTCCCCTCAGGCGAGGTCGGAGAACTGGCGGTGCGGGGGGACGGGGTGATGCGGGAATACTACAAGAACCCCGAGGCGACCGCCGCCGCCTTGCGAGACGGATGGCTCTATACCGGGGACATGGCCCGTCTGGATGAAGACGGCTTTATCTTCCTGGTGGACAGAAAAAAAGACGTTATCATCTGCGGCGGCGAAAATGTCTTCCCCGTCGAGGTCGAAGATTTTTTACATACCAACACGAAGATAAAAGACGTCGCCGCCATCGGCTACCCGGATGATCGCTTGGGCGAGATCGTCACCGTCGTCGTCGAGCTCGTGCCGGGGCAGGCGATGAGCGAGGAGGAGGTCCTTGCCTTCTGCGAAGCACTCCCCAAATACAAACGGCCGCGGAAGATCTTTTTCGGGGAGGTGCCGCGTAATCCGACCGGCAAAATAGAAAAGCCGAAGCTGCGAAAAAAATACATCGGCATCGAAGAGGCGTTCAAGACGAAATAAGACGCTGCCGCATAAGGCGGTAGCGAGGGGTCTACCCCACTCCTTAATTCAGATTTTGTTGATAGCGGGGTCCCGCAAAGCGGGAGGGGTCTATCTCGCTCTGTCACTCTGTGACATCCCGCCATTCAGATTGTTGTATAACGTAGGGCGGGACTTAGTTCAGATTTTGTGGAAAGCGGGATCTGCCGCCATGCGTCACCCCATCAATAAAAATATCCGAATGGTAGGGGGCCGCACAGCGGGAGGATTCTAGGGTTCAAGCAGAACCTATTCCTTACTTCACTTGACCCCGAGAACCCTGTCGCCAACGCCATCCCGTTTCCTTAAATCTATATTGATGAGCGGGATTGCATCCTCGACCCCTTAAATTACCAAGTTGGTGGGATAGTTTACTCATTGAAATGCCGGACATCACCGACATATTGTTCAGGGGAGCAGAACAGATCGGGATATCGCTGCCTCCTCCCGTGCTGGAACGTTACCTCTATTATATAGCTGAACTCAAACACTGGAATGAGCGGATAAACCTCACGGCCGTGACGCAAGACCGGGAGATAGCAATCAAGCACTTCCTGGACTCCCTTACTATCGTCCCCTACCTGCGCGGCGTGAACAAAGTCCTGGATATCGGGGCCGGAGCCGGGTTCCCCGGTCTGCCCTTGAAGATCTTTGCCCCCTCGATCGCCGTCTGCCTGCTGGAGGCGTCGCAAAAGAAGTGTTTCTTTCTTCGCCATGTCGTCAGGGGCTTGCAGTTGGAAGGGATAGAGATCGTCCATGGGCGCGCCGAAGACCCCGCGATAATAAAACAATACGCCGGCGGTTTCGATCTCGTCGTATCGCGCGCCGTAGCAGGCCTGTTCCCCTCCGTGCGCCTCGCGCTTCCGTATACAAAAAAAGACGGCTCCATCGTGGGGATGCGGGGAAAGCGGGGAGAGGAAGAAGAACGGGAAATGGAATGGGCCTCACTGGGCATGCGATTAATCGAGATAAAAAAGCTGACCCTCCCCTTTACAAAGGAGCAGCGTTTCCTCGTGATCCTGCAACGCGTGCAGATGTAACAGCGGCATGTGCCGTGCAGGGAAATTACCCCTTTTCAAAGAGGTGCGTTTGTGTTAAGTAACACAAAAGGCCGCCTGAGGAAAATTTTTATATGGGGAGGGTCATCAGCATCGCGAATCAGAAGGGTGGGGTGGGAAAAACAACCACCGCGGTGAATCTTGCCGCCTCCATCGCCATGTCCCAGGTCAAGACCCTCCTGATCGATGCCGATCCGCAGGGTAATTCTTCGAGCGGCGTCGGCTACACGAAGGAGGCCATACAGGAAAACCTCTATCACGCGATGATCGGGGAGGCAAACATCAAGCAGGTCATCAAGGATACCGAGATCCCCCATCTGAAGATAGTCACTGCCAATACCGATTTAATCGGGGCGGAGATCGAATTAATCAATGAGATCGCCCGGGAAAAAAAATTAAAGGGGATTTTGCAAGATGTCATACCAGACTATGAGTTCATCTTTATTGACTGCCCCCCCTCTTTGGGTCTGCTTACGGTCAATTCCTTGACCGCCGCCCACTCCGTGCTTATTCCTTTGCAGTGTGAATACTACGCCATGGAGGGATTGACGCAACTGTTAAAGACCATCAGGCTCGTCAAGGAAAACTTAAATCCCGACCTCCAAATCGAAGGGATCTTGCTGACCATGTACGATCTGCGCAACAACCTCTCGCAACAGGTGGCCGACGAGATCAGATCCCATTTTAAAGGAAGGGTTTTTTCCACCATCATCCCGCGCAATGTCAAGCTGAGCGAGGCGCCGAGTTTCGGGAAACCGTGTATCCTGTATGATGCCGAGTCCCGGGGGGCACAGAGCTACCTGGAATTGGCCAACGAGATCCTCACCAACGGAAAGAAACACCATGGCTAAACGAGCTGCCCTCGGCAAGGGTTTGGAGGCGCTCCTGCCGCAAATGGAAAAAGGAGATCGAGGAGATCTCCTCCAGTGCGATATTCGCGATATCCATCCGAGCCCCTGGCAGCCGAGAAAACTCCTCGCCGACGACGGCATTGAGGAACTTGCCCAATCCATCCGCGAAAAAGGAATCCTCCAACCGCTGGTCGTCCGCCCGGATAAAACCGGCGCAGGCTACGAGCTCATCATCGGCGAGCGCCGGTGGCGTGCGGCCCAACGGGCCGGACTGAGCAAGGTCCCCATTCTCATTAAAGAGGCCACTAATCAGGAAGTTATGGAGATGGCCCTCATAGAAAACCTCCAGCGCGAAGACCTCAACCCCCTGGAGGAGGCGGAGGCGTATCAGCGGTTGATGACGGAATTCGCGTATACCCAGGAGGCCTTGGCCCAGCGGATCGGCAAGGACCGATCCTCCGTCGCAAACGCGGTGCGGCTGTTAAAACTCCCCGCGGAGGTCAAGGATGCCCTGGCAAAAAACACGATCAGCATGGGACACGCGCGCTCCCTGCTCGCCCTGCGCACGGAGGCGCAACAGGTTTCCTTTTGCCGCAGGATCGTGAGCAAAGGCCTCTCGGTGCGTGAGGCAGAGGAAGGTATCAGACGTCTCCTCGATGGCGAGGCACGACCCGTCGCGAGCGCGGCAACGCGGCCTGAGATAGAATCCCTGCGGGATGAGCTGCGCCACATCCTCAAGACGCAGGTGCGGATCAAGACGAGAGGCACGAAGGGGGCGATCGAGATCGAATTTTATTCCCTGGATGACCTGGAGCGGATCTTGGCGCTCATACGGGGGAGATAGGCCGCCGCGTAGTCTTCAATGCGGCCATGAGAGATATACCAAAACTGCATGAGGAGGAACTCCTATGTTGGACAAGAAGTCAAAAGAGGCTAAAGGAACGGACCCCCTAGAGCGACGTGAGGTGAACGCCTTTATGGGGGCGGAGACATTCTTCGAGGGTAAGCTGACCTATACCGGGGCAGTACGGCTCGACGGCCGTTTCAAGGGGGAGGTCCGCAGCGACGATACCCTGATCATCGGAGATACGGGGAGGATGGAGGGGCAGGTCAATGTCGGCATCGCCGTGATCCAGGGCGAAGTCGTGGGTACCGTCACCGCCAAGGAGCGGGTAGAGCTTCATCACCCGGGCAGGATGATCGGCAATATCACCGCCCCTGTTGTCGTCATGGACGAAGGGGCAATCTTGGAAGGCAACTGCAAGATGAAGAAAAAGGAAGAAAAGAAAGAAGGGCAACACAAAGAAGACAAGAAGGACGAGAAACCGATCGGCATATTCGCGCGGAAGAAAGAGGGCGAGGAAAAGGCGTAACAAGCAGGCGGCAGCTCAGCGAGTTGCCCTAGCAAAGGCGGAGGATGCACTCTCAGGCCGAGAGCGTATTGCTCTTCACGCCACACAAGGAGTAAACCATGCGGGAAAAAGTGCAAGCGGTATTGAACAAGATCAGACCCAATCTACAGGCGGATGGGGGAGATGTAGAGCTGGTGGACGTGGTCGACGGGGTCGTCAAGGTCAAGCTGACGGGGGCGTGCGGGACGTGCCCCATGTCCACCATGACGCTCAAAATGGGTATTGAGCGCGCCTTGAAAGAGCAGATCCCCGAGATCAAGGAAGTACAATCCCTGTAGGCCCACGCTCACGCAGCGGACCTTCTTCCCTCTCACCCATGGAGCGGTTATCCCTCCGTGCCCCGGCAAAGGTCAACCTCAGGCTCGAGGTCCTGGGGAAGCGGCCTGACGATTATCACGAGATCAAAACCTGGATGTATCCGATTAGCCTCGCCGATGAGCTCACGGTTGTCAGGGAGGCATCGGCGGGGATCAGCCTTGCGTGCTCCCACCCCGGACTTCCTGTAAAGGAGGAAAATCTCGCCTATCGCGCCGCCGCTTTATTCCTGAAAGAGCACGCCCTGGCAGGAGGGGTGCGGATAAAGCTCACCAAGCGTATCCCCGTGGCCGCCGGGCTCGGCGGAGGAAGCAGCGATGCCGCAACGGTGCTCAAGGCCATGGACATCTTGTGGCAGACGCAGATGCCCCCTGAGGCCCTGCAAGAAATGGGAGCGGCACTCGGGTCGGATGTACCCTTTTTTATCGTGGGCAAGGGCGCCGTCATGGGAGGACGGGGGGAACGGGTCATGAGTGTACTCCCCCCCCTTACGGCATGGCTCGTCTTGGTCAATCCGGGCGTGCCCCTTTCCACGCAGCAGGTATACCAACAGGGGAAATGGGGGTTGACAAAGCAGGGGGGGGAGACTAAAATTCCAAAGCCTCCCCAAGACCTTAAAAAGATGGGCGATTTTCTACGCAATGATCTGGAACGACCGGCAAGGGAACTGCTGCCTATTATCGGGGAGATAAAAGAAAAACTGCACGCCGCAGGTGCGCACGGGGTCTTGATGGCAGGAAGCGGCCCCACGGTCTTCGGGTTCTGCGCAACGGAGGCAGAGGCGCAGCAAGCGGCGCGGGAAGCAACGAGAGCCAAGGGGTGGCTGAGCTTTGTCGCCCACACCCTTACCGAAGCATAAAAAACGTTGGGGTGTCGTCAAGCGGTAAGACACGGGATTTTGGATCCCGCATTCGGAGGTTCGAATCCTCCCACCCCAGCCATTTTTTATTACAAAATTATAAACAAGGTACCGTGAAACATGGCAACGGTTGAGAGCCGCTTCAAAATCTTTTCGGGAAACGCCAACCCTCGTTTGGCAGATCAGATTTGCAGCTATTTAGGCGCCCCCCTCGGCAAGGCACAGGTAAAGACCTTCAGCGATGGGGAAGTGGCGGTGGAAATCGACGAAAACGTGCGCGGTCTCGATACGTTCGTGGTACAATCCACCTGTCCGCCGGTCAACAACAACCTGATGGAACTGCTCATTATGATGGATGCCCTGAGAAGGGCCTCGGCAGAGCGGATCAATGCCGTCATCCCGTATTACGGCTACGCAAGGCAGGACCGCAAGGTGGCCTCACGGCAGCCCATTACCGCCAAGCTCGTGGCCAATCTTATTACGGTAGCCGGGGCCTCGCGGGTGTTGACCATGGACCTCCATGCCGGGCAGATTCAGGGATTTTTCGACATCCCCGTCGACAACCTGTATGCCTCGCCTATCCTCCTGGAGTACCTCCGCAACAGGTTTAGCAATGATCTGGTAATCGTCTCCCCCGATACCGGCGGCGTGGAACGGGCCAGGGCCTTTGCCAAGCGGCTCGACGCCTCGCTGGCCATCATTGACAAAAGGAGACAGGTAGCCAATGTCGCGGAAGTGATGAACATTATCGGCGAAGTGGAAGGTAAGTCGGTCGTGCTTCTGGATGACATGGTGGACACCGCAGGCACGCTCACCAACTCGGCAGAGGCGCTTAAAGAACACGGGGCCCGTTCGGTCTACGCCTGTTGTACCCATCCCGTGCTGTCAGGCAAGGCCATCGAGCGCATCAATAAATCTCCCATTGAAGAAATCATCGTGACCGACACCGTGCCCATAGACCTTGAAGGACGTCGTACCACGAAAATAAAGGTCCTCTCGGTAGCCGAACTCTTTGGTGAGGCGATCAAACGGATTCACGGCAATGAGTCGGTGAGTTCCCTGTTTGTATAAATGACAATGAAGGAGTAACGGATGGAAAACAGACCATTAGCAGTACAGATGAGAACGGATACAGGAAAGGAAGCGGCGCGCAAACTGCGCCATCAGGGGTTGATCCCCGCCGTCGTGTACGGACATCGTGAAGAACCTATCCATATAACGATTAATCCGCTGGAGCTCGGCAAGGTCCTCAAGGGGGGCGCGGGGGAACGGAGCTTGATCAATCTTACCATCGAGGGGGCAGCAAGCGGCCCTATTACCAAGACCGTTATCCTCAAGGATAAACAGCTCGACCCGATCAAGAGGACCCTGTTACATGCGGACCTATACGCCATTGCCATGGACGAGGAAATACATGTGAATGTGCCTATCCATATCGTCGGCAAGGCTGTGGGCGCGGCAAATGGCGGCTTGATCGAACATATCCTCAGAGAGATCGAGATTAAGTGCTTCCCCGGAGACATCCCGCCGCGAATCGATGTGGATGTCACGGCGCTCAATATCGGTGACTCTATCCATGTGGCGGATATAAGCCTGGAGAAAGCGAAAATAGTGACCGATGTGGGGCAG
>MGQT01000069.1:1015-1311 GCA_001797935.1 Deltaproteobacteria bacterium RBG_16_54_18 | reverse complement strand
AAGAAGTTGTCGCTGTGGTAGAAGAGGTGACGGAAGAAACGGCAGTTGCGGGAGAGAAGGAAGAAGGGGAAAAGGGAGAAGAACAGAAAGAAGAACAGAAAAAAGAAGAGAAGAAAGAACAGAAAAAAGAAAAATAATACCGGTTACATTAAATCTGACAATAAAAAATGCCCGTGGGTTATTTCACGGGCATTTTTTCTTTCGCCTTGTCAAGTCTTACTATGCCAATATGATGAGGGCGACAAGCAATCAGGTCCGAACGACGGAGTTAAGCAGCGAGGCCAGCTATAATAAAT
>MGQT01000069.1:0-961 GCA_001797935.1 Deltaproteobacteria bacterium RBG_16_54_18 | reverse complement strand
TTAATGTTTATTGTTTTCATATCGTTTTCCACAATATGGACATGTACGAAAATCAGGCATAGTTCCAGTATAGGCAGTACCAAACGATTTACCACACGAACACATTGTTGTTATTCCTGTTAAACTAGAATTTGATTTAAACCCGGTTGCTTCTTTTACGTTTGATGCTGTTAAATTAACACTTACATTTTCCAATTCTGCATTTCCTGTATGTTCCATGCCCGTTGCCTTGTCTGCATTTTTAATATTTGCATTAATATTAATATCCTTTAATTTCATTCGATTTTCATTTGGTTTGTTGCTTTCCATAATACCCTCTTTCTTTTCTGTTAGTTTCGATGGTCTTCCCCTAATTATTAATATTACAAATAATATTTCTATTGCTAATATTATTGCATAAATTAGGTATTGAATCCATCCTAACGATTGACATTTTAAAACAACAAATATGTCGGCTAATAAAAACACGAGCATTGTAATTGACATAGATAATTTGTAACTATCCGCATCTGTTTCGATGGCGAATATTCCTGTATTAATTTTAAATTTCATTTATCCTCTTATAACATTTATTTTTATGCTTATTCTATAATTTATAACATTTTAAATACATATGGGTGCGTGTCAATGATTTTGCGTGGATAAACTATTAAAAAAGGCTGTTTATTCCATATAATAGCGTTCAATTTATTATTATGTGGAATCGGTTTAATTTTTAACGCTGTTATACTTGAGAATTTTGCAACGATCATTACCTGTCGATAACTGCCTTAGCTAACAATCAATGCACAGTCTGATCAGTATCATTTAATTATATGTATTCATCGCCTGGTCAACGCCGGATGCAATAATGGTCTCGATGGCCTGAACAGCCTGTTCCACGCTTTCTTTAATAAGCGGACGTTCGTCGGCAGTAAAAGGCGAGAGGACATAGTCGGCCCCGTCCTCGCGCCCGCGGGGT
>MGQT01000068.1 GCA_001797935.1 Deltaproteobacteria bacterium RBG_16_54_18 | reverse complement strand
TGATTATTGCTGATATTAGCGCTGATCCGCTGGGTGGCGAAGGACCTACGAGGGGTCCGCCCCCTACCGATTTGTGAGGGTTTTGTTGAATCGTCTATCGTTGATTGTGGCGGTAACTTTAAAATGCGACGGAGGACGTCATCCTCTGTTTCTCCAAATTTTCCGTGACTTGCGATAGCCTGCCACACCTCTTCTGATACCCTTATTGTTCTCATAGCAACCTCCTTTAAAATAGATTTACTATGAGTATAGCATATATATTAAAAGAAGTCAACTACTTTTTATATCTACTTCTACCGTTTTGGTATAATAATGAGTAGACTGACCACTATAAGCGCCCCTAGACTGGTTTGTCAGCCTAATACGCCGACAATCATAACCGCAGAATCTGTCTAACTGGTTAGTTTTTAATGCCTAGCGTGTTTTTGCTCTGAAAGAGGACACATATTTAAACTTAGAGCCACCGCTTGCGTCGCTTGTAGGCCTTGACATCTTTATAGGTCTTCAACGTGCCGGAGGAGGCAATACCCAAGTAGAACTCCTTTACATCCGGGTTCTCCCTGAGCTCGCTCGCCGCTCCCTCCATCACGATCTTGCCGTTTTCCATGACATACCCATAGTGGGCCAACTGCAAGGCCATGCTGGCATTCTGTTCCACGACGACAATCGTGGTGCCCTGCTCCTTATTGATGCGCCCCACGATCTCAAAGATCTCTTTCACCAGCAAGGGTGCGAGCCCCAAGGAGGGTTCGTCCAAGAGCAGAAGCCTGGGTTTTGCCATCAAGGCCCTCCCGATAGCAAGCATCTGCAGCTCGCCGCCGCTGCAGTATCCAGCCAGAGACCTTTTGCGGGCCAGTAAAGGAGGGAAATAATGGTACACAAGGTCCAGATCCTGTTTGGAGAAACGACCGGACCGGGCCGCCGTCCCTACCCTGAGGTTTTCCTCCACGGTGAGGTGTTCGAATGGTGGGCGTCCCTCCAATACCTGGATGATCCCCAGGCGGGTAATTGTCTCGGGCGGCGCATTCTGAATAGATCGGCCCTCATACTCAATGGTGCCTTCAGTTACCGCTCCATTCTCCGGCTTCAGCAGCCCGGAGATGGCTCGCAGGGTCGTTGTCTTGCCTGCACCATTGCTCCCGAGCAGGGAAACAATCTGCTTCTCCCCAATGGCAAGTGACACGCCTTTCAGGATTTGAATGACATCAGAATAAACAACGCTGATATTATTTATTTGCAGGAGGATATCCTTTTTCATGGCTCACCGTGCGCTCAATAGGAAAACGGCCACAACCTAAAGCTGGAGCGGACAACACGCCACACCTCAGCGAGTCCGCGCGGCTCGAAGATGAGGAACAAAACAATTGCCAATCCGAAGACGAACTCGCGCAGGGGGGCTACGGTCAGGGCGATCCCCGAGAGTATCCCCGTATTCATGATATACTCCGTAATCCTACTCAATGTTTCGTTTAAGATAATGATGAAAATGGCCCCGAACACTGAACCGGGTATGCTTGCAAGGCCCCCGATGATGATCATGGCAATATATTGTATGGAAAGAAAGATGGTAAACGGTTCCGGGGTGATGCTCGTGGTATAGTAGGCCCAAAGCCCGCCGGCGAACCCAGCGTAAAAAGAACTGATGCCGAACGAAAGGAGTTTATAGCGAAAGATGGGGATGCCCATTCCCTCGGCAGCAAGGTCGTTGTCGCGGATGGCGATGAAGGCACGACCGTATCGGCTGCGGATGAGGTTGACGGCCATCCAGCACATGAGTGCGAGGCACACAAAGACGACCCAAAAAAATGATTGATCCCCGCTGATATCCAATCCAAAGAGCGTTGCACGGGGAAGTATAATGCCTGCTGGCCCATTGGTTAAGCCTTCCCAGTTCATGAGAACGTATTCGATGATGAACTGGCCCGCCAGCGTGGCGATGCAGAGGTACAGGTGTTTGAGGCGAACCGAGGGGATCCCAAAGATCATCCCCACCAGAGCGGCGATGCCCCCGGCGGCAAGGACGGAGAGCCAGAAGGGGAAACCCATCTTGGTAGCCAGGATGGCAGCAGCGTACGCCCCGACGCCGAAAAAGGCCGCGTGGCCCAAGGATATCTGCCCCGTATACCCGATGAGGATGTTAAGACCGATGGCGGCAATGGCAGCGATTCCAATGCTGTTGATGATGTAGAGGGTATACGAACCGGCGATGAAGGGCACGCTGCTAAGAAGGAGTACAAGGCCGACCCATACCCACACCCTTCCGAAGTCCGTCTCGAAGATGGCAATATCTTGTTCATAGCGCTCTTTAAAATTACCGCATGGCCTGAATTTCAGTTTGCGCATCCCCTTCTCTTCCTCTCACAAGAAATATACATGATAGGCGAGCACGGCATATCCATTTACACCCGCTCTATCTCCACCGAGCCAAAGAGTCCGTACGGCTTGATCAACAGAATAAACACCAGGATAATGTAGGGGATCACCTCCCCCAAGGAACCGGAGATATATCCGCCGGTAAAGGTCTCAAGCAACCCGATGATGATCCCCCCCACAATTGCCCCGCCGATGCTGTCCAGGCCTCCCAGGATGACCACCGGGAAGACCTTAAGACCTATGGAACTCAGTTCATGCACATTAACACCATGCATGATCCCCAAAACGATCCCGCTCACGGCACACACCACCGCTGCAATGGCCCATGAGAGGGCAAAGACCCTCCTCACGTGAACCCCTAAGGAAAGGGCGGCGGTCTGGTGATCAGCCACAGCCCGCATGTATATACCTTGTGAAGAATACTTAAAGAAAAATCCGAAGAGGCCGAGGAAAAAAAGACCAATGATGAAGGATGCAACGTATGCCGATGGTACATTGATCATCCCCCACGTAACAGAAAGCGCCGCGGGGAGGAAGCTCGGATATTTGAAAAAATTACCGCCGAAGATAAAGAGCATTAATCCCTTAAACATAGCGGCCAACCCGACGGTCAGCATGATAACCTGAATAAGTGCTTCGCCGATAAGAGGCCTGAGAAAAAGCCTCTCGATAATAAAGCCGAGGGCAAAACACCCGAGCAAGGTCAGCGCAAAACAGAGCACGATGGGCACCTTGGCCGAAGCGGCAAGGATCAAGAAGAAAAAGGCGCCAATGGCCAGCAGTTCACCATGGGCAAAATTGAGCACACTGCTCGATTTAAAGATCATAACAAACCCCAAGGCGGAAAGGGCGTATAAAAAACCTATGGATAAACCATTGACCAGGAGTTGAACGAAAAATTCCATGGGTGTATATCCCTCCTTATGCGAGCGTTAATATCCTCACCGTTGTCTCAATGATGCCCACTGTTCCGTCCCGATATCGCACGTTACCCTTCACCGCTATGTCCCTCTGATCCCCATACATGGCCTCGATCAAGTTGTTATATTGCTCATAGACGTACTTTCTGCGCACCTTGCCGGTTCGGGTCAATTCCTGATCATCGGCATCAAGGAGTTTGTAGAGGAGCAACATTTTGTGAACCTTCATATGCCCGGGCAAACGTTGATTCACTGCCCGGACCTCGTTGCAGATCAATTCCTCCACCGCCGATTGCTGAGAAAGATCGGTATAGGTGGTATAGGGGATTTGACGATCCTTGGCCCAATCCCCCGAGGTCTCCATATCGATGTTAATCATCGCCGCGATATGGGGCATCCCCTCACCGAAGATCACCGCTTCCTTTATATAGGGACTAAATTTGAGCCGCGTCTCTATGAAATCCGGTGAAAAGGCCTCTCCCTCTTTGGTGCGCATGATCTCCTGTTTGCGCCCGATGATGACGAGGTGACCATCTGCATCAAAATAGCCTGCATCCCCGGTATGCAACCACCCATCGGCCAATGTCGCGGCCGTCTCCGTGGGATCCTCATAGTACCCTATGAAGTTCGACGGGCTCGCAACCAATACCTCTTGATCATCCGCAATTCTGACCTCGGTGCGGGGCAATGATTTGCCGACCGTCTCCGGCTTCACCTCCCCATCAGGCTGGACTTGAAAGACCCCGCTGGCCTCGGTGAGACCATAGGCCTGCTTCAAGTTCAATCCGATGGCCCTAAAGAAGCGAATGACATCGGGGCTGATGGGGTGCCCACCGGTGATGGCGGCCCGCAGCTGGGAACATCCCACTCGATCCAAGAGGGATCGATAAATGATCCCCGATGCAACCCGGACAAAAAAACCTAACCACCGGGGAATAGGTTGTTTTTTAGACTCCCTGTCTACCGCAGTTTCCCCGATCCGCTGGCAGAGGTGGTACAGACCACGCTTGATAATGCCGGAGTCACTGATCTTCACTCGAATCTTGGAGGCCAGGTCTTCCCAAAATCTGGAGGAGGTAATCATGATGGCAGGCCCGACTTCACGAAGATCTTCCGTCACCGTTTCCGGCGTCTCGGGGAAATTCATGACCATCCCGCCACAAAGGGCGAGACCCATCCCCCACATTTGATCGACGATCCACGCCGGCGGCGTAATGGAAATCCAGTTGTCTCCGAGCCCGATGGGCGAGGTCTCCAACCACTTCCTTGCCATATCAATGATGTTCTCATAACTCAACATGGCAAATTTCGGGAGACCGGTGGTGCCGGAAGTCATGATCATCAGGGCAAGATCGCTCGCTTTGCCTTTTCGCAACTCCTTTTCAAATCGACCAGGGTTCTTTTTTTGCAACGCCTTACCCAGTTCCAATAACTCAGCAAAACTCAGCAGCCACGGGTTGTCCTGATACGTCCTCATCCCCGTGCGATCGATGTAAATGATGCGACGGCAATGAGAGAGTTCTTTCCGGGCCTCCAAGAGCTTATCGACCTGTTCTTGGTCCTGGGCAACGACATAGGCGGCTTGAATACGATTGAGTCCGAAGGTCAATTCCTTGGTCACCGATGAGGTATAGAGATTGAGGGTAGAGGCGCCGACGGCTTGGGCTGCAAGCTCACTGAAGAGCCACTCTGGATGATTATCCGTGATGATGCCAACACACTCGCCGCGTTTGAGGCCAAGGGACAAAAGTCCCAACGCCGCTTGCTTGACATAATTCAGGTACTCGTGCCAGGTATATGTTTCCCAGATCCCGTAGGCCTTCTCCCGAATGGCAATACTTGTAGAACCCCACTGTTTCGCCCGCTTGTCCAGGATCTGCGGGAAGGTAAGCTTGGAGAAGGCAGATAAGGTCCGTTCGTCGATGTGCCCTCTATTGGCCTTCATGGTCCTCTCTCAATAGCCCTGACGTAGTTTCTTACCTGGCTACATACTACCCTGAATCACCCAGGTAAGCCTTGATGACCTCAGGATGATTCTGTACGACTTCGGGGGAACCCTCCGAGATCTTTTTCCCAAAGTCCAACACGATAATTCGTTGGGAGATGCTCATGACGACCGACATATCGTGTTCTACCAGGATCATGGTCTGCCCCCATGCCTCGTTCAATTCTACCAGGAACCGGACGATGTCCTCCTTTTCCTCCAGCGTCATGCCGGCAAAAGGTTCGTCCAGCACCAGGAGCTTGGGCTCTAAGGCAAGGGCACGACCCAAGTCCACCCGCTTGCGCAAGCCATAGGGGAGGGAACCAACCGGCTTCTTTCTTATAGATTGTATCTCGAGAAAATCGATGATCTCCTCGACGACTCGCCGGTGGCGAACCTCCTCCCGCTTGACCGATGGCCAAAAGAGAGCTGCCAACCCGACGCTGTAGTGACAGTGAATGTGGCGGGCAAGGAGCAAATTGGCTATAACGCTGGCCCCGGGAAACAACTCGATATTCTGAAAGGTCCTCCCGATGCCTCTCTCCGTTATTTTGTGGGGGTGAAGGCCGGTAATTGCCTCGCCATTGAACGTGATCCGTCCCTGCTGGGGATGATAGTAACCCGTCATACAGTTCAGCAGGCTCGTCTTGCCCGCACCGTTGGGCCCGATAATGGCCAACAACTCGCCCGTCTTGACGTTAAGATTGATATTTTGCAGGGCCACGAGCCCGCCAAACTGCAGAGAAAGAGCCTCCACCGTGAGCTCAGCCCGACGGTTATCGGGCTGAGCTGCGGCGAAGATGGTCGGTTGCCCGCGAAAGGCCTTCATTACGCTACTTTCGCAGCTTAAGCTTACCTTTCCCGGGGACAAAGAAGTTTGTCATCGGCGTATAGGTGGCATCCTCGTGAATCTGCACGATCCTGGCCACCACGGAGCCCTCATGGTTATTCTTGGTGTAGGAGGTCTTGGGTATCAACCCCCCAAAATCCTCATTACGGAAGGACTCCATGGCCTGATTGATGGTCTGCGTATCGATCTTCCCGAATTTTTCGTGGGCACGCTGGAAGGCCCGCTCCATGATCATGCCGACGGCCACGCCCTCCCAATAGGAGGTGTCGAATTTCTTAATCCCACTGAACTGCCCGACCTCCATCATGAGAGTTACCCCAGGGAGGTTATCCACAGGGAGACCGCCTGAAAACTGCATGAAGAGACGATCCCGTATCTTGCCCTTGGCCAAGCCGAAGAAATCCGGGTCCGTGGCGGTCCAGGTCCCAAAGAACGGCACCTTATAATCAATAAGATCGGCATCCCTGAGGGCATTGGCGATGTGGACCGGTAGGATCTGCATGAAGATATACTCCGCGCCTTGCTTGCGCAGCACGGCCAGTTGCGTCCTCAGATCACCCCCGGCCTTTGAGGGGAATTCCTCGATTCCGACGATCTCGATCTTGTGTTTGGCGGCATACGCCTTGGACGGCTCATGAATGGCCTTCCCATAGGCATTATTGTAGGTGAGCAGACCAACCTTGGGAGCACCCTTGCCTTTATGGATGGCGCGGATGTACTCCAGCACGGCCTGGGAGTCTACCGTGTAGCTGCCGAAAGGCAGATACATGTAATCAATCGGGGCATTAAGAATTTCAGGGGCTGTAGAGTAATTTATGCAGGGGGTCTTGTATTGTTGCACGATCGGTTTTGCCAGTAACCCTGAACCGGCATCCCAGGTGGCGATGATGTCCATCTTATCTTGTGTACAAAATTTCTTCACGAATTTAACGGCTTCGGCAGGATTGTACGCGTGATCAACCACGGTGAGATCGATCTTCCTTCCCCCGACGCCCCCCTTTTTCTCGTTGACGTAGCGGAAGTAATCCCGCTGGCCTCGGGCGTGGAACTGACCCCAGGTTGAGGCTGGACCGGTGAGGTTGATTACGGCACCCACCTTGATAGGCTCTGGCTCCGGTTTTGCCTGTTGGGCACCCGCCACTATCGCCATACCGGCACACACAAACACGGCGATCATGAAAGAGACTAATACCTTTCGCATGGTTCTCCCCTCCTTTTTTAAAATAAGGTTAGCGTTACTGGTACATAAGTCCCTTTTCAATCTTAAAACTGTCTAACACCTCCTTATTCTTACATTTATTACAATATAGTATACCCCAAGAAAAAAAATTGCAACCAAAAAAAAGGTTATTATGTTCTAAAAATCACAAGCTTTCGCTTGCTATCACCCCCGCAGGTACCCGCAATAGCAGGAAAAAAGGCATGCTTGTCTTCCCTCTATTCCCACTTCCGCTCATCAACGATCGTCTGGCGCTCCTTGGGAATAGTCCCGCGGGCCACACGCTCAATCCTGTCCAATCGCACACGGCATACCTGAGGGAACCGCTCGCTCAGGCGGCCTGACAACTGATCTTTTATTGATTCATCCGTTAGCTCAATCCGTAAGACAAGCTCGTCGCGCCCCTCAGTGCGCCCCACGATCAGTTGGAACTGAGATATCTGATCGAACTCGGAGAGCACCTGCTCTGCCTGCTTGGCGATCACGAACATACCCCTGACCTTGACGGCATCGGCGGTCCGGCCGACAATGCCGCTGATGCGGAAGGCGGTCCTGCCACAGGGGCATGGTTCGGTGAGATATGTTGACATATCGCCGGTGCCGTAGCGGATCAAGCCCCAGCGGATGTTGTGGATCGGCGTCGCAATAATCTCCCCCACCTCCCCTGCAGAGAGCTGTTTTCCCGTCTCAGGATCGACTATCTCGATAACATATTCATCCATGAAGTGCATGCCGGATTTCTCACGACATTCGTAGGCCACGCAACCGCCAAGATCGGTCACCGCATAGCACTGATAGGTGTCAATGCCGTATTCTTCTTCAAGCTC
>MGQT01000067.1:10271-15502 GCA_001797935.1 Deltaproteobacteria bacterium RBG_16_54_18 | reverse complement strand
TCCAAAAAAGAAGATTGGTATGTCCACCTTATTGACGGCGGCGCATCCGACAACCTCGGCATAACTGCCCTGGAAAAAATCGTAAAGGAGAAGACCGATCCGCACGCGCGAAAGCTGATCATCGTCGTCGACGCCTACAAGGCCGACTATGGCAAAGACCCCAGAGATCCCGAACCAAGGAGCCTCCTTGATTATTATATCGACAGCAACGTCGTTGATGCCTATGAAACGCTCATGGATGAATTGCGACAGGGCAAGACTGACGGCCTGCAACGATGGCTGAGAGAGAATAACGGAAAGCTGATCCATCTTCACTTTGATGACCTGGAAGAGAGGTATCCTGAGCTATACGAGACCGTAACAGAGATCAAGACAAACTTAAAGATAAAGAGAAATGGGGCGGCATGCCTCAAGCATGCGGCGAGGATCGTGGTGCAAGAAAAGATGGAGGAGCTTCGTGCTGACCCTCAGTGGAAAGATCTCGTCCAATTCCCACCGGCAGAAGGGTATGGCCTCCCGCCATGCAAATTGAAGGTTAAAAAAAATAGGAAGTAACGCCGGCGGATACAAACAGAGGAGGGACCAGGGGAAATAATACGTAAATCAAGGGCATCCAACGGCGGTATAGTCCAAAAGTGTTTACACTTTTTTTAGAAGTACATCAGAATTTTATTTCTGACCTATGCCAGTGAAAATTGCTCATGAGCCAAGAAGAAGCAGTATCGCTATGGAACGAAACAAGTATAACATTGTACTTATAGAACCCCCCTTTTATAGGTTATTCAAGGATACATATTCACTGGATAGATATCCCCTCTCCTTGGGATATCTGGCAGGAACAATAAAAAAAGAAACGAGTTGGGATGTAACAGTTTATAATGCAGACTTTTATCCCCACAGCGAATCGATTAAAGTCGGCTACTTGACCAGTACAGGCTTTGATAACTACGTGAACAATCTCAAAAACGCATCAAACGGTGTGTGGGAAGAGATAAAATCAACTATACGAGATCATAAACCGTTTGTTGTTGGCATTTCTGCTAAATCGCAAAATTTTGCATCAGCATGCATAGTGGCTAAACTCGTCAAGGAATTCAACAGACAAACTCTGGTGATAGTAGGCGGCCCTCATCCCTCCATGGTAGGTTCCGATGTGCTGAAATGCCCGGATATTGATGTAGGAGTTAGCGGCGAGGGTGAAAATACTATTGTCGAACTACTTGAAGCGATAGAACATGGGAAAAAGTTCGACGGCATTAACGGTATTATCTATAGAAAAAATAATCAGATTGTTAAAAATGCTCCCAGAAAATTCGTAGATGATTTAGATTCTCTCTGTTTCCCTCATGAAAGCGCACCAGAAGTATTGAAAGATTACGACCACTATCCGCTCACAGCGTTCAGAAATATATTTGCAACAAGGGGCTGCCCCTATAATTGTTTCTTTTGCGGGTCACAAAAGATATGGAGTCGCCGGGTGAGATTTCGTTCCCCCGATAATGTTGCGAGGGAAATAAATATCCTACGAAAGAAGGGCTTAAAAATAATTAATTTCGCCGATGACACGTTCGGGGTAAACAGGAAATATCTAAATGATTTATGCAATGCGCTTATCCGGCATTGTCCTGGACTAAAATGGAGTTGTGAAATCCACATAAAGTTGATTGATGAGCAAACAATATATCTTATGCAAAAGGCTGGTTGTTATTCAATCCAAGTTGGAATTGAATCGGGTAATAATGAAATATTAAAACAAATGCGGAAAAAAATTACCATAGAAGAAGCCCTTTCGGCGTGTAATATTATTAAAAAATATGATATCGAGTTGCATCCGTTCTTTATTGTTGGCTTTCCTCAGGAAACTGAGGATACGTTGAATGATACCGTCGTAGCTATGAAAAAAATTGATTGCGATAATTTAGTCTACAGTATATTTACGCCATATCCCGGCACGGAGGCGTTTGCATTGTGCAAAAAAAATGGGTTGATTGCTGACAATTACGATGTTTCTTTGTACAATCATCAGAGTCCCGCCAACTGTTTCTGTCGTAATATAAGTCCGGAGCGATTTAGGATATTGGCTGCAAAAATAGAGAAGATGGTGGACAGGAAAAACTCGCTTAATAGGATAAGACGGGTCTTTTCTTCGAACACCGTGAAAAGAATACAAGAACTGGGAATAAGAAAAAGTTTACAAAAAGGTGTGAGGGTATTCATTGGCAAATAATGATTTATGAAATGAGAGGATCATGCAAATTGGCGTGATATAGTAAAGTTATGCTTCTATTACTACTATGACAACACGGGAGATTAGAACACGGCTCCGTAGGCTCGGCAATAAGAAAAGAGCAAAACTGTCCCAGCGTTATTTTAAGACCGGGCCGGGAGAATATGGGGAAGGGGATATTTTTTTAGGGATCACGGCCCCCGTGCTCAGGACGCTGGCAAAAGAATATCAAGACCTCGCGCTCGCGGATATCATAGACTTACTGCGCTCAGCAATCCATGAAGAACGCTTGCTGGCACTCTTGCTCCTAGTCCGCACCTATGCACGAGCCGATGTCGATATCAAGAGAAGGATCTATGAGCTCTACCTGCAAAACACGCGGTATATCAATAATTGGGACCTGGTGGATTTGTCGGCCATGCATATCGTCGGCACCTTCCTGATGGGCAAGAGCAAAAAGCCCCTCCATGATTTCGCCACGTCGAACAATATGTGGGAGCGGCGCATCGCCGTCATGGCGACCTTTTACTTTATCAAGGGTGGTGAGTTTGCTGCATCCCTCACGATCGCCCGCAAGCTCCTCACCGACAAAGAAGACCTGATCCATAAGGCAGTTGGGTGGATGCTCCGCGAGATCGGAAAGCGCAACCTTCGGATCGAAGAACAATTCTTAAAAAAACATTACCAGAAGATGCCGCGCACCATGCTCCGGTACGCCATCGAAAAGTTCCCGGAAGCCAAACGGCAGCGCTACCTCAAGGGAAAAATGTAAACCTGAGCTATTCTACTGCTTAGTGATGTCAATGATGCCGACGGTGATAATACCGCGGATACCCCCAGGGCCCCCAAGGATACCACGGGTCATACCACGGACCCCACGGATAAGGGTCATACCACACACCCCAGGAGTAGGGGTACGGTTCATACTGAACAGGCTTTTCTTCCGGCCATAGGTGTATCTCTTTGATAATGATATAGGGATAATGGTATTCGACCTCACCTAATTGCTGAATCTTCTCTCCCTGCACGGTACCGGCAAGCGTTACCTTGCGCCCCTGCTTATAGATCTCACTGTCAAGATATCCCTGATACAGGGCCAAAAAGCGGCCTTCCGAGCTATCGGTATTCGCCGGCCTGCCGCGATCCAACCTGGTCTGATAGATCTCTAAGAGTGTTCCGTCCTCTTTGTTGATCGTGCTAACGATTACCCCTCCCAGCAAGACCACCTTTCCCTTATAGGCGGTGGGCGACTGAAGCAAGGCGGAAAAGGTAATATCTCTATCGACCTCTTTGAGCACGCCCCGCGAAACCGCGTTGACACAGCCGGGTAAAAGGCCGACGATGATCATCACGATAAAAAATCTCTTCATACTGACTCCTTTCTCCTTGTCCTGTCAGTTATCCTCTTCTTCCCGCGCATGGCAGGAACGGCCCGTCGTTTCCTCGTAGAATCCTAGCCCCCTCTTATATGCCGATGCCGAAGCCGAATTGTACGGGGGGCTGGCCTGAGGCAGGCCTTTCTGCCGGCCAGAGATAGAGCTCTCGCCGTTCGATAAGCGGATAGGTATACGCTATCTCCCCCAAAGGACGCACCTCCTTCCCCACGACCGTCCCGGCCACGGTGATCTTCCTGCCGGGGCTGTAGATGGCCGGATCGAGAAATCCAGGTACCAGTATGATAAATCTCCCCTCCGATATATCCCCTCCCACAGGCCGGTCCCTGCTGTCGAGTGGCTGCTGGAGGACGACTACCTGGCTCTTATCCGTGAAGTTTTTGGTCTCGATGATTGCACCGCCGAAGAGCACGGTCTTTCCCTTATAGGCATCCGGGGCCTTAACAACCTGGGCAAAGGTGACGCTGGGGTCAACGTCCTTCAGCACCTTCTTGGATATCACGTGGGCACACCCTATCGCCAGGGTGACAGCCACCATGGCGACAAAAAGAAGGACGATATTTTTTACAACGCTCATAGTACGACCTCCTTCAATCCCGCCGAGTAGGATGAAAATCTATATTCTTTGTAGTAAGTATACCACCATTCTTCACTATGATCTATCGGCACCCTTTTCTGCAGGCCGCCGCCCCTAAACAAAGCATGGCGGAGAGGTTCAGGGCAACGATTACGGCGATCCCCTGGGAGATCCCCACGATGGGCAGGAGGACAACGCTTATGACCAGGGCCCCGGCGGCGGCACCGGCGAGATCGATGCCGTACATAAGCCCGCCGACCCTCCCGATCCCTCTGTGGCTTTCCATGTAGACTTTATTGACCAGGGGAAAGTGAACGCCGCCGAGGAATCCTGCCACCAGGGTGAGCACGGGGAAACCCCGTTCTATGGCGTGGGCAAGGAAGGGAGAGAAAATCCCCTGGTGCAGATCCAAGATAAAGGGAAGGATACCAAAGGCATAGAGGGTGAGCGCGCCCTGGATGAGGAACAAGAGACGTACCGGCCGGGTGATCCTCCCCAGCATGACGGAGATCACCCACCCCCCAAGGGCAAGACCGATCATAAAGGCGGTGATGATCATCCCGATGGCATAGTAGAGGTAACCGTAGATGATCTGAAAGCAAATAATGAGGATGACCTCGAGGGCAATCTGGGAAAATCCTGTGACGGCAACGGCCCACAACACGGGGGATGCCGATGACCGCCTCCCACGCCAGAGGACGAGGAAGGTGATAGCGACAATGAGGAAGAATAACCACTCCACCCGCAGGCCCAACAGCGATAGAAACCAGCGCTTCACCAGGGGAATATCGTGGGCGCTCCAGAGGACGACGTCATAGAAATAGCAGATGGGCCGCAGGTCCTTATTGATCGGGGCACCTCTCCCCGACTCCAAAATGGATTTGAGATAGCCGACCCGCTCGGGAGAGAGGTTAGAGAGCAAGTAATAATCGCGCATATACGTGAGCCGCAGCCCACGCGCGAGCGCCCGCTTCACCAACAAGACCGGGTCTGCGGTCAGAACTCCCTGTACGCGCGCCCCCAGAAACCGGGC
>MGQT01000067.1:0-10213 GCA_001797935.1 Deltaproteobacteria bacterium RBG_16_54_18 | reverse complement strand
GAACGCAAGAATTGTCCCAGGGTCTGTCCGATGACGTTCTCCGAAGAATGGACGGAAAAGGCAAAGACCCCCCCCTCACGGAGTATCTCCTTCACCTCCGCAAAGAATTCCCGCGTGTAACAGCGGTTGAGCTGCGCCGTGGTTGGATCGGGGAGGTGGAGGATGATCACATCGTACTGCTGCCTTGCGTGCCGGACAAACCTGCGCCCGTCAATGGGGATGATTTTCACCCGAGGGTCATCCAAGGCACTGGTCGCTGCCGGGGGAAGCAATGCCCTTCCCAGGGAGATCACGGAGGGATTCAACTCTACATAATCCACGTGGCGCAGGGAGGGGTGTTGTAATGCCTCACCGATCAGACCGCCGACCCCGCCGCCGATC
This sequence comes from Deltaproteobacteria bacterium RBG_16_54_18, assembly GCA_001797935.1. Taxonomy (GTDB): domain Bacteria; phylum Desulfobacterota; class B13-G15; order B13-G15; family RBG-16-54-18; genus RBG-16-54-18. Next base: position 9,832 of record MGQT01000067.1, on the reverse strand, counting down.
ACCAAGAGTTCTTGGGGCCGCGGATGCTCCAACAGGGCGAAGTGGGTTGCCTCTTCGGCCGTCTGTGGATCGGGGTGGGTAAACGCCAACATCCCGTTCTCAAAAAAGCTTTGCTGCTGCCCATCAGAGATGACGGTGATGGTGCCGTATATGGTGTCTTTGCTGGCGACTACGTTATACCCCCGCCACCCCCATCCGTGTGAGATGCGGTCAAGGCGTTGCCCCGTCAAGGCCAGGGTAGCAATCATAAGGCATATCCCCAGGGAGGCCACGAACAGCAACCTCCTTGTAAGGAGCAAAGAAGCAAAGGCCATAAGGACGGCAATGAGCAGGCAGACCTGCCATGGATTAAAGATATGGATGAGGAGATAACTGAAAAGTGTCCCCCCTATCCCCGCCCCCAGGGCCTCGTAGGCAAAGACCCGCGCCACCGTGCGCGCCTCGTGTCTTTGTGCGGGCCCGGCGATCTCCGCCAGGAGACCGCACCCCACGGAAAAGAGCAGGCCCGAGAGCAGGCAAAAGGGGATGAGGAGCAAAAAGATACCGATGACCATGTGCGGCAGGGAAGCGATCTCCCCTGCCGGTACTCCGAGCAGGGGGCGCAGGGCGCGCACGAGGAGGAACGTGGCGGGAAGAATACCGGCGAGGAGAAGCTGTACCAAGGCAAAGAAGAAAGGTTTGCCTCTGATGCGATCGGCGTATTTGCCCAGCAAGGCGCTCCCCGCGGCGGTCCAGAGGAGCCAGGCCGCGAGCATAATACCGGCGGTAAGCTCATTGCCGGAGAAGACCGCCATGAGCTCGCGCAGCAGAATGATCTGGGCGAGCAGTACCCCCATCCCCATGAGGATCACGGCACAGGTCGCCCGTATTGCCCTCACGTGCCTCTCCCTTTCCCGGCGAGCACCAGGGTGATCTCTCCCCTGATCTTCTTCCCGTGCACTTCCATCAATACCTTCCCGATCTCCCCCCTGATTACCTCTTCGTACGTCTTGGTCAACTCCCTGGCCACGACGACTTGCCGCTCCCCGCAGTGCTCCTGTAGATCGTGTAGCGTGCGCAGGAGGCGGTGGGGGGCCTCGTAGAGCACGATGGTCCCGCGCAATTCCCTGATCTCGTCGAGGCGTTTGTTGCGCTTGGCACCTTTGGGGGGGAGAAAACCGAAGAAGTGAAAAGAATCCGTCGGGAGTCCGGACAGGATGAGGGCTGCCACATGGGCGGAAGGGCCGGGTATAGGAATCACCTCGATCCCCTCTTCAATGGCCTGTCTGATTAGGGGAAAGCCGGGGTCGGAGATGCCGGGCGTGCCGGCATCGGAGATCAAGGCGATGTCCTCACCGGCAATCATCCTTTTAATAAGAGCCTCCTTTTTTACCGGCTCGTTATGCTCGAAGAAACTCGTCAGGGGGGCACGGATCCGATACCGCGCCAGCAATCGCTTGGCCCTTCTCGTATCCTCGGCCGCGATCAGATCCACGTTGCGCAGGACCTTGATACCTCGCAGGGTAATATCCTCCTGGTTGCCAATCGGCGTAGCGACCAGGTAGAGCCTTCCCGTTCCTTTTCGCTGTTCAAGCACCCTATCCCCCCGTTCCCTCCTTGCTCTCCTCCCACAGGGCATCCATCTCGGCCAGGGACGCCTCCTGAAGTTCCTTCCCTCGCGCGCGCAGCCTTTGCTCGATGAAGGTGAAGCGCTGAGCGAACTTATTCGTGACCCGGCGCAAGGCATCCTCGGGGTCCACGTCTATAAAACGGGCCATGTTAACCAGGGTGAAGAGAATATCCCCCAATTCTTCCCGCAGCGCCTCTTTTTTGTCCTCCCGTAATGCCTCCTGAAACTCCTGTAACTCCTCCTCCAGCTTCTCCCAGACCTGATCTTTATCCTCCCAATCGAACCCGACGTGCGCGGCCCGTTGTGTCAGGCGGTAGGCCCGCATGAGGGCAGGCAGTTGCAGGGGGAGACCCGCCATCAAAGACGCGCGCGGTTTTTCCGCGGCCTTGAGTTTTGCCCAGTTGGCCTCGACCTCGCAGGGACCGGAAACCGAGGCATCCCCAAAGACATGCGGGTGACGGCGGACCATTTTTTCGGCGATCCCTTGAATGACGTCATTGATAGTGAAGGCCCCCTCCTCTTCGGCAATGCGGGCCATAAAGATGATATGAAAAAGGAGGTCCCCTAACTCTTCCCTGAGCCCTTGCGCATCGCGCTTATCGAGCGCCTCCACGATCTCGTACGTCTCCTCGATGAGGAAGGGCTTAAGATCATCCTTTGTCTGGCGGCGGTCCCAGGGACACCCATTCGCCCCCCGCAGGCGGGCCATGATCGCTATGAGGTCATTAAATCCCTTATCTGCCATCGCGGTGCATCCCTCCATCTTCAGGGTACGAAAATATGAACGGATTTGCAAGGCTCAAGGAGCAACGGTAATCTCTGGTGGATAATCACCGCCGGATATGGTAGCATGGCACCTCCGGGGAAAAGGATGAAAGAGGCGTACCTCTATGAAAAACAAGAGGGGACGAAGGTCCGTTGTTTTCTGTGCAGTCATCGCTGCCTTATAGCCGCGGGCAAGCGGGGGATCTGCAATGTGAGGGAAAACAAGGACGGCATCCTCTACACGTTGGTGTATGAAAAACTCATCTCGGCCAACGTGGACCCTATTGAAAAAAAACCCTTCTTCCACTTTTTGCCGGGAAGCACGGCCTTTTCCGTCGCCACCATGGGGTGTAACTTTCATTGTCTGCACTGCCAGAACTATGAGATCTCACAGATGCCCCGCGAGACGAGCGAGATCCCGGGGAAGCGCGTCTCCGCGGACGAGATCGTCTCCCTGGCCCTGCAAAACAATTGTGCCAGTATTTCCTATACCTATACCGAACCGACGATCTTCTTTGAGTACGCCTACGACACGGCCGTAATCGCCCGGCAAAAAGGGATCAAGAACAATTTCGTCACCAATGGCTATATGACCGCGGAGGCCCTCGCGATGGTCACCCCCTATCTCGATGGTGCCAACGTGGACCTCAAGGCCTTTTCGGAAGAATTCTATAAAAAGATATGCGGCGCACGCTTGCAACCGGTCCTGGATATGATTGCCGCCATGCATACCGCAGGGATTTGGGTGGAGGTCACGACCTTGCTCATACCCACCTTGAACGACGGCGTGGATTCGTTGCGGGATACCGCTCGTTTTCTCGTCTCTGTCTCTCCGGACATACCCTGGCACATCAGCGCCTTTTACCCGACCTACCAGATGCTGGACAAGCCGCGCACGGCGCCAGAGATCATCAGTCGGGCCCGGAAAATCGGGATGGAAGAGGGACTTCACTACGTTTACTCGGGCAACATCCCCGGAGATGAGGGAGAAAATACCTCGTGCTACCATTGTCACAAGCTGCTTATCAGGCGGCGAGGTTACCGGATAGCGGAAAATAACTTAAAAACAGGGGCATGCCCTTACTGTGGCACGCCGATCAGCGGGGTGTGGCAATAAAAATAGGGGAAGCAGCTATGGAAACAGAAAAAAAAGATACGGAAAAAAAAGAAAAGCACATTTGGGCCATCGCCGGCGGCAAGGGGGGCATCGGTAAGAGCTTTGTAACGGCCAACCTCGGAATCGCCCTGTGCGAGCGGGGAAAAAAGGTCGTGGTCGTAGATCTCGATCTCGGCGGTGCAAACCTCCATACCCTCTTGGGAATTACCAGACCGCCCTTGAGCCTCGACGACTTTATTAGGAAGGGAATGCGCAGTATCAAGGGCATTCTTGCCGAAACGGGAATACCGAACCTTCAGTTGATCGCCGGCGTGCAGGACATGCTGACCTTGAGTAATCCGAAACCGCGCGACAAACAAAAGATTATCCACCATATCGCTTCCCTTAATGCCGACCATATCATTTTAGATCTGGGAACGGGGATATCCCCGCACATCTTCGACTTTTTTCTTATTTCTGATACCGGGATCTTCCTCATCACCCCCGAACGCACCTCTTTGGAAAACGCGTATCAGTTTATGCGCGGAGTCTTCTTTCACCGATGGATGACCCTGACTACTAATAAAAAAGTAAAGAAGCTTATTGAAACGGCTATGGACGTCAACAATGCTGCCGGTATCAGGACCCCCGTTGATCTCCTGGCCCACGTGGAAAACCTGGATAAAGAAGCGAAAAAGATCTTTGCCGACGAGGCGAACGGCTTCAAGCCGCGGCTTATTATTAACCAGGCGCGCAATCGAAAAGAAGCGGAGTTGGGGTTTGCCATCAGGAGCGTGTGTCGTAAATATTTTGGTATTGACCTCGGGTTTCTTGGCCATATCTTGTATGACTACAATGTTTATTCCTCGGTTCAGCGAGGACGCGCCTTTTTCTCCGATTACCCGAGTTCCGATGTTGCCGCGTGCATCAGGGATATCGCCGCCCATGTATCCGATGGAAGGAGTTTGGAATGGTCACTGAGCTGAAATCCTGGCGGGAACAAAATTACTACGAGCTGCTCGAGGTCGGCTCTCAAGCCTCGGATGAAGAAATACGCATTGCCTACGAGAAGTTAAAGACAATATATAGCCTGCTCACTCCCGGCATAACTATCCTCTTTACCCCCGAAGAGGTCAAGCAAATCCAGGATAAGATGGAAGAGGCCTACCGCGTATTACGGGACCCCCGGAGCCAGCGTGAGTACGACCTCGTGATGCAGGGGGCGTGGGGAAAACCGATCGCCCCGCCGCCGCACCCGCTCGCGATCCGGCGCGCCCTCAATACGCAGCAGATCAGGGAGGCCCTTGGTGCTGATGAGGTCTCCTGGTCCGGGGAAAGCTTAGGGAAGATTCGTCGCTTTCTCAAACTGAATATTGATGAGCTTGCACTCGAGATTAAGATAAGCAAACATCACTTGGAGGCCATCGAGGCAGAGGCTATTGCTGCCCTCCCGGCCCCGGTCTACCTCAAGGGATTCCTGCGGTCTTTTGCCAAGGCACTCGGCCTGGACCCCCGGCGGGTGAGCGAAGAATATCTGACCAGGATAAGCGAGAAAGGATATACGAGGGAGTAAAACAAAATTATTTTTTAACCCGCTGATTATAACAAGAAGCAATACGCGAGTGAAATCATTTTTTATCCTCTCCTGCTCACCACATAGTCGGCACCGGCGATAAGGGCTTCCTTCTCGCGCGATGCCGGCAGTATCGACAATCGTTCTTTTCCTTCTTCTATGTAGCGTTGGGCATGGGAAAAGGCATACGCAAAACCTTCATACTTATTAATAAGAGTGATAATCCTTTGTAGGCCGTCCGGCGGCAATTGATCGCCGAGCATAATGTCGTGGATTTCTGCTTTCTCCTTCGGAGTGCATCGGCCAAGGGTATAAATGAGGGGTAAGGTGACCTTCCCTTCCTTGAGATCCGTCCCGATCTCCTTGCGCAGGTTGTGCTCGTCGCCGATATAATCAAGACAATCGTCCACCATCTGAAAGGCAATCCCCACAGCAAGACCATACGATGCCAGGGCCTCTTCCACCGGCTGAGGTGCCTTGCCCAAGATGGCACCGATACGCATCGCCGCGGAGATCAGCACCGCCGTCTTGTTGATGATCAAAGACAGATTTTCCTCTTCGGTGATGGCAAGGCTCGTTACACCCTCCAGCTCCCCCGTCTTTTCCATTTCCATGGCCTCCCCCTCTGCCAGGGCAGTGGTTGCCGATATTAAGGACTGCAGAATACGCAGGTTCCCGACCTCTATCCCTATGGCCAAGGATTTGCAAAAGAGAAAATCACCCGTCAACACACTGTACCTGTTTCCCACCTGTTTGTTTGCCGAGAGACTGCCCCTCCTGACCTGCGCGTTGTCGATCACGTCATCATGGAGGAGTGTCGCGGTGTGAATACACTCGATAACTGCGGCCAGGGGGATATGTTCTGTGCCTTGATAGCCGCAGAGGCGGGCGGAGAGCACCAGGAGTGCGGGACGAAATCGCTTGCCACCTCGATTGATTAAATCATGAGCCACGTCGGTAAGGCGGGGGACTTGGGAGACAAGCCTGCTCTGGAACTCCGCCTCTACCTTCTCCATATCGTCTGTGATGAGATCAAGGAATTCTTCCATGGCATGCATGCTCCCTGGGGCCTTTATACAGAACCCCCTCCTCCTTGTCAAAGGCTTTTTGGCCCTACATGCGCCTCAAAAAAGTGCTTGATTATCATCACGACAGAGGGTATAAATACTGCGCATCAAGGACCGGCATAAAAGGCCCTAGTCTAACCGTTTCGAGCTACTTTCCGGCGTAACGATAGGTTAATGGAAAGCGAGGCCGAGATAAAATAATTGAAACAGTCCGTGGAAAAAACAGTAGAGTCGCTGCCATATTCCAATACAGCGATCGCGCTTATCATACTGTGCGGCCTCTGCTTCTTTCTCTTCTTTCTCCGGTTGGCCGATATTGGGCTAATGTATCCTTCTTTCGAACCGCGCAGGATGCTGTTGGCCAAGGATATGGTGCGAAACGGCCATTGGCTGGTCCCCGATCTTCTCGGCAAGCCGTACATTCTAAAGCCGCCTCTTTTGCCCTGGCTAATCTCCGCAGGGTATCTTCTCTTCGGGAGCCCTGACCTGTGGGCTGCTCGGTTCTTCCCCGCTTTAGCGGGATTACTTACTGTCGTAGTAACCTTTTTCTTCGCCAAGAGGCTCTTTAATCAGAGGGTGGGGTTTCTCGCGGCCGTGATCCTCGCGACCAGTCTTCTGTATATACGCCGCGCCAGAATGGCGGAGGAGGACGTCATTCTGACCCTTTTCGTCACCCTTGCTCTTCTTACCTTTTTGCTTGCCTATCACTATCAGGCGGGGAAAAGATATTATGTCTTTTGTTACCTCTTCGTGGCCCTCGCCTGCATGACCAAGGGACCTCCGGGCCTCAGCTTTCCGGCGCTCACCATCATTCCTTTTTTACTCCTGCGCAAGGATCTTCGCTCTATCAGGAAGATGGAGTTGTTCCCGTGGGCTTTTATTTTGGGCGGGCTCGTCCTGTCATGGTACGTCTTTGCCTTTGCCCGAGGCGGAGCGGCGGAAGCAGAAAATTTCTTCGTGGCGGATATATGGCACAAGTTCTTTCCGCAAGAGCGGAGCAGCCCCTTTTATCAATACGTCCTCCAGCTTTTCGGCCACTTCTTCCCCTGGAGCCTTTTTTTGCCGGCAGCGGCAGTATACATCGTCACCAAGCAGAATAAAGAGGAAAGACAGTGCTCGCTCTTTCTCCTTTGCTGGATTATCCCCAATCTCTTTTTGTTCTCATTGGCCGGCGCCAAACGAAACGAATATATCCTTCCCCTTTATCCGGCCTTGGCAATATTAACGGCACAGGCCTGGGAAAGATTCCTGGTTGATAAAAAAGATACTCTCTTAAAAAAAATGACCTTAGGAGGGATCTTCGCCTTTGCCTTCTTGGCCATAGGGGCTGGCCTTTTCGGACCGATCTTCTCAATGATCAAGTATCCACAGGATCTTCTGTGGAACGGTCTGCTCGGCTTATTATTTATTATGGGCGGCTTGACGATATTGTTTTTTGCCAAGCGAAGGCACTATGTTGCTTTTTTCCCCGTAGCGGCCATTTTGATGATGGGTTTTATCTTTACCTTCACCGGCCATATCGCCACCACGTATCTCAAATATACCACTCCCAATGAGTTTTGCGCCAAGGTCGCCTCAACAATAGGACACGATGCAGAGTTGATATCCTTTCGGTGTCAGGATGAGTTCATTATCAATGAGCTCGATCGAATGATCCCGAATATCGATCAGGAAAGCGATCTGGATACTTATTTGGCAGCGAAAAAGCAAGTTTTCATCATTATGGATGGTAAAGAATTTTTAAGGCTCAAAGACAAAAAAACTATGATGCAGTTGCTGATCTTTCAGGAACCGTTTTTGAAAATGAAGAGGTCTATTGCCCTCGTCACTAATAAAGGTGAAACACAAAAAGGTGATGTCCGGGATGAGCGTACCGGCTCAGCAACGATAGGGACGGCGACGAATTGAAGATGAAAAAATCTATTTTATTCGTCTTCATATTGCTTGCCTTTGGAGGGGTGCTCTTCTTCTACAATCTTGGGGGATGGGATCTCTGGAACCCCGATGAACCTCGATATGCCCAGGTCGCCAAGGAGATGCTGCAGGGGGAAGGTTGGATTATCCCGCACTTAAACGGCGAGGTCTATTTCGACAAACCTCCTCTCTTTTTTTGGCTTATCGCGGGTACAGCAAAACTTATCGGCGGGATGAATGAGGCAGCGGCCCGTTTCCCGTCGGCTCTTTTCGGCATCGGCATTGTTCTGCTCCTCTTTTTCCTGGGCAAGAAACTCTTCGACGAAAAGGCGGGGCTTTTAGCAGCCTTTATTCTGGCTACCAATATTGAATTCATCTGGCTCGCCCGCCGGGCCAGCATAGACGCCACGCTCACCTTCTTCACAACCGCAGCCATCACCCTCCTGTACCTGGGTTTCTATCAAAAGCGCGGGAGGTGGGGCTTCTATCTGCTTGCCTATTTGGCTATGGTCTTGGCGGTGCTCACGAAGTTACAGATCGGGGTAATCGTGCCTGTCTTCGTGATAGGAGGATATTTCCTTTTTCGGCGGGAGTTCGGGTTTTTTAAGGACTCATCGCATATCCCAGGGATTGCCCTTTTTATCGCCATTATCGGCGGCTGGCTTGCCCTAGCGTATTTGTCGGGGGGAGGAGATTATTTGTGGGGGCTTCTCTATCAGAAGACCTCGTCGAGATTGCTCGAAGAAACCTCGCATACGAGGCCCCTATACTATTACCTGGTAAATTTTCCCGGAAACTTCATTCCCTGGATCTTCTTTCTTCCCTCGGCCCTGATCTATGGCCTCTCTCACAAAGAGAGAACAAAGGAGTTTGTCTTTATCGTCTTCTGGTTTGCAATCATCTTCGTCGCCCTCAGCTTGTTTAAGGCCAAACGCGAACTCTACCTTTTGCCCCTCTATCCGGCAGCTGCTTTGATGGTGGGCGCTCTGCTGGCTAAATTACCCCTCGGTGCCGAAGGGGCTGTAAAACGTATCTGTTCCATCCCCCTCATGGTCATGATAGTCCTTCTGGCCCTGATTGCCATGAGCCTCCCCATTGTGGCGGCACTGAAGGGGAGTTTCTATCTGGAACACCCCTGGGAGATCGGCTTAATCACCGCTCTGATCACGGGTGGAGGTGCCTTTCTCGCGTTCCTCGCCCATCGCTATCGTCGTCGTGATCTGCCCTTTTATATCATTGTCGCCATGGTCTTGGCCTTGACCCTGTATGGCGCGGGTCGTATCTTTCCAGAGATCAACAAGTATAAATCCGCCCGTCCCCTTGCTCAGGCCATCGTCGGCGCGATGAGGCCGGGAGACCAGCTTGGCATCTATCAACTGGAAGGGGCGAATTTTATATACTACACGGGTTATAACCAGATGCGTTGGCTGGAAGACGAGAGAAAGTTGAAGGAATTTCTGCGTTCCTCACAAGGAGTTTTCTGCATCATGCGTGAGAGGCATTATAAGCTTCTGCAGCAAGACCCCACCCTTGTTATCTCTGTAGTCGCCACCGGGCAAGTGGGATCCAAGCATCTGGCCGTGATAAGCAACCGTCAACTACCGTAAGGAGGATTACAGGATGAAGATTCCGTTATTGGACCTTGCACGGCAATATCCTAAAATGAAAGAGGAATTGTACCGCGAATGGTCGCGTCCGCTGGAGACGATGAAATTGCTCGAAGGGGATAATTTGAAGGCATTTCAAAACGAGATAGCCGCTTATCTCGGGGCGCGCCATGCCTTCGGCATGGCCTCGGGTTCTGATGC
>MGQT01000066.1:4156-7376 GCA_001797935.1 Deltaproteobacteria bacterium RBG_16_54_18 | reverse complement strand
TCTCCTGCATGCACAAGGCCGTCGGGCGATTTTTTTCGAGCCACGGTATGATGATGTGGAGCCGGGAGCGAATGGAGTTCACGTTATACGTGGCAATCTTGATGCCGCTCATCATACCTCCCTTTGTTTTTGCGGCATTCTAGCACGAATTGTGCAAGGCGTCCCGCCTAAAAATGATCGTGATATTACCGCGATAAGACGCAATCCTATGTTTTTTATGTGCACTTAGTCATAATAAAATGGACGTTTAAAGAGATTGTTACCATTTTTTGTAAGGGGGCAGGAAAAGGCCGGAAGGCAAAGTTGTTTAAAAAATGTTTATAACTATACAAAGATGCCATTACCGTCGAAATACTTTGTTTAAAAAAGGTAAAATTAATGTAACTATACGATATTATTAATTTTTTATCATTGCTTAGGAAGTGGGCAGTTACTTATAATTCTTTTAATTTCCGAATGTTAAGGGGGTTATCCTTCCAGTTTCCAACATCTTTTGCACACCGCGCGTTGATGCTCAGTGCCTTGAAAAATTCGCTGAGAAGACGATTTTCGGGTTTTATCACCATTCAACTTGCTAAAAGCGGGCGTGTTGCGTATATATTATGGTGAGCTATGGCTACTTCGTGGAATGAAGAGTGCGGCATCTTTGGGGTCTTCGGGCACCCTGAGGCGGCGAACCTGACCTATCTGGGGCTCTATGCCCTCCAGCATCGGGGTCAGGAGAGCGCGGGGATCGTCTCCTCCGACGGGAGAGGACTCTATACCCATAAGGAGATGGGACTGGTCTCCGAAATCTTCAACCAGGATGTCTTGAAAAGGCTTCCGGGCCAAAATGCCATCGGGCATGTCCGCTATTCCACCGCAGGGGGGAGCTACCTGAAAAACGCCCAGCCCTTTGTCTTCGACTATTCCAAAGGAGGAATAGCCATCTCCCACAACGGCAACCTGACCAATGCCCAGGCCCTGCGTGACCGGCTGGAGGGCGAGGGGGCCGTCTTTCAATCCACGATGGACACCGAGGTGATCATCCACCTCTTCGCCCATACCGCGAGCGGCGCGACGGTGGAGCGTGTCATTACCGCCTTACAAGAGGTCAAGGGGGCCTATACCCTTCTTTTTCTCACCGATAAAGAGCTCATTGCCGCGCGCGATCCCCATGGGTTTCGTCCCCTGGCGCTCGGCCGGATCAAGCAGGGATATGTGGTGGGGTCGGAGACCTGTGCCTTCGATCTCATCGGTGCCGAGTTCATCCGGGAGATCGAGCCGGGGGAGGTCGTGGTCATCAACAGCGACGGCATGACGTCCTACCATCCCTTTCCGGTGATGCGGCACCGGTTCTGCATCTTTGAGTTCATCTATTTTGCCCGTCCCGACAGTTACCTCTTCGGTCACAACGTCTATCAGGTGCGCAGAGAGCTGGGGGTGCAGTTGGCGGAAGAGCACCTGCCCAAGCCGATGTCGTCATCCCCACCCCGGACTCCGGCATCCCGGCGGCCATCGGCTACGCCCACCGCTCCGGTATCCCCCTGGAGCTGGGGATCATCAGGAATCACTACGTGGGGAGGACCTTTATCGAGCCGCGGGACGCCATCAGGCACTTCGGGGTCAAGATAAAACTCAATGCCGTCAAAGAGGCCCTCACGGATAAACGGGTGGTGGTCATTGACGATTCCATTGTGCGCGGCACGACCGCGAGGAAGAACATGCGGATGATCAAGGCTTCCGGTGCCAAAGAGGTGCACGCGCGGATCAGCTGCCCCCCGATCATTCGCTCCTGCTTTTACGGGATAGACACCCCGACCCCGGAGGAACTTATCGCTTCCTCCAATTCGGTGGAAGAGACCAGAAAATTTATGCGCGTCGACTCGCTGGGGTATCTCAGTTTAGAAGGGCTGAAACGCTGTGTGGCTCCCCAGCAGGATGAGTTCTGCTATGCTTGCTTTACCGGGGATTATCCGGTAGACCCACCGCATGACAATGCGCAACTCAATTTCTTCATCAAAGAGGTCTGAGATGGATGACCGGGCGCGCCTGCTGCAGATCATCCGGGAGCGTTCGTATGAAGAACGGGAGGTGACTCTGGTCTCCGGCCGCAAGAGTAACTTTTATATCGACGGCAAGCAAACCACCCTTGACCCCGAAGGGGCATACCTGGTGGGGCGGATCTTCTATGAGATGATCAAGGGGCAATCCGAGGCCATCGGGGGTCCCACCCTGGGGGCAGACCCCATCGTGACTGCCGTGGCCCTGACCAGTCATCAAGAGGGTAACCCGATTGCCGCCTTCATCATCAGAAAAGAGCCCAAGGGGCACGGGAAGGGGCTCTGGATCGAGGGGGACAAGGCAGTAAAAAAGGGTGCCCGGGTGGCGATTGTAGAAGATGTGGTCACGACCGGCGGCTCCCTCTTGAAGGCCATCAAAATTGCCGAGGAGCATGGCCTCAAGGTGGTGCAGGCATTGACCCTGGTGGACCGGGAAGAGGGGGGCAAGGAGGAGTTGGCCGCGGCAGGGTATACCCTGGAGGCGGTATTCACACGGGGGGAAATCATCGGAAAATGAGCGCCGAAGGTGGCCGCCCTTTGGCCAGGGCTTCCTCAGAGATGGAGGAGATCCTGCAGGAGATCAGGGCAAACAATACCTCCGGCGCTGCCCAATTGGCACAGCGCGGGGTGGAACTCCTCCTGAACGCGCTCAAACAGGGCAATGCCGATGAAGTCATAGCCCTGGGCAAGGCCCTGATAGATGCCCAACCTGCTATGGCCCCCATGGTCAACCTGGTCAATCATCTGTTTCACGCTATTGAATCTCTGCGCGATCCCGACACCATAAGAGAAAAAGGCACAGCAGCCCTCCAAAGTTTTTTGGCAAGCCTTATTACGTCACCAGAAAAAATAAGGGGACATGCCTTCCTGCTTTTAAAAGGGAAAAAGGTTGTCATGACCCTTTCCTACAGCTCAACTGTCTTGCAGGTATTGAGCTATGCCCAGGGGATCGAGGTCATCTGCCCGGAGGGGCGTCCCCTGCTGGAAGGGCTGCGCACGGCCAGGGAATTGGGTGCGAAAGGGATCAGGGTGCGGCTTGTGGTGGATTTTGCCGCCCTCGCCCTGGTAGACGGATGCGATGTAGTCATGGTAGGGGCTGATGCCATTACTCCTGAGGGGGTAGTGAACAAGATCGGCACCTATGGTCTTGCCCTGGCAGCAAAGGACAACGGCGTTCC
>MGQT01000066.1:1562-4142 GCA_001797935.1 Deltaproteobacteria bacterium RBG_16_54_18 | reverse complement strand
CAAGCACGGAGAAGTTTCTGCCCCTGCCCTTTTCTAATGCCTTGCGCATCGAAAAACGAGATCCCAAAGAGATTACTGAAGAAACTATTCCCCACGGCGTGGTGGAAAACTTTTATTTCGATTCGACCCCCCTTGACCTCATTACCGGCGTCATGACGCAGGAGGGGGTGATTTCGGAGAAAGAAGTGAGACAATGTTTGGAGGGGATAAGGATCAGCGAGGGGCTGAAGGAGTTATGACCACGCTCTTTTTGGTGCGTCACGGCCGGACCGGCTGGAATAAGGAGCAGATATTCAGGGGCACCAAGGATATACCCCTCGATGAGGTAGGAAGAAAAGAGGCCTTACTAGTTGGTGAGCGGCTGAAGGTAGAGGAGATCAAGGCTGTCTATTCCAGTCCGCTTGCGCGTGCCAAGGAGACTGCCGAGGCCATTGCCCGCTTTCATAACGTAGAGGTACAGAACCTACCAGGGCTCACAGACCTCAACTTCGGCGCGTGGGAGGGGCAATCGCTCGATGAGGTAAAGAAGCAATTTCCCGATCTCTACCAACAATGGCTGCAAACGCCCCATCACGTCATGTTCCCCGGTGGCGAGGGGCTGGATACTGTGCGCTCCAGGGCCATGAAGGCCATAGAGGAGATCATCGAACGCCATCCCCAGGAGACCGTGGCTCTGGTTTCCCATCGGGTGGTCTTGAAGGTGCTGGTCTGCGCCTTGCTTGGATTGGACAACTCCCACTTCTGGAATATCGCCCAGGACACGACAGCCATCAACTGTTTCCAGCATCGCGATGGGACCTGGATCTGTAATTTTCTCAACGACACCTGCCACTTGAAGGGGGTAGGGGAGGAGAGGGGAAAGGTGGATTTTTGAGAGAAAGAATACTAAGGCCCTACGGGAGGCAGGTAAAGCCTTCTTTCAAGGCCCCGTGCCTCAGGTTTTTATCGAGGCAGACCACCTCAAGGCCTTGGGGCGCCTCTTCCGCCCATATGAGGGCCGCCGCGAGTTGAAGGGCATCTGCCGTGCTCAGCGGATGGATGGCGAGGAGCCTTTCCGCGCGCTGCCGCAGCCGTTCGCTCGGCAGCACCTCAGACCAGGCCGTTGCCAGCGCGAAGAGGACTGACCGTGCATTCAGTTGTGACTCTGTCGCACCTTCACGCTGCCGACGCTCGAGGGCTGAAAGGAATTCAAGGCGTGTTGACCACCAGACCACCATATCCTCATCCGCCTGCAATACCGCTCGTACCTGTTCGGAGGATGGCTCCTGCAGGCACAGAGGGATAACGGCTGAGGAGTCCCAGAATTTCATCTCCCGTTCTCCCGCTCCTGGAGCAGCGCCTTGAGCACCAGCCCCTGAGGGTCCGCTCCCCGGGGCAGAGTCCAGAAATCCTGCGGGAGCTTGCCTGTCCCAAGCCTCAACAACCCCTCCCTTTCCATCTTGGCAAGGGCTTGTCTGGGGCGTCTTTTACCGGAGATGGGGATGATCCGCGCCACGGGCTTTCCCCGGTCGGTGACCAGCACCTCGGTACCGCTTTTGACCTGATTCAGGTAATCACTCAGGCGCGCCTTTAATTCCGATATGGGTGTTGTCTTCATATGATCCTCACGCCTTTTATTTTATGACTATATTAGTCATATTTATCTTCCCTGTCAATACTATTATTCATATGAAGCTTCTATCGGACACCCCCGTTACTAGTATTGAATCGTTATTTCCTCTACAATACCTGCCCTTTGAAGGGGATCGGGGAAGAGAGAGAGAAGGTGGGTTTTTGAGGAAGACATGGCGAGGCCTCCTGCTGAACACCGGAAAGAGATGTTATTATGTTTGTATCTTCGACTGAGAAAGATTTTATAAAGAATTTCTGATAGCTATTATCCGTCAAAGCGTGATGAATCCTATTGCATGGTACCGGTGGTTACGATAATATAAAAAAAAGAAAAGCTGAAATTTTGCGGGGAGGTGCATTATCATGAAGTTTACTCGCATCACGGTGAACCCCCGGCAGATGGGAGGCGTACCCTGTATCCGCGGCTTACGGATTCCCGTGGCCACCATTGTGGATACCGTTGCCGACGGAATCAGCGTAAAAGAGATCATTAAATTGTATCCCGATCTGGAACCGGAGGATATTCAAGAAGCCTTACGTTACGCCGCCGAAGCCCGTGCTAGCATGAGCTTTTTTGGACGAAATGAACTGGGACAATTGAGCTGTCTTAAAACTTTTCAGGAGAAATAGGACGGTGAGGAAGAATACTAATAAATTAAATAAGAAATCAATGGATGAAATTCTGCACACGTTGCGACGCCATCTTCCTGAATTGCAGGAACAGTATGGAGTCCGTTCCTTGTGGCTATTCGGCTCGTATGTGCGGGGAGAGCAGCGCAAACGCAGCGACATGGACATGCTCGTAGAGCTTGATAATCGTTCCTTGAGCCTCTTGGGCTTTATCGGTTTGGAGAACCATCTGGGTGATCTGCTAAAGGTCAAGGTTGATCTCGTAGAGAAGAATATGCTTAAACCTGCCATTGAAGGCAATGTTCTCAAAGAGATTGTCCGGGTATGAAAAAAAACGGT
>MGQT01000066.1:0-1523 GCA_001797935.1 Deltaproteobacteria bacterium RBG_16_54_18 | reverse complement strand
GGTAATCTGTGCCGTCATCATAACGGTGGGGCACATCTTTTTCGTGATAGCAGCCAGCCTTGTACTATTTAGGGTGAAATCAACTATGGATCAGATCGAGCGCTTCAGCAAGGCGATCAGCGACCTCAGCAGCGGCTGGGCAAAAGTCATTCCGGGGGTTTTGTCCTTTCTTGTAGATCTAAGAACAAAAAGAAAAAAGAAGAAGGGGGAAGAATAGGATGGAAAATAAAGGTTCGGAATCATCTATTCTTTCTTTTATCTTGGGGGGGCTGATCGGCGCATCTCTCGGCATTCTCTTTGCCCCGGCAGCGGGAAAAGAAACGAGAAAGAAACTCAAAATACTATTGGAACAACTCGATGACGAGAGCCGCGAGCTGTATGAAGAATTCAAAGATAAAGCCGCCCAAGGGAAAAGAAGGGTTCTTAAGAAGGCAAGTAAAAAGCTGAATAAGCTTAGCAAGGCTTAAAAATTTTTTTTATACCGTAAGCGTCAAAAAGTACCGAACAGCGTTCTGCTGGCATTGGTAAACTCTCAATGACATATCCTATCTGAGGGTGCGGGGATGAAATGGGGGAAGGGTAATTTTTCAGAGCATTTGTCTCTTAATGCAAAAAGCAAGACCTGCCCCCATAGTATACTTATGCTCTCGCCCACTCGATTTTTAAGCGGTTTTTTTGTTGTCTCTCTGTGCGTAAAGTGGTAAAAAATAACCAACACGCTACAGCGCTCCTATAATTAATAAAATTCTTTTTAATAACAAAGCAACGGTAGGAAGAGAAATGGGAAAAGTAGTGTTTAACATCTTTTTCTTTGTAGTGCTTCCAGTGGTTGGACTATGGGTTGCACTATGGGCTGGAACATATACTTTCTTTAAGCAGAAGCCACACCGCAAGAAAATTATGAAAATAGTTTCGCTAATCTGTGCGCTTGTCTTGATATGCGGTGGTTATTACCAGATACATTCTTGGAAACAGGAAAAGAGTGAAAAGCAAAGATATGCGGAAGAAAAGAAATATGATCGTCTATTGCTCGAAAGGATAGAACTTCGCAGTTCGGGCAGCCCACAACCCTACATTAATGGTCTTGGGAAAAATCCTTTGGTGAAAGATTTCTTTAATAAAGGGAAAAAGTATGAAAAAAAGAATCAGTTCCAAAAGGCCATTAATGAATATAACAAATGTCTACTTAACCCAAATTCTACCGAAGCAAACCAAATGAGCGCTCATATCCTTATCGGGAATTGCTATTATAGCTTATTGAACATCGGTGAGGCAGAAGGACACTATGAAGAAGCCTTAAATCTATCAAAGAAAGTAGCAGAAAATGTTGAAAAACTAAAAGGGAAAGCAACTGCTCTTGGCAACTTAGGGATGATCTATCAGGACAAGGGGGAGCTTGGTAAAGCACTGAAGTCGATTCAGGACGCGCTGAAAATCGCTAGGGAGATCGAATACCGAGAGGGTGAAGTAAAGGGTCTCAACAGCATAGGGTTAATCTATCGTGACAGGGGGGAGTTAGATAA
>MGQT01000065.1 GCA_001797935.1 Deltaproteobacteria bacterium RBG_16_54_18 | reverse complement strand
GAAGATATCAGCGGCGCCCACGAGATAGCGCAACTCCCGGCTGCTGCCCGGCGCTATCTCAAACGCATAGAAGAACTCACCGAAACCCCCATCCACATCGTCTCCGTCGGGGCACAACGCAATCAGACCATCATCCACCGTAATCCCCTGGTGAATTAAGCTGTTATAATTACCAGTTGAACTGCCGCGTACGGTTAGAGCATACGTACAGTTGGGGACTTCCATGCCTGTCCGCCCCAACGCTTCAAATACTGCCTCAATACTTTCCCGCTGCTGAGGAGAGGGATGGGTATAAGAAAATATCATTGACTAACAGCCAATAAATAGTTATACTAGATAATGATTGGTTCAACCATCAAAAGGAGGTTTTACCATGGCAACTGCGATGACATCGGCAAAGGGGCAGGTAGTCATACCCAAGCGGGAAAGGGAGCAGATCGGTATAAAGCCGGGGTCAAAAGTAATCGTTGAAGCCATCAATGACCATATCGAGATCCGTCCCTTACCTGAAGACCCAGTGGAGTACTTTTGCGGCATCTTTAAAGAGGGCGCTTCCTTGACACAGGCGCTTATAAGAGAGCGGAAGGAGGGCCTCAGGCGTGAAAAAGAAAAAGGTGCTTGATTCCTTTGCCCTGCTGGCATATTTAAAGATGGAAGGCACCTTTGAAAAGGTAAAGGGCCTTCTTGCCGCAGAAGATACGCTGCTGCTGATGAACGAAATAAATCTTGGGGAGACCTACTATATCCTTGCCAAAGAACGGGGGATAGAGAAGGCAGAATATTTTATCAATACAATACTCCCAAGTCTTTCTATTAAGAGTGTCAGCAATAATTTTCAGGATGTACTTCAAGCAGCGCGAATCAAAGCCGAATATTCCATCGCCTATGCTGATTGTTTTGCCGCAGCAACGGCCATCAAAGCAGAAGCTTCTCTGGTGACGGGAGATCCTGAGTTTAAAAAAGTGCAGAAAATTGTTGAAATTGATTGGATGTAATGCCGTAATAACCGGCGCGCCTTAGTGCGTCCGGCGCCGAAGGAGCGTAGTTGATAGACTTGTTTGGCGGTGTTGGTATGTGCATCTCAATCTCTTCTTTCCGGTGGTGGTGGTGTTGTACCCCAGAACCGTGGCCAATCATCGAAGTGAATGACCTCATCGCCATCAATGAGCAAGCTGTACAGCGGTTCGTCTGGAAAATCGTTGATGCGGACTGACCAACGCTGTGCGCCAACCGTCGCCTCGAACATGATATAATGCACAACTCCTGACGCTGTGCGCCATTTAACCTGCCTCTGAAGCTCTGGATGTTCATCCCAGTTGTTGCTGTTGTCGAATGAGACACGTCGCATGGACGCCGCCTAACTTATCAATAGATGGAAAACTTTTCTTCATATTGCCCTTATAGCATGTAAAAATTTCCCGTTATTATTATATCAGCATGTAGAACATGGAAATTATATTCCAATTTTCCACTAAGATACCTGTATTAGCCCTAATCACGCTGCTTTGTATTTTGCAATGAGGTCGCGTATTGCCGGCACTATCTCTGTTGGCACTTCAATGACCGTCTGTCCTTCAGCTTCAAATGCCGCTTCATCCTCGGCGACAGCTTCTTCCTCGGACTGCGATTCATAATGGGTTAACACCCTTTTTACCCGTTCAGCGTCCCAGCCCGGCGGGAATACACTTTGTTTCATTAGCGCCATGTTCGTAAATATGTGGGCCCTGTTTCCGGATCGATGTAATAACGAATGTTCAATTATACCACCTGTTCAGTTATTTTTTCCACTTAGCTTACTAGATAAAGTAATATACTGGAACGCAAGAAGGAATATGGATCAACCTCCGGCAGAGCATGCTCCTTGTTGACTTTAACCGTCTGCTGGGATAAGGATAAACAAAGTGACGTGAGGGATTGCATGGGCATTAAGAAATATTGCTGCCAGATTTTCTGCATCACCGTTATAGTCCTTTTTGTCTTTGCATCCGCCCGTGTTTCTGCTACCGAGCAGTATTCCGAGCAGACAGGCAAGGGGTGTATTTTTTGCCATCAAGAGAGCACGGGTGGGGCGCTTAAGATTGGCGGCATTGCCTATATCAACAACGGCTATCACTATCCTATCCCCGAGCGAATCCTAAAAAAAGCCGCATTCCTCCAGACCCCCCTGCATAAAACCCTGCGGTTCATCATCGGGTACCTGCATCTTCTCGCGGCGGTGATATTCTTCGGCGCGATCTTTTACATCCACATCTTTGTCAGGCCCATCCGGCTGATCGGCGGGATCCCCAAGCATGAGCGCATCCTCGGCGTATCCTGCATGCTTACCCTGGCCGTCACCGGCGTCTATTTGACCTGGGCGCGCGTCAGCAGGTGGGGACAGTTCTTCGACAACACCTTTGGCCTCATGCTCTTTATCAAGATCCTTTTTTTCCTTTTGATGGTTGCCCTCGGCGTTTTTGCCATTACCTTCATTCACCGACGTATGCAGCAAGATGTCGAAAGGCAAAAGAAACCTCGTGAGGGTGATGCCGTCACCATGGCGAGCCTGGCTTTTTTTGACGGCACCAAGCGCAAACGGGGTTATGTGGTCTATGCCAAGAAGATATATGACGTCACTGCAAGCCCCAAGTGGAAAGGGGGACGACACTTTGGCAGACATAGTGCGGGCATGGACCTGACCAAGTCTCTCAAAGGAGCGCCGCATGGGCCGGAGGTCTTTGAAAAGGTGCGGTATGTGGGAGAGATCGCCAAGGCAGGAGACACGGCGCACGGGCTGACGCGAGCGCAAAAGACGTTTATCCGGATGGCCTATGCCAATCTTGTCATCATCTTCTTGATCCTCTGCTGCATCAGCATTTGGCGCTGGGGTTTCCCCATCAGGTTGATCCCTGAGACCAGGGCAGATGCCATCTCCGGCGCTACCTGTGTCGCGTGCCACAAAGAAATAACGCCGGGGATCTACCATGATTGGCAGGGGAGCGTCCATGCCAAGGTGGATGTCACTTGTTATAAATGTCACCAGACTAATAGGGAGGACAACCTCTTCAGCAAGGCCCATTTGGAGAATGATCCCCATCCCATTGCGATGGTGGTGACCCCTAAGACCTGCAGCGGTTGTCATCCGCGAGAGGCAGCTCAGTATGCGCGGAGCAAGCATGCCCACACCTACGAGATCATGTGGAAGGTCGATTACTGGCTCAATGACGGCATGAACAACGCTATTGAGCGCACGAGCGGCTGTTATGCCTGTCACGGCACCGTGGTGAAGCTTATTGATGGGAAACCAGTTGCAGGCTCATGGCCCAACGTCGGGGTGGGGAGAAAGAACCCGGACGACAGCCTCGGTAGTTGCAGCAGTTGTCACACCAGGCACAAATTCTCCGTCGCCGAGGCGAGGAAACCCGAGGCCTGCGACCAGTGCCATCTCGGGCCTGATCATCCCCAGATAGAGATCTACAATGAGTCCAAGCACGGGACCATCTACCATGCCGAGGGGCAGGGCTGGAATTGGAACCCCGATGACGGGGCGTGGCAGGCAGGGAGGGATTATAGGGCACCCACCTGCGCGACATGTCATATGTCGGCTGCCGCATACGTCCCTGTCACGCACGACGTTACCGAGCGGCTTGCCTGGGAGTTGCAGGCCCCGTTGACGGTACGGCCAAAGGAATTCGCGCCCTTTCCCGCGAACACGGACTGGCGGGTTGAACGGGATAAGATGAAACAGGTCTGTCTGCAGTGTCATGCCCAGCAGTGGACCGACGCCCATTTTGCGAATTTAGATGCGGCAATTGCCAACTACAACGCCACATATTACAAACCGACCAAGGCACTGATGGATTCGCTGTACAACGCCGGCCTTCTTTCCAAGCGCAGCTATTTTGATGAAGCACTGGAATGGGAATTTTACGAATTATGGCACCATGAAGGACGCCGCGCCCGAATGGGTGCTGCCATGATGGCGCCTGACTATGCCTGGTGGCACGGTTTTTATGAGTTGAAGCACCGCGTTGTCAGGATTAATCAGCAGGCAGAGGAATTACAAAAGAATCAAAAGCCCTCTCTCTACAAAAAATTCCCCGGTAGATTTGAGCAATAACGCATCGCTGTTGCTCCTCCAAGCATGGCCGATATTTTAGCATCGGCGAGATGACGCGGCAAGCCGCAAGCCGCTCCTTGATCAGAGAGGGATGAACGGCGTGTCGTTTTATGAGGGGTCTTGACAAAAGTTGTTTTTAGGATTATATGATTAATGACTCATATTATGGAGGTTGCCATGGAAGAACAGATCATTGCATTAAAGGCGGACATCTTAAAGGCGATGGCGCAACCCACCCGTTTGAAGATCTTAGAATTACTCAGGAACGGGGAGCGATGTATCTGCGAGATCATACCTGCCATCAACGGTGAACAATCGAATATTTCTCGTCATATCTCTTTGATGCAGAAGAGCAACCTGGTTACTACCAGAAAAGACGGGGTGCGGGTGATGGTAAAGGTGCGGGATCCAAAGATCTTCGATATCCTGGACAGGGTAAGCCAGATTTTAAAAGAGCAGATAAAGGAAAGAGAAAAATTGTTTTTGGAAATCTAACTGAGCGGGCGAGGTATCTATGCTGAAGTATGTGGCCGATTCATTGGTTTATACGTTGATGGGGATCAAACAGGGTACCATGTTAGGGGAAGCCCTTAATTTCTTCTTGTATGATACCATGAAGGTCTTTTTGCTCCTGACAGTCATTATCTTTGTGGTTGCTGTTATCCGAAGCTTCTTCCCTCCTGAAAAGTCGCGTAAACTCCTCGCCAATCGGCGAGAATATGTAGGAAACTTTTTAGCCGCTTGCCTCGGCATTGTGACGCCGTTTTGTTCCTGTTCGGCAATACCGATGTTCATCGGCTTTGTAGAGGCGGGACTGCCCTTAGGAGTGACATTTTCCTTTTTAATAGCCTCGCCGACGGTGAACGAGGTGGCTTTAGTCATGCTGTGGGGCTTGTTCGGCTGGCGCATTGCCTTACTCTATACAGTTACCGGTGTCATGCTCGCCTTTTTCGGCGGCATCATCATCGGAAAATTGAAGTTGGAACATTTGGTAGAACCATATGTCTACCAGATCAAGATGGGGGAAACAGCCGCGATCGTTCCCACCTGGCGGGAAAGGTTGTGGTACGCCTGGGAGTATACGAAAGACATCCTGGGACGCGTGTGGCTTTTTGTCCTCATCGGTATCGGCGTCGGGGCGTGGATTCATGGGTATGTCCCCATGGATTTTGTGTTGCGATATGCCGGTCCTCATAATCCCTTTGCGGTGATCGTGGCGGTTTTGCTCGGCATTCCCCTTTATGCAAACGCGGCGGGAGCAATACCCATTGTCCAGGCACTGGTGGAAAAGGGGCTGCCGATGGGCACGGCGCTGGCTTTTATGATGTCTATCGTAGCAATCTCTGCCCCGGAACTGATTATTCTGCGCAAGGTCATCAAGCTTAAATTGATCGCTATTTTCGTAGGAATTGTGGCTCTCGCCATTATCGTCATAGGCTATCTATTCAATATGCTTTTGTAATGCATTGACAATGGTTGATCTTTGAGAGGAAAGGGGTGCGAAATGAGGATTGAGGTATTAGGAATGGGTTGCGCGACATGCAACAAATTATACGAACATGCCCTTGAGGCCGTGAAATTAAGCGGCAAAAAAGCGGAGGTCATAAAGGTTGAAGACATTCAAAAAATCATGAGCTACGGTGTTTTGTCTACCCCCGCCCTCGTCGTCGACGGCGTGGTGAAGTCAACCGGCAATGTCCCGAGGATAGAGCAGATTAAGGAGTGGATTAAAAAATAGGGGGTAAAAAGATATGAAGACAACACACATTCCACCGGATTGGGCATTTGAGTTCCACGGCCATCGCTGTCCTTTCATGCCGATCGGCTATCGGATGGGCAAGCTGGCGCTGGAATACCTTAACGTAGAGCGCGAGAAGGATCACGGCTTCTTTGTGTTTCCTGAGATTGGCGAAGGACATCCGCAGGCCTGTATGGCTGACGGCATGCAGGCGGCAACCGGGGCAACCTACGGCAAGGTCCTGATGGCCAAGACCTTCTACGGCAAGCTCGCTGCCACCTTCTTTCATCCGCAGAAAAGCGCCGTGCGCTATTCCCTGAGACCCGAGTTTGTAGACGCCTTCGGTAAATTTGAGTTCTTTGCCTATCGCAAGAAGGGAGTTGAGCCGTCGCAGATTCCTCAGAAGCTGGTTGATGAGGTTATCAACTGGGTATATGAACAATCGGACGACTCGATGTTCAAGATTGAGCCAAGGCCTGATTTTAAGTTTGTTCCTGTAAAGGGCTCATTCAACAAAGACAAATGCAGCATTTGTAGTGAATATGTATTTGAGCGTTATTTACGAATGAAAGACGGTAAACCCGTATGCATACCATGTTCCGGTTATGAAAAATAAGGTAAAAGGAGGGGGATTTTAATTTCCTCCTCTTTTTTGTCTCCATGCAATGTTCCGGTCACGCGAGATAGGAGACTAGAAATATATGCTGACGTATCTCATCGCTGGCATAATTACGTTCGTCTTTACAACGATCTTAACCATAGCAGGGGTAGGCGCCGCGTTTATTTTGATCCCTGTATTTTTGGCCTTGGGGATTCCGCTCCTCACCGCCATGTCAACTGCCCTTCTTCTGAATTCGGTTGCCATGATCTTTGCCTCGATCAGTTATGCCAGAGAAAAATTGATCGTTTTTAAGACCGCCCTTCCTATTTTGATTGTCGCTGCGGCCCTCTCTCCTTTAGGCGCAAGGACGGCAGAGCATTTGTCGAGAAATGTCCTGTTATGGTTGTTTGTTGGATTTTTGGTATTTGCCGGGTCGATGATGTTATTTTATAAAGCGAAAGAAAGGGAGATCGAGGCCAATTCAAAGAAAATGGTTGGTTACGGGGTAGGAGTCGGGTCTGTCGCCGGATACTTAGGGGGGCTTTTGGGCGTGGGAGGAGGAAACTTCATTGTTCCGGTTTTGGTCTGGTTGGGATTTAATCCAAAAAAGGCGTCGGCCACAACGGCATTTATTGTGATATTTTCCTCGTTGGCCGGTTTCTTGGGTCATGCCGCTCTGGGCAATATACAAGTGCCGCTTTTGGCGCTTTGCGCCATAGGTTCGATAGCGGGTGCTCTTTTGGGAGCGTATCTGCTGAAGAAAAAATTGAGCGGAACGCAGATTAAGATCGTTATCGGCATAATTCTTTATCTCATCGCAGCCAAGATGATCTGGGATTTGTTGAAATTATTTAGCTGAAGCCGGTATGGAGTTGCAGCATGAACTTTTCTCTACAAGAACTCAAAAAAAGGATTAAGGGGGCGCAGGGGAGATTCGATCTGTTAAGTCTCAAGGATGACCTGGAGGGGTTTATCAAGAGTCCCCACTTTATGGAACTTGCGGAAAAGGAAAGAGATCAGGTACTGGATCTGCTCGCCGATCTGCTCACCAAGATGGATGAATGCAAAGGATGCGACCCCTTGAAGACCATCCTGGGTAGGTAGATATTTTTGAAAAAAAGGAGGTGTCAAGGTGGCGGAGGAAAAACAGTGGGAGGAAGGGATGCCGACACATGAAGGCATATTTTTTTTCAGGGTCAGGCGCGTAAGGAGGGCAGGTGAGAAAAGTAGATATCCCGGACGGCTATCCTCCTGAGAAGGGCCGCTATGCCAGGGGGAACGATTACTCGCCGGTGGCGGTATGCGTGATCCTCGATACTTTTGATTTCAATATCCCGCCGGAGCTGGAGGAACTCCTGATGGCGGGCCTCGATACAGGGGCGGCCCTCTCCGGCATGCTCCAGACAGAAAACATCGGCATGGAGAAGATGATCTGTAACATCGTGGCCAACCCCAATATCCGGTATATCGTGCTCTGCGGCAGAGAGGCAGCGGGACACCTCCCAGGGCAATCCTTGCTCTGCCTCATGGAGGGCGGGGTCGATGAAAAACGGCGCATCGTCGGCAGCAAGGCACCCACCCCTTTTATCTTCAATCTCTCCGATGAGGCCATAGAGAGGTTCCGAACGCAGATTGTCGCGGTGGTGAACCTGCTCTGTGAGCCGGGTGAGGCAGACAGGAGCGCCCCTGGACTCGATCCCGATGCCGTGGGCAAGGCGGTTTGGAGCTGCTTTCAGGAAGAGCCGGTGCAGTTTAAAGAGTACACCCTCTATGATATGGGGGCCTATCCCGAGCCGCCCCTTGTACAAAAGGTGGTCTGGAAGGCATCCAAGCCCTGGGAGCTGGCAGGCACGCATAAACCGCAGAAGACCGTAAGCGCCCTTGTCGTGTACAAGCTCCTTCCCGGGACAAACTGCCAGGAGTGCGGGGAGAAGACCTGCCGGGCCTTTGCCAGCAAACTGAGTCAATGGATGAGGCAAATCGATGACTGTCCATATCTTCTTAAGCCAGAATTTGCCGAGGAGCGTGTCGCTTTGAGTACCTTGCTGGGGATATGAAAGGGAATAAGGTAGCTATGCGAGGTTACGTGCGCAGTATATGGAGGTAATAGAACCATGACGCACATGCAAGACAAAAGACTTTCAGTTGTGGACCGTTTTTTAACCCTCTGGATTTTTCTCGCTATGCTCATCGGCGTCGGCTGGGGGTATGTATCACCGGGTATAGTCGGTTTCTGGAACCAATTTCAATCGGGGACAACGAACATCCCCATTGCCATCGGGTTGATCCTCATGATGTACCCGCCTTTAGCGAAGGTAAGATACGAACAATTAGGGCAGGTATTTCGTAACTATAAAGTCCTTGCCCTTTCTTTAGCCCAGAACTGGATCATCGGGCCTATTCTCATGTTCCTGTTGGCCATTACTTTTCTTTCCGGTTACCACGAATACATGGTTGGGTTGATTTTGATCGGTCTGGCGCGGTGTATCGCGATGGTCATCGTGTGGAATGATCTTGCGAGAGGAGATAGGGAGTACTGCGCCGGGCTGGTGGCCTTCAATTCGATCTTTCAAGTCCTTTTTTTCTCCTTCTATGCCTACCTCTTTATCACCGTCTTACCCCCCTGGTTGGGGTTACAGGGAATGACCGTCAAGATCACCATTAGTCAGATCGCTCAAAGCGTATTCATCTATCTCGGGATCCCTTTTATTGCAGGCGTGCTTTCGAGGATCATTGGTCTGAAAACACTCGGGCGAAAATGGTATGAAGAGAAATTTATACCCCAAATTAGCCCGATTACACTCATTGCCCTGCTTTTCACCATCCTGGTCATGTTTTCGCTCAAGGGTGAGTTTATCGTCCAACTTCCTTTGGACGTCGTTCGGGTTGCCATCCCCTTATGCATCTATTTTGTCGTCATGTTCCTTGTCTCCTTTTTCTTGTCCAAAAAGGTGGGAGCCACCTATGAACAGTCCGCCACCTTGAGCTTTACCGCTGCATCAAATAATTTCGAGCTGGCCATTGCGGTGGCCGTAGCGGTGTTCGGAATCAATTCGGGGCAGGCCTTTGCCGCTGTCATCGGTCCCCTGGTCGAAGTCCCGGTCTTGATCAGCCTCGTTAACGTTGCAATCTTTTTCAAAAAGAGGTATTTTCCCTATAGGGTCAAAACTCCGACGGGCATTTGTCATCTAAGCTGTAAGCCATGAATGAGGAGGTATAATCAGTGATTGCACAGCAAAAAAGAAACTTGCTCGCGACGCGCCGGAAAAAATGCCGTATGTGGTCTTTGCTCATGATTATCATGGGTCTTGCTTTTATGCTTAGCGGCTGCGGTAAGGATGCCTCACGTATCGTCGTAGCAGAGGTCAACGGGCAGCGGATTACGGTGCAAGATGTGCAGGATGAACTGGCGAGGGCACCCGCGGATATGCGTACCCTCTACGAACAGAATCCCGAAGATGTCCTTGACCAGCTCATCTCCGTGACCCTCCTTCTTCAGGAAGCCGCGCGCAAGGGTGCGATGGCGCCGGTAACGTTGCAGGATGTAGGTAAACCCCAGGTCAAGGAGGGAATACGGCGTTTTCTGGCGCAAGAGGTCAAGGATGTCAAGGTCACGGATCGAGAAGTGGCTGCCTTCTATCGTCGGAATCAGGATAAAATGTCCGGGAAATCCCTTGCCCAGGTCCGGGAGGCAATCCGCCAGATGCTCCTCGTGGCGAAGCGGGAACAGGAGGCGACCGCGTTTGTCGAAAGACTTCGCGCGACTGCCGCGATCACGGCATACCCGGAGCGGCTTCCCAAGCCGCCGCCATTGCCGCTCGCGAGCGCCACAGGTGAAGAATTCAAGGCCGCCCTGCAAAGCAATCGCCCCACGGTGGTGGATTTTGGTTCTAGCCGCTGTGTTCCCTGCATCCAGCTGAGACCGGTGCTGCGAGGGGTGAAGGATGCCCACGGCGATCGCATTAATGTGCTGGTCATGGAGGTGAGCGATAACCGGGAAATTTCCCGGGAATATAAGGTACGGATAGTCCCTACGCTAATTTTTTTCGACGCGAAAGGAAAGGAAGTCCGTCGCTCGGTGGGCTACATGGATCGCGAGGCCCTGGAAAAGGTCTTGCGCGAGCTCAAATTCTTGGGGGCTTAGATGGATGCAATCCTGGCAGGGCTCACGCGGCTCATGGAGACAAACGTGTGGATTGCGCCGTTTGCCTCGTTTCTCGGCGGCATCTTGACCGCCTCGAACCCCTGTGTGCTCGTCATGATCCCGCTCGCCATGGCCTATGTGGGCGGGTATAGTACGTCCATGAGCTGGCGGAATAATCTGGCGCTTGCTTTCGCCTTTGTTATCGGTCTGAGCATTACTTTTACGACCTTAGGCATTATCGCTGCCGTGATGGGGAGTCTACTCGGCGACGTCGGGAAATTCTGGGGGTATGCCGTGGCCGGGGTCTGTTTTATCATGGGCCTGCACCTCATGGGAGTCTTGAACATTGCCTTACCCCTGCCCAATGTAGTGCGGTCCTCCCAGAGAGGGGTGGTAGGGGCTTTTTTGCTCGGGCTTTTATTTGGCGTCGTTTCAACGCCGTGCGCCACCCCGATCTTGGCGGTTCTGCTGGCATATATTGCATCCAAGGGAAACTATGGCTATGGGGCATTGCTTCTCTTCGCGTATGCCTTAGGGCATTCTCTGGTGATCATGCTCGCCGGTGCCTCCATGGGTATGGCAAAGGCCTTGCTCGAATCCCGGCACCTCCAGAAGGCAAGCCTCGTGCTGCAAAAGTCAGCCGGGGTAGTTATCATTCTCATCGGCTTCTTTTTTCTTAAGAGTAGTTTATGAGTTCGCACTTCAAGAGGCAAAGGAGTATATGATGATGAAAGACGCGCAGAGAATTGTATCACCGCTGAAGATGCTATCGAAAGGAATGATCCTCGTGGCCATTGTTTTGATGGCTGCCCTGTATCCCGTAGCGCCGGGTGGGATGGCAAATGACCTCACCATCACGATTGTCCATGCGAACAACATAACCGGACATCTCTTTTCCTGCCCTACGTGAGGGAATACGGCGCTGGGCGGTCTGGCCCGGCGGGTGAGCGCCATAAAAAAAATACGTGCCGAAGGACAACCGGTTCTCGTGGTAGATTCCGGTGATCTTCTCTTCGACGCGGCAATCGCCACGGCAAACCTTTCCAAGGCCCGCGCCAAGGCCAAGGTGATTGCCCGCGCCTATAAGGCCGTCGGAGTAACCGCCATCAACGTGGGAGAAGGGGATCTCCTGGCAGGCGTGAAATTCCTGCAGCAGGGTATCGGTCAACGACTCCCCTTCATCTCCGCCAATCTGGTAGATTCGGTGCGGAAGAAACCGATCTTTACACCCTTTGTCATTGAGGAGGTTTCAGGAATACGCATTGCCTTTTTTGGCCTCGTGAATCCCTCAATCGCCTTGGCAAGCAAACAGGGAAAAGCGGAGGAAGTGACGGCTGCGGATCCGGTTGAGACCGCCCGCCAGGTCGTGAAGGAACTCGCCGGCAAGGCCGACCTGATCATACTCCTCTCTGATCTGGGCGTGGACGAGGACACACGGATTGCCAAGGCCTGCCCCGGCATTCACTTCATCCTCGGTGGGCACGAGGGGCGCTATGTCAAAGCGCCGTACCAGGAAGGAGAGACCTTCATCGTCCAATCCTATCAGAAGGGGATGTATGTGGGAAAGCTGACCCTCACTATGGAGAAGGCCGGTCTCCCGTTTCACGACGAGGGAAAGGCCGAGGGCATACAAGAAAAGCTCAATGAACTAGAGCGCAAGATCGGCACCATGCAGCAGGCCAGGGCGAAAAACCCCTCGCCCGATATCGAAAAGATCATCGACCGGCTCAAGCAGGATCGTACGCGCCTGCAAGCGGAGATAGAGCAGGCCAGGCAGGCGGCCTCCCGCGATAATCACTTCCTGTGGACATTGGTACCCCTCTTCTCCTCGCTGCCTGAAGATGCGGAAGTCAATCAATGGATCAAGAGAGCCGGCATTACCGGCGACTAAAAGGGTATTGTGGCCAAAGACTTGTATCCTCAGACGAGTAGCCTGCGTATCAGACGCGGCATCTGGCAGGGGATCTGGTTGTGCTGCCTCGGCGTGGTGCTCGCCGCCGGGTTTAACGGCATCCGTGTATCGGGTAGCATTCCATGGGCCGGGCAATGGCCTATTGCGTCTGCCGAGGACATCGCGGAGATCTCTCTGCGCGAGGCGTGGTCGCGTTTTCAGGAGGGGACGACCCTATTTGTGGATGCGCGCGACCCCTTGAGCTTCAAACAAGGGCACATTAAAGGGGCGTGGAACGTCCCGCCGGGAGAGGCAGGACGCTCTTTCGATGAGATCCGCATCCTTGCCCAGGCCGGTCTCGTCGTGATTGTATACTGCGACGGTGCCGCGTGTCCTTTGGGACCGGCATTGGCCCGGACCCTACAACAACGAGGCGTACCCTCGGTACGGGTCATCGCAGACGGATGGCGTCAATGGCGGCAGGCCGGATATCCGGTGGAGGGGGGGGAACGATGAAGAAACGGGGCATGGTGTGGTTCATTGCGCCCGTGTTTCGTTTGGTCATCGGCATCATTTTTTTGTACGCGGGGATAATGAAGATTGCTGATCCCTCCGGTTTTGCCCAGGCCCTGTACAATTATCGCCTGCTCCCCGGCTGGGCGATCAACCCCCTTGCCATCACCCTCCCCTGGGTGGAATGCGTTGCCGGCGCAAGCTTGTTGTTCGGGATTTGGACGCTGGGAGGAGGGGTGGTAGCCTCAACGCTCTTTGCGGTATTCGTCGCTGCCCTGGGTGTCAACCTCATTCGGGGATTAGACATCTCATGCGGGTGCTTCAGCACGGCAACGGCGGCAAGCCCTATCACGTGGCTAACCGTCGCGCGGGACTTGCTATTTCTAGGAATGGCCGTCTCTGTTGTTTTCTTTGATCAGGGGGTAATGGCCCTCGATCGCTTGTTGCACAAAAAAGTTTAGATACGTATCGAGCAGAGTAGGTAGGCTTTAAACCAACGGCGACCCCCGCGCGGCAGGTAAGAGACTTTACGCTCATGATGAGGGCTTGTTGCTGATAACGACCAAATGTCTGTGTCCCACGCGGCCCGTGAGGATTACAAAGACTTGAACGGGAAATACTTCCTTCAGCTGCTCATAATGGTTTTCCTGCAAGAGACAAAAAACACTATGCGGTGAACGGAGAAAGTTGTTCAATTCTTCTTCGGTCTCTGTCCTGGTAATATTTGTTAACCCCGTATAGTAATTATACTCCGAACCTTGAAGCTGATAGACCCCAAGCTGATCTCCCGCCCTCATAACACTAACGATAGACTGAGACAGAGGACGAGCGGACTTGTACCGATTGATCTCCGGGAAAACACGGGTCGTGGTATACAGACCAAAAACACACATCATGGCGACAATTATATACAAGGAGCGATCGAGACGATGATAGTGGTAGGCGAGAAAGCAGAGGAGGCCTCCTACACCCATAATGAGGCCTGATACTATTCCTATCTCCCAGGGGTGTTTCAGGTATTGGGGTCCAATAATAGCGGCAACGATAGGAACCCCTATAGCCGAGAGTACCAATACCATGGTCAGTAGCAAGAGGGGTATCGTGAACAATTTCTTCTCGACACGTTTTGGTCTCTCAGAAAGTGCATTCCATAGATACCCGATCATCAGGGCGGCTGCCGGATACAGGGGGAGCAGGTAGAAATCACGCTTACCCTTGACAAGGCTGGAGGAAACGAATAGCAACAAAAACCAAATAAAGGCAAACATGAACTCACGACTGCGGCCTTTTGCTGAAAGACCGTAGATCAAGGCGGAAGGAAGAAAAAGAAACCAGGGAAGAAAGTCTCCAGGAAACGCCCCTAGATAGAAATAAATCGGCTCTTGATGGGATGGCTCGGTAAAAAATCGGGCGGTGGTTCTGTTATACAGTAGTCCCGTGAGGTAATCTCCTCCCCCAGCCAGAGAGGTCAGCACTATCCATCCTCCTATGATAGCCACGAAAATACCCAGCCCGAAAAGGTGAGAGCGGTCTTTGAAGAATGCAAACTCCCTCTGGACAAGGAAATAACCCCCTATGACCAAAAGTGGGACAATCACCGCAACCTGCGCCTTGGTCAAGAATCCAAGGGCCATAGCACAATAGGCCAAAGCATAAAAGATCCATCGCCCTTTCTGGCGCAAAAAACCCTCAAAGAACAAAAAGATGCTTGCCGTGGTAAAAAAGGTCAGTGGAGTATCTATATTGGCCCTGCGGGCGAGCCAGAAAAACATTATCGTGCTTGCCAGGATCAAAGCGGCATAGAATCCTGCTTTCTCGTTAAAGAGCCTCTTGCCCAGCAAAAAGGTAAGTATCAAGGTGAAAACGGCGAATAACGCAGAGGGGATGAATCCTGCGGGCTCATTCATTGTCCCTAATAGCCTTGCGGTTCCGGCAATTGTCCAGAAGAAAAGAGGAGGCTTTTCGAGGTAGACCTCACTGTTTAAGTGAGGGACCAGCCATCCTTCCCCCAAAAGCATTTCCCTGGCGACTTCGGCATAACGGGGCTCATCCGGATTCCAGAAATCCCGCACTCCAAGATTGCAGAAAAAGAGAAGGCTTCCCA
>MGQT01000064.1:6163-7274 GCA_001797935.1 Deltaproteobacteria bacterium RBG_16_54_18 | reverse complement strand
AATGCTTCTGCCTTTGAAATAGCTTGGTTACGACTATCTGCGTAAACCAAGACTCCAGGAAGATCAGGGACTTCAGCAATCCAGCGGCCATCTTCTTCTCTCTCGACTTCAATCCTCATACATCACCATCCTCATGCCGGCCATTGGCGGGCATCCTCGGCTATTCCCTCTTCGGCCATGGCCTTTTCAATTGCCGGTTCAAGTTTGGCACATTCCAAAGCTAGCCGGCTGTGTTTCAGCCTCTGAAGTTTTTCGCTCACGGCTTCCCGGATTGCCTGGCTGCGGCTGGGAAAGACATGATCATCAACCAACTTATGGCCCCTCCTGCTCTATGGTATTACATTATATCATACTCGATGGGCTCGGCAATCATTCTCTACGCGATCATAAATCCTATGCCCAGCAACAAGGGGGTTGTCAGGGTATAGATCACGTTCTGCCCGAGAAAGGGCACCAGCTTCTTGATATTGTCGGCGTTTTTGATTACCCCTTTGACAGTAACGAGGGCCAGGGGGAGCGGAATAAGGGCAATCAAGGTTCCGAGGGGGAATGCGCCAAAGGCCCAGCAGCAGAAAATCCACACATAAGTCCCCAGGGCGAAAGCAGCATAGAGCCAGGCGCTGGCGCGTCTGCCGAAGGCGATAGGAATGTGGTACCTGTTGATCGAGGCATCTGCCTCCACGTCGGGGAATTGATTGAGCAGCAGGAGATTGCTCACCAAAAAGCCGGGAGGGATAGAGGCGAGGACGGCGACGCAATCATAGCTCCCGGTGAGCGCAAAGTGAGTCCCCATGACCATGAGGGGGCCGAATCCCAGCCCCGGGGCTATCAAGCAGAGCAGGGGGCGCTTAGTGATCAACGGCGTATAGATGACGATCACGATCAGGCCGAGCAACCCTAGGGGGAGAATACCCCACCCCCGGACCGCGATAAAAAAGATGCCGATGGCGGCGGTGATGAAGAGGGCCGCGAGGCCGAAGATCAAGGCTGCCTGCGCGCTCATCAGTCTCGCGGGGAGGATGCCGCTGCCGCCGCTAAAGGGGGTCGGCTTGGTCTTCAAGTCGAGGCCGCTGGTATAGTCAAAGTAGTCGTTCAAGACATTGGTAGCGAT
>MGQT01000064.1:0-6109 GCA_001797935.1 Deltaproteobacteria bacterium RBG_16_54_18 | reverse complement strand
CGTGAGTGCGCCTAAGCCACCTTTAACCCACGCTGCCGTGCCCACGCCGACGGCAACACAGGCCGGCGTCAATAGGAGAAACTGCGGGCGCGTCTCGCGAAAATAGGTTCCAACAGCCATGCTATTACCTCCTTTATTACAGTATGCACGCAAGGACTAACGCGTCTGGCGATAAAAGTCAATGCCGATTGTACGTAATTTGCTATGACGGATATGACACACATGGCTAAACCGAAGGTGGCCTTTTGGCCAGAGCCACTGGCCAAAGGGCCACCTTCGGCTCCGGCGAATAATAAAAATCCCCCTGTATCCCCCTTTGCCAAAGGGGGATGAACTCCTCTCTTTAGTAAAGGTCCCAAACTGCTGTACATAAATCAGAGATGTCGGGATGTGTCGCATAGCGACACAGAGGTGGGGAGGGATTTGGTAGGTGTATTTTCTGAGTAATTTTTAAGCCAACGGCGATACCCCGTCTGGTAAAAAGCCCTTTCTAGGAGAAAGGGCTTACAACGAAAGGTCTTAGTTGCTGAAGGTTAACTTCTTGTAACCCTTAGTGCGCAACAGGGGAGGTGTGCCGGAAGGTGATGCGCCCTGCCTGCACCTCCACCTTTACCTGGCTGCCGTCCATGACCTTGCCTTCGATGATCTGCCTGGCCAGGGGGGTCTCCACATCGCGCTGGATGACCCGCTTTAAGGGTCGCGCGCCATAGACCGGATCGTAGCCGGCCTTGGCGATATACTCCGCAGCCTCCTTGCTCAGCTCCAGGGTGATCCTTCTCTCCGCGAGGCGGGCCTGCAGGTGGCGGGTCTGGATCTGGACGATAGCCAGCAGCTGCTCCTCGGTAAGCGAGTGGAAGACCACGGTCTCATCCACCCGGTTGAGGAACTCCGGGCGAAAGTGCTGGCGCATGGCAGCCAAGACCTGCTCCTTCATCTGCTGATAACTTTCTTCATCCGTCCCGCGAAACTCGAGGATGTAATTGCTCCCGATATTGGAGGTCATGATGATGACCGTGTTCTTGAAGTCCACGGTCCTGCCGTGGGAGTCGGTAAGCCTGCCGTCGTCTAAAATCTGCAGGAGGATGTTAAAGACGTCGTGATGGGCCTTTTCGATCTCGTCGAAGAGGATCACGGAATAGGGCTTGCGGCGCACGGCCTCGGTGAGCTGTCCCCCCTCTTCATACCCCACGTATCCCGGAGGGGCGCCGATCAACCGCGCCACGGTGTGCTTTTCCATATATTCCGACATGTCGATGCGCACCATATTATTCTCGTCGTCGAACAGGTCCTCGGCCAGGGCGCGCGCGAGCTCGGTCTTGCCCACGCCGGTCGGCCCTAAGAAGATAAAACTCCCGATGGGGCGCTTGGGGTCTTTGATCCCCGAGCGGGCCCGGATGACGGCGTCGGCCACTGCATCAACCGCCTCATCCTGCCCGACTACCCGATGGTGCAGCTGGTCGCCGAGACGCAGGAGCTTTTCCTTTTCCCCTTCCAGGAGCCTGGTCACGGGCACGCCGGTCCAGCGGCTCACCACGAGGGCGATGTCTTCCTCATCCACCTCTTCCTTTAAAAGGGTAACGCCACCCTCCTGGGCGTGGATGCGCTCTTCTTCCTCATGTAAACGTTTTTCCAGTTCCGTTAGCTTGCCGTATTTGAGCTCTGCGGCCCGGTTGAGATCGTAGTCGCGCTCGGCCTGCTCGGCCTGAATTCGCACCTCCTCGATCTCCTGCTTTAATTGCCGCACCTGGGCAATGATCTTCTTCTCCGCCTCCCACTGGGTCCTCAGGGTCTGGGCCTCCCCCTTGAGGTCGGCAAGCTCTTTTTCCAATCGTTTGAGCCGCTCTTTGGAGGCGGCGTCCTTTTCCTTTTTCAGGGCCTCCCGCTCTATCTCCAGCTGCATCACGCGCCTGGTGATCTCGTCGAGCTGCGTGGGCATGCTGTCGATCTCCGTGCGGATCTTGGCGGCTGCCTCGTCCACGAGGTCGATGGCCTTATCCGGTAGAAACCGGTCCGAGATATACCGGTGGCTCAAGACCGCCGCGGCCACCAGGGCCGAGTCCTTGATCCTGGCCCCGTGGTGGATCTCATAGCGCTCTTTGAGTCCGCGCAAGATGGAGATGGTGTCCTCGATTGACGGCTCATTCACCACCACCGGCTGAAACCGCCGCTCTAAGGCGGCGTCCTTCTCGATGTGCTTGCGGTACTCGTCCAGGGTGGTGGCGCCCACACAGTGCAGCTCCCCCCGGGCGAGCATGGGTTTTAAGAGGTTGCTCGCGTCAACGGCGCCTTCGGCTGCCCCTGCCCCGACCACGGTATGGAGCTCATCGATAAAGAGGATGATCTCACCCTCGGATTCCTGGATCTCCTTCAAGACCGCCTTGAGGCGCTCTTCGAACTCCCCCCGGTACTTGGCGCCGGCGATCAAGGCGCCCATATCGAGGGCGACGATGCGCTTTTCCTTCAACCCCTCGGGGACATCCCCCCGCACGATCCGCTGGGCAAGCCCCTCGACGATAGCGGTCTTGCCCACGCCGGGGTCGCCGATCAAAACGGGGTTGTTTTTGGTCCTACGGGAGAGGATCTGGATCACCCGCCTGATCTCTTCGTCCCTGCCGATGACCGGATCGAGCTTTCCCTGGCGGGAGAGCTGGGTGAGGTCCCTGCCGTAGCGCTCCAGGGCCTGGTAGGTGTCTTCGGGGTTCTGGCTCGTTACCCGCTGGTTCCCCCGGACTTCCTGGAGGGCCTTCATCACTGCGTCCCGGGTGACCCCTGTCTCCTTCAGGATGCGGCCGCACGCCCCGGTATCGTCCGTCATGGCCAGGAGGATGTGCTCCACGCTGGTGTAGTCGTCTTTAAAGCGCTTGGCCTCCTCGTCGGCAGCGGTCAAGATCCGGCTCAACCGCGGGGAGACATAGACCTGCTCCCCGACGCCGGAGACCTGCGGTATGGTCTTTACCTGTGCCTCGACCTTCCCCCGTACGGTCTGTGCGGATACGTTCATCCCCTGCAACAGCGGAATGACAAGCCCGTCAATCTGATTCAGCAGCGCTGCCAGCAGGTGCTCGGGCTCTATCTGCTGGTGGTTGGAGCGCGCTGCCAGGGCCTGTGCGCCTTGCAATGCCTCCTGTGCCTTTTGGGTGAACTGGTTTATGTTCATTGTCTTTACCTCGTTTTATTTATACAAATACCCCCCTCCGGGTCATGAAGCACGGGGAGAGGGGTTATCTATTTGAAGACCAAGGATTAAATCTTTTCTTGCTGCCTTACTTTTTCTCCTCAAACTCGGCGTCAATGACGTCCTCTCCCTTGTCCCCGCCTGCAGGTCCATGGGCAGCCCCTGGGCCGCCTCCGGCCTGTCCGTGCTGCGCGGCCTGCTGATAGGCAGCCGCGCTCAGGGAATGGGCGGCCTGCTGGAGGTCGCTCGTCAGCCCCTTGAGCCTGCTCACGTCGGCATTGTCCTTGACGGCCTGACGGATGTCGTTGATGAGTTGCTCGCAGCGGGCCTTCTCGTTGGCCGGCACCTTGTCGCCGAGGTCTTTCAACTGACGCTCCACCTGGTAGGCGAGCCCGTCTGCCTGGTTGCGGGCCTCCACCTCTTCACGGCGCGTTTTGTCTTCGGTGGAATGGGCCTCGGCGTCCCTGACCATCTTCTCTATCTCGTCCTTCGCGAGGCTCGTAGAGCCCGAGATGGTAATCTGCTGTTCCTTACCCGTGGCCCTGTCCTTGGCATGCACGTTGAGGATGCCGTTGGCGTCGATGTCGAAGGTCACCTCGACCTGGGGGAGGCCCCGTGGCGCTGGCGGAATTCCTTCGAGGCGGAAGTTCCCCAGGGTCCTATTGTCCCGGGCCATCTCCCGCTCCCCTTGCAAGACGTGGATGTCCACCGCCGTCTGGTTATCATCGGCGGTGCTAAAGGTCTCGCTCTTTTTTACGGGAATAGTCGTATTGCGCTCGATCAACTTGGTCATGACCCCGCCCAAGGTCTCCACACCGAGGGAGAGGGGGGTGACGTCGAGCAACAGCACGTCCTTGACTTCGCCGGCGATGATGCCGGCTTGCACGGCCGCACCCGCGGCAACCACCTCGTCGGGGTTCACACTCTGATTCGGCTCCTTGCCGCCGGTGAGCTTGCGCACCAGGTTCTGCACCGCAGGGATGCGGGTAGAACCACCCACTAAGATTACCTCGTCGATGTCCTTCGCCGACATCTTGGCGTCGGCCAGGGCCTGTTTTACCGGCCCTTCCAAACGGGCGAGGATCTCATGGGTCAGCTCCTCGAACTTGGCCCTGGTGAGCTTCATGTTGAGGTGCTTGGGGCCGCTTGCATCGGCCGTGACAAAGGGGAGGTTAATGGTCGTCTCCACCGTGCTGGAGAGCTCGGACTTGGCCTTTTCCGCCGCCTCATAGAGGCGCTGCAAGGCCTGCTGATCTTTTCTCAGGTCTATGCCGTAGTCCTTTTTGAACTCATCCGCGATAAAATCGACGATCCGCTTATCGAGGTCGTCCCCCCCCAGGTGGGTATCGCCACTCGTGGAGCGGACCTCGACTACTCCTTGTCCAACCTCCAGGACGGAGACGTCGAACGTCCCGCCGCCGAAATCGAAGACGAGGATCTTCTCGTCTTTCTTTTTATCAAGCCCGTAGGCCAGCGAGGCGGCAGTGGGCTCGTTGATGATCCTCAAGACGTTGAGCCCGGCGACGGTCCCCGCGTCCTTGGTGGCCTGGCGCTGGGCGTCGTTGAAGTAGGCCGGGACGGTGATGACGACGTCCTTGATCTTTTCCCCGAGATACTTGGAGGCGTCGTCTACGAGCTTGCGCAGGACCTGGGCGGAGATCTCCTCCGGGGCATATTGTTTGCCGCCGACGTCAAAACGCACGGCGTTATCTTTCCCCGAGGCGACCTTGTAGGGGACGATCTTGATCTCTTCCGAGACCTCGTTGAATTTGCGCCCGATAAACCGCTTTGCGGAAAAGACGGTATTGGTCGGGTTAAGCACCGCCTGCCGCTTGGCGATCTGCCCTACGAGACGCTCGTTATCCTTGGTAAAGGCCACCACCGACGGCGTGGTCCGGGCGCCTTCCGTATTCACGACGACATTGGGCTTGCCCCCCTCCATCACCGCGATGACGGAATTGGTAGTCCCTAAATCTATCCCTATTGCCTTGGGCATTGTCTCTACCTCCTGAGCTTTTTCTTCTTAATAACGTTGAAGATATTTTAAGCATCATCTCGCCTTTTTCAAGAAGGTTTGGACGGAAAGACACCTTTTAAGGGAATGAAATTAATCATTTAGGACAAAGGGGAATAAAAGTAATTGTAACAGGGGGCCGCCATTGCTCTGCTCAGTGCTCCCCCCATGCGGCTTTGTCAGTCGGACGGCGCCAGATACGTACTTCTGTCTTCCATGAAGCCCTTGTAAATCTTATAGAGTGCGGTTTCTTCGTACGTCGTCTGTCGTATGCGGGCATCGTCGAAACTGTAGATAAGCGCGTTGGGGCAGGCGAGGAGCAGCGGCGAATGCGTCGCCATGATAAATTGTGCATGTGCATGCCCTGCCCGCGTCGTCTGCGTCAAGAGTTCCAGAAATGCGAGCTGACTGCGCGGAGAAAGGGCGGTCTCGGGCTCGTCCAGGAGGTAGAGCCCTTTGACTTGATAGCGGCTCCGGAAAAATGACATCAACGATTGGCCGTGCGATTGCGTCATCAACGATTTGCCGCCGAAGTAGTCGAGCTGTCCGGGATCTGCTGCTGCCCACTCGTCGAGGAGCTGGGCAAAATGCCGGAAGATGCTCGACCCGAAAAATGACCCGAACACAGGTCCCGCCGTCCATTTGATGGACAGGTAGCGGTGAAACTCCGTTTCATAGGGGTTATACTGAACGCGTCGCCGTTCTTCGCCGCGCCATATATGAATGCCGCAGAGGTGCGTAAGGGCCTCCAGCAAGGTCGATTTGCCTGTCCCGTTTTCACCGACGAATATCGTTATCGGGGAGGTAAAGGAAATGGATTGGGGTTGCTGAAAGATAGCGAGATTGAAGGGATAACAATCCCGCGTCGGATACTTTTCCGGGTGCAGGGTAACCTGTTTTAGATGCACGGTTGTACCTCT
>MGQT01000063.1 GCA_001797935.1 Deltaproteobacteria bacterium RBG_16_54_18 | reverse complement strand
CGATCTCAAAGTAGAGTTCAAAAGGGGGGACCTTGGCAGGCATACATGCCTATTTCCGCGTCTTTTTAACGGCCTCGGCAGGGGAAGCGGCAACGATGCCG
The DNA here is from genome assembly GCA_001797935.1 of Deltaproteobacteria bacterium RBG_16_54_18. GTDB lineage: Bacteria > Desulfobacterota > B13-G15 > B13-G15 > RBG-16-54-18 > RBG-16-54-18. The sequence continues at coordinate 24,220 of MGQT01000063.1, read as the reverse complement.
GACCGGATGTCGGTGTTTATCTTCTTTTCTTTTGCTACCCACTCAGGGGCAAGTTCCTCCGCTGGGAGGTCGGACATATCGGGATACTTCCGCACGGTGCGGACCGGGTAGAGGATGATCTGATCGCCTTTAATGGCATATTCAAACAACGGCTCTTTTCGGAAGGCGGCAGGGAGGGTAATGCGTCCCCGAGTATCGGTTTTAAGGATATTGATTTCAGCCATAGTATCACCTCGAAGAGGATGTTGAAATTAAGTATAATCCCAAATGTTACAAATGTCAATAATGGGTAATGGTTCAAACAATGAAGGGTGGATGGGAAACGTAGGTTCCGCTCGATCTGAGGGCGAAGGGTTGATCGCCCCTCTTATTTTCTGCTCTTCCCCACCTCCTCCAAAAACTCCACCGACGTCATGATGCGAAACAGCGGATACAGGGCGAAGTTGCGGTAGTTTTCCAGCGTGCTTTCGTGCACCTCCCGCTTGTGCGCGGCGCAGCAGTCCTCGAGTAAAATCGCCTTGAAGTCGTGGCACAGGGCATCCATGGCCGTCATGAGCACGCAGACATTGGTCGTGATGCCGCCGACGGCCACCGTATCGCACCCCCACGTGCGCAGGGTCTGATCGAGGTCGGTCTTAAAGAAAGCACTGAAGCGCCGCTTCGGCAATATCACGTCCCCTTTTTGCACGTCCAGGAGTTCGGTGACCTCTGACCCCGGCCTGCCCCGCAAGGCGTGTTGCTTCATCTTGCCTTTAAAGATGAAATCATCCGGCAGAAACGAGTCGCACGCAAATATGATAGGCATCCCTATGCCTATGCGCCGCCCTTCAGCCAAGAGGTGATTGATCCTGGGGATGAGAGGCCTTGCCTCCCTGGTGACAGGGAATTTATCCCCTTCAGGGAAGTTGTCCTTGATCATGTCGACGATGATGATGGCAGGTTGCATGTTATACGTCTCCTTCATTCCCGTTCTTATTAGTTAGTAAGGTTAAAGACCCGGCAAGCGGTTTGGGTGGTTTGGGCCGCAATCTGGGCAATGCTCTCTCCCCGGACTATGGCAACGGCCTCGGCAGTCAGGCGCACATAGGCAGGCTCGTTGCGCTTTCCCCGATGAGGCGCCGGTGTCAGAAAGGGGCAATCGGTCTCCACGATGAAGCCGTCTGTTGGAAGGTGCTTGACCACGTCGCGCAGGATTTGGTTCTTGGGAAAGGTGATCACACCGGGGATGGAGAGTACAAACCCCATCTGGAGATAGCGGCGGGCCGCTGCCTGGTCCCCGGAAAAGCAGTGGATCACCCCCCCCACCTCCCCTGCCTTTTCCTCCTCCAGACAGGCGATGGTCTCTTGGGTAGCAGCGCGGGAGTGGATGACCACGGGGAGCTTAAGTCCTTTCGCAATGGCAATTTGCCGGCGGAACCGTTCTTCTTGGATTGCCTGCGGCGAGAGGTTGCGATAGAAATCAAGCCCGATCTCCCCCCAGGCCCTGACCTTTGCGTGTTGGGCCAGCCTTTGCAACTGATCGAGATCGTGTTCTGTGACCTCGGCGGCATTGTGGGGATGCACCCCCACGATGGCAAAAATGTCGGGGTAGTGCTCGGCAATTTCGATGGTCCTCTGACAACTGGCAGGATCGGTGCCTACTATTATAATGGTAGTAACCCCGGCCTTTTGCGCCCGCTGGATCACCTGAGGGAGGTCCGCCTCATACTCCGGCATGTCGAGATGGGCGTGGGTATCGATGAGGCGATCGGCTTCCGCAGTATCAATCGGCATGGGTGTGCTTGCAGCGGCCTACGTCCGGATCTCCACCTGCGTCGCCTTCAACTGGCCCTTGTCGTCGATATAGACGACCTTGACCTTTTCCCCGACCACGGGATAACGGCGCGGGGTGTAGTTCGTGCGGTGCCCCACGTAGATCGTGTATTCTTTGCCGGTATTGAGGCTCTTGACGGTAATCACCCCCCGGCGTATGAGCGTGATCTGTCCGTAAACGGCGTTGGGGCCGATCTCCACCCCCTTCCTGCCGAATTGGCCGGAAGTGTCCGGCCCCTCGCCGGTCAGTTCTCCGCCCAGATTGGCCGGCCTACGAACGAACTCTTTTTTTGTCCTGTCGGGGAGCAAAAAGAACAGAAAGACCAGGACGCCGAAGACGACCAGGAGGCCCCCTCCCAACAGGAAAAGCCGTTTGCGCACCAGAGGATTTTTTAGCCGTGTCAACGCCTTGGTCAATTCATGGCCACACGCGCTGCACCGTTGATCACCTGCAGCCGTCTCCTTGCCGCACTGGGGACATTGCATACCAGCCTCCTGATGAGGATTTCTCTCGTTTATACCAAAGCGCCCGGGGGATGTCAAACCGTCACCGTTTACGACGCATCTTGCAGCCGTACCCATCTTGCACTAACACCATAGACTTTCAAATTCAATCAAGCGCAATAAAACTCCGAGCAAGTTGCCTCAGGTGAATTTGAAAGACCGGGGAATGAGACGAATCAGGACAGGACACATATCCGAGCCCTTGACATATTATGGGCATATGCTTATAATTAAAATCAAAGGGGAGACGCCGGTGGTCAGACCAAGAAATTGCAGGCGGGTAGGTTCCATGCCCGGAAGCAACTACTACAAACCACGGGGTATCCCCCTTTCCATGCTGGAAGAGGTCATCCTCGCGGTTGACGAGTTTGAGGCCATCAGGCTTGCCGACCTTGAGGGTTTATACCATGAACGGGCAGCGGAAAAGATGAACGTCTCCCGTCAAACCTTCGGGCGGATTATCGAGTCTGCGCACAAAAAGGTGGCGGAGACGCTGGTCAAAGGGAAGGCATTGAAGATCGAAGGGGGTGAGTTTGAAATGGCGGCTATGAAAAAATTCAGGTGTAACGCGTGCCAACATTCCTGGGAGTTATCCCATGGGACGGGCAGACCGAAAAACTGTCCTGCCTGCCAAAGCGACAACATCCACCGGGCAGAAGAAGATAGAGGATATGCCAGGGGATTCGGAAGAAGTCAAGGCAGGTGTGAGCGTGGCGCCGCGCAGAAACGGTAAGCACGAAGCACGGCAGCCGAAGTATTCTCACGGCGGCAAGACGGTAGGGACGAATAATAAAATACGTGAGTAACAAAAAGGAGAAAAACATGAAGGTAGGTTTTGCAGTTCACAGCGATCAAGGGATTGAAAGCAAGGTTTATGATCATTTTGGTTCGGCGCCGGCATTTATCATTGTCGACACCGCGACGAAGGATCCCCTCACGGTAAATAATAAGGACCTCAATCACGTCCACGGTGCCTGCAATCCGATCATGGCCCTTGACGGCCATAGCGTGAATGCAATGGTTGTCGGAGGGATAGGATCCGGCGCCATCAACAAGTTGAATGCCATGGGGGTGAAAGTCTATGCGGCAGCTGCCCCAACGGTTAAAGAGAATTTGGGCCTGTTGATCGAAAACAAGCTGCAAGAACTTTCGCCGTTAGATGCCTGTCGATCCCACCAGGGAGGATGCGGACATTAGAAAAAGCCCGAAAAGAAACAGATAGGGTTATATCATCGATATACAAATAAGAACACGATGGCTTTGTGCATGCTTTTGGTGCGCAAGGCAAGAGTGACTTCTGCCCCCCGAGAAGGGACTACAGAATAAGGAGAATATTCATAACATGGAAAAGGAACAATGCGTAGGCGGTGCAACCTGCGAGACCTGTAACCAATCCAACTCGTGCACCCAGCAGGAAAAAGAGGCCCATGCCCAAGAGAGGTTGAATTCCAAACTTTCCCATATCAAACATCGTATTCTCGTCATGAGCGGAAAAGGCGGCGTCGGGAAAAGCTCGGTATCGACCAACCTCGCGGTTGCCCTCTCCATGGACGGCTTCGAGGTCGGGCTGCTCGATGCCGACATCCATGGGCCCGACATTCCCAAGATGCTGGGAATCGAATCCCGGCCCGTGGTTGAATCCAATGGTGGAATGAGACCTGTTGAGGCCCTTCCAAATTTAAAGGTTATGTCTACCGCCTTTTTCATCGGTGATCGAGATAATGCCGTGGTTTGGAGAGGCCCTCTCAAACACAGTGCCATCAGCCAATTTATAGGAGAGGTGGAGTGGGGAAATCTTGATTTTCTCGTTGTCGATCTTCCCCCCGGAACGGGAGACGAGCCGCTCAGTGTCGCTCATCTGATCAAAAAGGTGGACGGTTCGATCGTGGTGACAACACCGCAGGATGTAGCCCTGCTCGATTCCCGAAAAGCGGTTACCTTCAGCCGAATGCTCAATATTCCGGTGATCGGGATTGTCGAAAATATGAGTGGGTTGGAGTGTCCTCACTGCCATAAAGAGATTCCCCTTTTTAAGATCGGCGGAGGTGAAAAAGCTGCCCATGATCTGCACGTTCCCTTTCTTGGGAGGATTCCTATCGACCCGGAGATGGTCAGCGATTGTGACAAAGGAATACCATTTGTCATAGCTTCTCCTGATGCCGAAGCAGCCAGGGTCTTCAGACAAATAGCCGATCGCTGCAAGGAGTTCGTTGGTTTAAAGAGATAGAGAAACCGTATGAAAAAAAATCCTCTGCCTCTGCGGAGAGCAGGGAGGAAGGGATTTCTCTTATACCCTTGTATGAAATGGATGACGCAGCGGCGGGCAGAGAGGAAAAACGTGCCGCGGCAATGAGGAGCGCCGCGATACCCCTCCCTGCTCAGCAGGAGGTGGTTGCAAAAGATGAGAACGGAATTTTTAGCAGTCGATAGACTTACGCTCACGATCATCACAGACAATTACTACGACGCCTTAAGGCCCGATCCTCCCGTGGGCAAACGTTTTCGCGCCTCCCCCGGCGCCTCCATGCATGCAGAACATGGTTTGTCGTGCCACCTGGAGACCGTTATTAACGGAGAATCCCGATTTTTCATGTTCGACTACGGGCTCGACCCCGTGGGTATTATTAACAACATGGAACTTCTCGGCATTGATGTCGGCAAGGTCGATGCCTTCGGATTAAGCCACGGTCACTTCGATCACTTCAGCGGCCTGTTGGCTATACTGGAACGAGCAAGACCAACGACTCCCTTCTATGTAGGGGAAGAGGCCTTTGCACACCGATATTCGCGCCGTCCCGGAAGCGATGATCTGATTGATCTTGGCCATTTGGATAGGGAGGCAATAGAACGACTCGACAGCGCGGAGATGGTAGAGGTCAGGGAATTCGTTGAAGTGATACCCGGCTGTTGTCTTACCGGCGCGATAGAGCGTGTTACCAGCTATGAACGGGGTTCAGCGAACCTTCTTATTCAAAGAGAGAACGCGTTCGAGCAAGATTATTTCACGGGCGAGCAGGCTGTCGTGTGCAACGTTAAAGAAAAGGGACTGGTTATCCTGTCCGGTTGCGCTCATAGAGGCATCGTCAATACCGTGCGGCATGCTCAGACCGTGAGCGGTATCGAGAAAGTCCACGCGGTGATAGGGGGATTTCATCTCATCAACGCGACGCCGGAAATAATAGAGAAAACCGTCTCGGATATCAAGGCGATAGCGCCCGATTACGTGATTCCGGCCCATTGCACGGGATTTGAGGCGATCACGCATCTGGCTCATGCTATGCCCGGACAGCTCATCCTTAATACCGCGGGGACAAAATATGAATTTACCGGTTGAAAATATTTGCAAGAAAATATCATGTCCTTAAAAACCGCCTTTTCAATGCGGTGGCGGTCTCGCGAACGATTTAAAAAGATTGCGCAAGAACACGATCTACGCGACGGTGATCAAGGGCAAACTTCAGACAACGGAGAAGGGCGGGATCGGTCGGGTTTATAACGATAAAAAAATATTCCCCGAAGAGGTAAAGAGTATGATTGAATACAGCGAAAAGGTATTGGAACATTTCAAAAATCCGAGGAACGCCGGAGTCATTGAGGATGCCGACGGAATCGGCGAGATCGGAGATAAGAATTGCGGAGATGTATTAAGGGTTTTCATCAAAGTGGCACGGGACAAAGTCACTGATGTAAAGTTCCAGATACGGGGGTGCGGCGCGGCAATCGCTTGCGCCAGCGCCATGACGGAGCTTGCTATCGGTAAAGGTATCGACGATGCATTGATGGTCTCGGAAGATGATATTGTGGAGGCGCTTGACGGTTTACCGGAGGCCAAGCTCCACTGTTCGAATTTAGGGGCTGCCGGGTTAAGAAAGGCCATTTTGGACTACTTTGAAAAAAACTTAACGAAAGAATGCAGCAATGAAATATAAGCGGTCATACGCAACTTGTTCGGGAGGGCAAGAAGATGCTGTACAGATTCGATAAAAAGGAGCCGGTAATTGGATCCGGCACCTTGGTTAATTCATGGCCGCACGCGCTGCACCGCTGATCACCCGCAGCCGTCTCCTTGCCGCACTGGGGACATTGCATATAAACCTCCTTACGAGGGTTTCAATCGTTTATACCAAAGCACCTTGGGGATGTCAAACCATCCCCGCACACGGTCCGGTACGATGATGTTCGGGGGAAAAAATATTTTTTTGCAAAGGCAACACCGGGGCTTTCAGCAGTCGGCGACAATCAATCGACGCCGAAGGACATACAAAAGCTCAGCGGCCTATTTGCACCTGCGTGGCCTTCACGACTCCCTCGTCGGTATGGTAATACACCTTTACCTCCTCGCCGAGGGCGGGATAGCGGCGGGGATGATAGCTCGTATACCCTCCTACCGAGAAGGTATATATCTCCCCTGTGTTGAGGCTCTTCCCCGTCATCGTCCCTTCCCCCGTCTCCTGCCGGTGGGAGCCGATGACCCTACCGAACACGGCGTTTGCGGCGATCTCCTTGCCGGCCGTGATCTTTTCTATGGCGATCTGGTGACCGAGCAGTTTCGGGTCCACCGCGCGGAATCTCCTTCCCGGTAGGACGAAAAAGACGAGGATAAAACAGAGCAGCGCGAGCAACACGAGGCCGGCGATAAATCTGCCTTTCGGCGATAAACGGGCAAGGAGCGCGATCAGGAAGCGCGGCGCGAACCGCAGGGACAGCCGTATCCGCGGCGGCGTGCCGGCCCCGCAGAACTTACAGACACCGATGTTGGCGAGGGTCCTTCTCCCGCATGCAGGGCACTTCATTCCCCGGCTCCTCTCGCTTACTAGCGCCTTTATAACAGACCGCCATCCGGATGTCAAAGCGGCGCGCGCGTCGCAGGCATCTGCGTTTGCTTTATCGCGGCGATTTTGCTAAGCTATGAAGCCACTGAGGAGCAGGGAGATGAGCAGGACCACGATAGCCATTATCGGCGCGGGAAATTTGGGCACGACCCTGGCCTTGATGATGGCGGAAAAAGGGCACGCGGTTCGCCTCTGGACGATCGAGGCGGACGTGGCCGAGGCCATTCGCCAGGGACGGGAAAACCCCCGCTACCTCCCCGGCCACTATATCCCTCCCGAGATCGAGGTCTCCCAGGAAATGGAGGCGGCCATTGCGGGGGCCGAGGTCGTTGCCCTTGCCGTCCCCTCCCATGCCGTGCGCACGGTAGGCGGTCTTATGTCCGCGCACCTCGCTTCCGGCGTATACGTCGTCGATTTTGCCAAGGGGCTGGAGGTGGAGACGGAGCTCAGGATGTCGCAGGTCCTCGAGGGAGAGCTGACCCGCGAGGTGAGCAACGGCATCGTTGCCGTCTCCGGGCCGTCCATCGCTTCGGAGTTGGTGCGCAAGCTCCCCACGGCCGTGGAGATCTCCGCCCACGATATCCGGCACGCACACAAAGTCAAAGAGATCTTCGAGACCCCCTTTTTCCGGCTCTATGTCAACGAGGATTTGGCGGGGGTGGAACTGGGAGGGGCCTTCAAGAATGTCTACGCCATCGGGGCAGGGATCTGCGACGGGTTGCATATGGGGGTCAACACCAAGGCCTCGGTCATCACCAAGAGCTTAGAGGAGCTTTCCGTGCTCGGCAGCACCCTGGGGGCCCATCCCCTGACCTTCATGGGGCTCTCCGGCTTGGGAGACCTCATGGTAACGTGTACGAGCGAACACAGCCGCAACCGCAGGTTCGGCGAAAAAATCGGGGAAGGCCTTTCTCTCGCACAGGCGCAAAAAGAGATCGGCCAGGTGATAGAAGGGATCAAGGCGACCAAGGTCGCCTACAAGGTAGGCAAAGAGTTCCGGCTGGCGCTCCCCATCGTGGAGCAACTCTATCGCGTCCTCTACGAGGGGGGCGACCCGCACGCGGCGGTGTATCAATTTATGGTGTGACCCCTACGGGGATCAAGACTACGGCGTGCGACGGGTGTTTGAAAGGACGGGGGTATGCAGGGCAAGAAGGGCTCGTTTCCCATTACCGCATGGCCGGAAGGCGACCGCCCCCGTGAAAAGCTCCTGGAGCGCGGCCCCGAGGCCCTCTCCGATGCGGAGCTGCTGGCCATTATCTTGAGGACCGGCGATGGGACAAGCGGCAGCACCGCCCTCGATCATGCCCGCCTGCTCATAACGAAATTTAAGAATTTCCGCGCCCTGGCCGCGGCGACGGCGACGGAATTGTGCGCCGTGAAGGGGATCGGCCCGGCCAAGGCCGCGGCCGTCAAGGCGGCCTTGGAGATCTCCCGCCGCTTCGCGACCGAGAAGGTCCTGCCCGGAGCGTGCCTGTCGCGCAGCGCGGATGTCTTTGCGCATTTTCACGAGCGCCTGCACGATAAAAAAAGGGAATGTTTTTTTATTCTGCTCTTGGACAGTAAAAACAAGGTCATCAGGGAAGAGAAGATCTCTGAGGGGACCTTAAGCAGCGCCCTGGTGCATCCCCGGGAGGCCTTTACCCCGGCGGTCAGGGAATCCGCCGCCTCGCTGATCCTCGTGCACAATCACCCGAGCGGCGACCCCGCGCCGAGCCGGGAGGACGACGATATTACCGCCAGATTGGTCGAGGGGGGAAGGCTCCTCGGCATCTCGGTGCTCGATCACCTCATCATCGGGCAGGGGCGCTACTACAGCTTTGCCGATCAAGGGAGGCTGCACCAAGGACGCTAAGTTGACCGTCATCCGCTAAAAAAGGTGAGGTGTTGAAGGGATTACCGAATTCAATGTTCATGTAATTTCCCTTGGGAGACTGTGTTGCAATTCAAATAGTGCCCTCGCCCCACGTTAGTGGGGAGAGGGCGGGGTGAGGGGAACAATTACAAAGCATTTAAGATATTGTTTTTATTGTAACCCCTCAACTACCGCCTTGCGGTATCCCGTAGTCTACGGTTTACGCAAAGCGGTGCGGGACTCCACCTTCTCCCCTTACTAGTAAGGGGAGAAGGGATATAAAATAAGGAAAGGGGGAGTGCAATGGAGATCAAGACCGTGCGGCTCGAAATCCCGGAAGGAACGAATATTATCTTCGGGCAGAGCCATTTTATCAAGACGGCGGAAGACCTCTATGAGATCATGATCGGCGCCGTGCCGTCGGCGAAGTTCGGCCTCGCCTTTTGCGAGGCATCGGGGCATTGCCTGATCCGGTCGGAGGGGAACGACCCCGACCTGGTCGCCGTCGCGCGGGACAATGCCGCGCAGGTGGGTGCCGGCCATACCTTCATCATCGTGCTCAAGGACGCCTTCCCCATCAACTGTTTAAACGCCGTCAAGATGTGTCAGGAGGTATGCACCGTCTACTGTGCCACCGCCAACCCCGTGGAAGTCATCGTCGCCGAGACGGAGAACGGCAGGGGTGTCCTCGGGGTGATCGATGGCTCCTCTCCCCAGGGCGTTGAGGATGCCGCGGGGGTCGAGTGGCGTAGAAAGTTACTGCGGGATTTTAAGTATAAGTTGTGACCGGGCCTTGCCGTTCTACGGTGCTTTCTTTTCGGCGCCGGCCTTTTTTTCAACGGTCTTTTTTTCGGCGGCCTTCTTGCCCGGCTTCTCGTGCGCCGGTTTCTCCACCGTAGGAAGCAATTCGATGATGGCGAGATCGGCACCGTCGCCGATCCGGCTTCTGGTCTTCAAGATGTGCGTATAACCGCCGTGACGCTCGGCGAAGCGAGGCGCTATCTCCGTGAAAAGCTTATGGGCGACTTTTTTATTGTTAATGAGCCTTAAGGCCTGACGTTGGGCGTGCAAGTCCCCCCGCTTGCCGAGCGTGATGAGCCGTTCTGCAACGACGCGCACCTCTTTTGCCTTGGCCTCGGTCGTCTCAATCCGCTCGTGCTCGAACAACGAGGTAACCATATTGCGCAACATCATGAGGCGATGGCTCGTGGTGCGGCTGAGCTTTCTCTTGGCCATTCGGTGTCGCATCGAATTTTCCCCTTACTCTTCTTTCTTATTGTTCGCCGCGGGAGGCGAGAGATCGTCTATGTTCATCCCCAAGCAAAGACCCATCCCTACCAAAACGTCTTTTATTTCATTCAAGGACTTCCTGCCGAAATTCTTGGTTTGCAGGATATCCTGTTCCGTTTTTTGTACCAATTCCGAGATGAATTGGATGTTGGCATTTTTCAAACAGTTCGCCGATCTGACCGACAACTCGAGTTCATCGACGCTCTTAAACAGCTTGTCGCGCAGCTCTTCGCGGTCCCGTTTCTTCTTGTCCTCATCGTCCTTGCACGAAACCTCTTCCAGCGGCTCTTCGAAGTTGATGAATACGGTTAATTGGTCTTTGAGGATCTTGGCCGCCAGGGCGAGGGCGTCGTCGGGCCTGATGCTCCCGTTGGTCCAGACCTCGATCGTCAGCTTGTCGTAGTCCGTAATCTGCCCGACGCGCGCGTTGGTCACCGTGTAGTTCACCTTCTTGATCGGCGTAAAAATAGCGTCGATGGGCATGGTCCCGATCGGCATGTCCTCCTCTTTATTCCTCTCGGCGGGGACATATCCCTTCCCCGCCTTGACCGTCATCTCCATGGTGAAACGAGCACCCTTGTCCAGGAGACAAATGTGATGCTCGGGATTGATTATCTTCACGTCGGCGTCGGTGATGATATCCCCCGCCGTAACCGCCTTCTCCCCCTTGGCCTCTATGCGCACGGTCTTGGGACCGGTGCCGTGCAGGGTAAAGACGATCTCTTTTAAATTGAGAATGATGTCGGTAATATCTTCTTTAACGCCGGGCAGTATCGAAAACTCGTGCAGGCTCTTATCCAGAGAGACCGCGGTGATGGCCGCCCCCTGAATAGAAGAGAGCATGACCCTGCGTAAGGAGTTCCCCAAGGTTATGCCGAAGCCCCGCTCCAGGGGTTCGGTCACGAACTTACCGTAGTACCCCGTTAAGGTCTCTTCCTCAACCTCGAGCCGTTTCGCTTTGATCAAGGACTTCCAATTCTTCTCGTTTATTTCCATAACCTTTCGATGCCTCCCCCCGCCCTGCGGGCGGGGACCCTACGGGCTGAGCCCGAGGGGTTGAACCCTACGGATGAGTCCGTAGGACTGAGCCCTACGGATGAGTCCGTAGGACTGAGCCCTACGGACTCACTATTTAGAGTATAACTCTACGATGAGCTGCTCTTGGATGGGAGGGGTCGTAAGCTCCGCGCGATCGGGCCATCCCTTGACCATTCCCTTGAGGGAGTCCTTTTCCAGAGCAAGCCATTGGGGCATCCCCCGTCTGGCCATCCCCTCCACTGCCTCCTTGATTCGCTGCATCCCCTTGCTCTTCTCCTTGACCTCGATCACATCGTCCGGTTTCACGAGATACGACGGAATACTGACCGTGCGCCCGTTGACAGCAAAGTGGCCGCCTCCGACCAATTGCCGCGCCTCCTGACGCGAGGTGGCAAAGCCGAGCCGGTATATCGCGTTATCGAGCCGCCGTTCCAAGAGGATCAGGAGATTTGCGCCGGTAATACCCTTTTGCCGGTCGGCCTTGGCGAAATAATTGCGAAACTGCCTCTCCGACACCCCATAGATGCGTCTCACCTTTTGCTTTTCCCGCAGTTGAATGCCATAGTCGGAAAACTTGATGCGGCGCTGCCCGTGTTGCCCGGGCGGGTACCCCCGCCGATCGAAGGCACATTTATCCGTGTAACAACGCTCCCCCTTGAGAAAGAGTTTCATCCCCTCACGGCGGCAGAGCCGGCAAACCGAATCGTTATATCTGGCCACGCTACACCCTCCTCCTCTTTGGAGGCCTACAGCCGTTGTGCGGTATCGGGGTAACGTCCTTGATCATGTGCACCTTCATGCCTGCGGCCTGCAAGGCCCGCAAGGCGGCCTCTCTTCCTGCCCCGGGGCCTTTTACGTAGACATCTACCGCCCGCATGCCGGATTCCATGGCCTTTTTGGCCGCGGCTGCCGCTGCCAGCTGGGCGGCAAAGGGCGTGCCCTTACGCGACCCCTTGAACCCCTGGGTCCCGCCGCTGGCCCACGAAATGGTGTTCCCCTGCTCATCGGTAAAGGTTACTATCGTATTGTTAAAGGTAGCCTGGATGTGAACGATCCCCACTGCAATATTGGCTCTGACCTTTTTCTTTCCACCTCGCTGTTCTCCCTTGGCCATACACTCTCCCTTTTCTTATTATCTCTTCCTCCCGGCCAATCCACGGCGCGGGCCCTTGCGAGTCCTGGCATTGGTATGGGTCCGCTGTCCCCTGACCGGCAAGGACCGGCGATGGCGCAGGCCGCGATAGGAGCCCAAGTCCATGAGCCCCTTAATATTCATCGCCACTTCCCGCCTCAGATCCCCCTCTACCTTACACGTACCGTCAATGATCCCCCTGATCTTGACCACCTCCGTCTCCGTCAAGGCGCCGGCCTTCTTGTTCCAATCGACGCCCGCCTCGTTCAATATCCGTTGGGACGTACTGCGGCCGATGCCGTAGATATACGTAAGGGCGATCTCAACCCGCTTGTCCTTCGGTAGGTCTACTCCTGAAAGTCTGGCCACTGCTTCCTCCCTCTTAACCTTGTCTCTGTTTATGCTTCGGGTTTACACAGATGACCCTGACGACACCCTTGCGCTTGATGACCTTGCATTTATCACAGATCTTCTTGACGGAAGATCTCACCTTCATTTCGCTCCTCCTCTGCCCGCTTGCTGCTCAACGGTCTTTTTCCCCCGATAGGTGATTCGCCCTCTCGTGAGATCATAGGGAGAGATCTCTACCGTCACCTTATCCCCCGGCAAGATCTTGATGTAGTGCATCCGCATCTTCCCCGAGATATGGGCCAATACCCGGTGACCCCCTTCGAGTTCCACCCTAAACATCGCGTTCGGGAGGGTCTCCGTTACCGTTCCTTCCACCGAGTAGGCATCGGCCTTGGGCATGGTGCCCCCATCACCCCTCGACGACCTTCACGATTGCTTGAAAGATCTGCTCCATCGCTCCGACGCCGTCGATGGTCCGTAAGCTCCCCTTGTCGCGATAGTATGCAATCAGAGGAGCAGTCTGCGCATCGTATACCCGCAGCCTTTCTTTGATCGTCTCCTCTTTGTCGTCGTCCCGCTGGTACAGCTCCCCGCCGCATCGGTCACATACCCCTTCCTTCCGCGGGGGGTCGAAGATGAGATGATACATCGCGCCGCAGCCCCGACACGTCCTCCTGCCGGTCAAACGTTTGAGCAATTCCTCGTTGTTGACGTCGATGCTGACGACATAGTCTATCGTCCGGTTCATCGTCTGCAAGGTGGCCGCCAAGGCCTCGGCCTGGGGCACGGTACGGGGAAAGCCGTCCAGAATAAAACCGTTCTTACAATCCGCGGCCTTGAGTCTGTCCCGCACGATACCGATGACGACCTCGTCCGGGACCAATTTTCCCTGATCCATATACGCCTTGGCCTCTTTCCCCAGGGGGGTCTGCTCCTTCACCGCCGCCCGGAGGATATCACCGGTGGATATCTGCGGTATATGGTACCGTTCCACGATCTTTTTTGCCTGCGTGCCTTTTCCCGAGCCCGGCGGCCCTAATAAAATCAGATTCATTTGCTTACCTCGCCCATCCCGGTTATCTGCCGAGACGACCTTTGATCCTTCCCCCCTTGAGCAACCCTTCATAGTTCCGGGACAGCATGTGGGATTCGATCTGCTGGACAGTATCCAGCGCTACGCCGACCACGATGAGCAACCCCGTCCCCCCGAAGTAAAAGGGGACGTTGAACTTGGCGATCAGAAAGGCAGGCAAGACGCATATCCCGGCCACATAAATCGCCCCCCCCAAGGTGATACGGGTGAGGACCCGATCGATATAGTCGGCGGTTGGCCCCCCCGGTCGAATGCCGGGGATAAAGCCGCCGTACTTCCTCATGTTTTCCGCCACATCCACCGGGTTGAAGACCACCGCCGTGTAAAAGTAGCAGAAGAAGATGATGAACGCCACAAAGAGGAGATTATAAATGAGCGTACTGGGAGAAAGGTTATCTGCCACAACCTTCATCCAGGGATGATTCACGAACTGCGCGATGGTCGCGGGAAACATGAGAATAGAGGAAGCAAAGATAGGGGGGATGACGCCCGCCGTGTTGATCTTCAGGGGGAGGTGCGTGGTCTGCCCCCCGTACATGTGCCTGCCGATGATACGCTTTGCGTACTGTACCGGTATCCGGCGATGGGAGGTCTCCATGGCAACGATAAAGGCGATGACGGCGACCATCATGGCCACGATCCCGAAGACGAGGAAAGGCGAGAGTATGCCGGTCCTTACCAAATTTGCGGTCTGGACGATTGCCGTGGGCATACTGGCAACGATCCCCGCAAAGATGATCAGAGAGATCCCGTTCCCGATACCTCGCTCGGTGATCTGTTCCCCCAGCCACATCAGAAAAGAGGTGCCGGCGGCGAGGGTGATCGTCGTCATGAAGCGGAAGGACCAGCCGGGATGGAGGACGATCCCCATCTGTTGTCCCATCCCCTCGAGCCCCACCGAGATGCCGAAGCCCTGAATGAGGCTGAGGACGACCGTGCCGTACCTGGTATACTGAATGATCTTCCTCCTCCCCATTTCCCCCTCTTTCTGCAGGCGTTCGAGGTAGGGGACGACCACGGTGAGCAACTGCAGGATAATGGAGGCGCTGATGTAGGGCATAATGCCGAGGGCAAAGACGGAAAGGCGTTTAAGCGCGCCCCCCGCAAACATATCGACGAGCCCGAAGAGGTTTCCTGCTCCCCCCTGCTCAAAGAATTTAGTGAGGGCGGCGCTGTCGATACCCGGCGTGGGTATGTGACATCCCACCCGATAGACCGCCAAAAGCAAAAAAGAAATCAGAATGCGCTTCTTGAGCTCCGGGATCTTGAAGATATTGCCGATCGCTGCCATGGTTAGGCCACTTCGACCTTCCCGGCGGCCGCCTCGATCTTTTTGCGCGCCGCCTCGGTAAATTTGTGGGCCTTGACGGTGACGGCAACCTGAAGATCGCCGTCTCCGAGTATCTTCACCCCATCATAGACCTTTTTCACGAGCCCCGCCTTCTGCAGGGCCTCGATATCCACGACCGCACCCGCGGAAAAACGGTTGAGGTCCTTAACATTCACCAGGGCAAACCGTTCCTTGAATATATTCCTGAACCCCCGCTTGGGAAGCCTGCGCTGCAGCGGCATCTGCCCGCCTTCAAAGCCGGGACGGATGGGAGCGCCGCTACGCGCCTTCTGCCCCTTGGAGCCCTTGCACGACGTCTTGCCGTGTCCCGAACCGGGGCCTCTGCCCACGCGTTTCGGCCTTTTTTTCGCTCCCCGAGGGGGTTGCAGTTTTCCTAACATCTTACTCGATTACCTCCACGAGGTGAGAGACCTTTTTAATCATCCCCCACGTCTCCGGGGTGTCCTTGAGGACCACCACCTTGTGTAATTTTGTCAAACCCATGCCCCGCAAGACCGACCGTTGTTTGGGGAGACGTCCGATGCCGCTGCGGATCAATTTGAGTTTTAAATATCCTTTTTCCATGCTAGTGCCTCAGGATTGCTCCTACCTCTATTCCCCGTTTCTGCGCGATCTCCTCCGCCGTCTTGAGCAATTTGAGCCCGGCGAAGGTAGCCTTGACCAGGTTGTGAGGATTATTGGAACCGAGGGATTTGGTGAGGATGTTTTGTATCCCCGCTACCTCCACCACCGCCCTGACCGCCGCCCCGGCAATAACGCCGGTCCCCTCCGAGGCCGGTCTGAGCACGACCTTGCCCGCGCCGAACTTCCCGTGGACCATATAGGGGATGGTGCCATTGACGATGGGGACCTTGACCAGGTTCTTTTTCGCGAGCTCGATGCCCTTCCGTATGGCCTCGGGCACCTCATGGGCCTTTCCCAGCCCACTGCCGACCGTGCCCCTGCCGTCTCCCACCACGACGAGGGCGCTGAAACGAAATCTCCTGCCTCCTTTGACGACCTTCGCGACCCTGTTGATATGTACGACCCGATCGGTCAACTCATGTCCATTGGAAGTGGAATCTATCTTCCCCACCATGCGCTCCTCCCTCAAAACTCAAGTCCTTTTTGGCGCGCGGCCTCGGCCAAATGTTTTATTCTGCCGTGATAGAGGAAGCCATTGCGATCAAAGACCACCCGCGTGATCCCACGCTCTCGGGCCTTGTTGGCCACCAGCTCACCGACGGCCTGCGCCGCCTTGGCGTTGCCGGTTGCCTTCAACTGCCCCTGTAACTCCTTGCTCTGCGTGGAGGCCGCAACCAGGGTCTCGCCCGTGGCATCATTGATGACCTGTGCGTAGATGTGCTTCAAGCTCCGGTATACCGTCAAACGAGGACGCTCCGGCGTCCCGTGTACCTTTTTTCTGATCCGCAGTTTTCTGCGCGATCTTCCCGCTAATCTCTTGACGGTCACTCCTTCCTCCTTACCCTTTTGCCTTGCCTGCCTTGCGGCGGACCTGTTCTCCTACATAACGAATCCCCTTGCCCTTGTAAGGCTCGGGTTTCTTAAAACTGCGTATTTCGGAGGCCACCTGCCCGACCTTTTGTTTGTCGACCCCCGTGACCGTGATCGCGGTCTGTTTATCCACCGCCACGTCGATGCCTTCGGGGATGGCGTAATTGATCGGGTGTGAGTATCCCAAGCTCAATTGAAGATTCCTCCCCTGGAGGTTGGCCCGATATCCTATCCCCACGATTTCGAGCCGCTTGGAAAACCCCTCGGTCACCCCGGTAACCATATTGGCGATGAGCGTCCTCAAGAGGCCGTGGAGGGAACGCACATGCTTGGTATCGTCTTGCCGCTTGACGGTAATGACGCCGCCGTCGATCTGGAGCGCGATGCCGCTCGGTATGGCTTGCGAGAGCATCCCCTTGGGACCCTTCACTTCCATGGTCGATCCCGCCTGTTTTACCTCGACGCCCTTGGGCACGGCTATCGGTGCCTTGCCTATCCGGGACATCTCGTCCTCCTCCGCGAATTACCAGACATAGCAGAGGACCTCCCCCCCAACGCCCGCCTGCCGTGCGGCGCGGTCCGTCATGAGCCCCTTCGAGGTGGAAAGGATGGCTATCCCCATACCGTTTAATACCGCGGGGATCTCATCGGTACCCACGTAAACCCTGCGGCTCGGTTTGCTCACGCGCTGCAGGTTCGTAATGACATTTTGGGCATGCTTGTCGTATTTAAACTGTATCTGGATGACGCCGGGGATCGCGTCGCTGGTAACCTTGAAGTCCGCGATATACCCCTCTGCTTTGAAGATAGCGGCTATCCGTGTCTTCAGCTGTGATGAGGATATCTCAACCACCGGTTTCTTAGCCACGATGGCATTGCGCATCTTGGTCAACATGTGAGCTATTGGGTCGGTCATGCTCATGGACTGTCTCCTCGTATCACCAACTGGACTTGATAACCCCGGGGATATCCCCCTGGAGGGCAAACTTTCTCAGACAGATCCGGCACATGTTGAACTTTCTGTAATAGGCCCGGGGCCTGCCACAGAGAGGACATCTATGATACTGTCTGACCTTGAATTTACTCGGCCGTTCGGCCTTCACCATTAATGCCTTTCTCGCCACGCCGAAACCTCCTTAACTTCTAAACGGTAAACCCAACAGCCTGAGAAGTTCCTTTCCCTCCTCGTCCGTCCTGGCCGTGGTCACGATAACGATGTTCATTCCCTTGATCTTGTCTATCTTGTCGTAATTGATCTCGGGGAAGATGATCTGTTCCTTTATCCCCATGGCGTAGTTTCCCCTGCCGTCAAAGGCATAGGGGGAAAACCCGCGAAAATCCCTTACCCGCGGCAAGGCTATATTAATGAGGCGATACAAGAATTCATACATCGCCTTTTTACGCAGGGTCACCATACAGCCGATGGACATCCCGCTCCTGAGCTTAAACTGCGCGATAGAACGCCTGGCCTTGGTGATAACCGGTTTCTGCCCGGCGATCGCCGCGATCTCCTCCATCGCGGAGTCGAGGATCTTGATATTCTGGATGGCCTCACCCAACCCCATGTTGATAACGATCTTTTCCAGCCGCGGGACCTGCATGGTGTTGGTATAGTTAAAGTGCTTCTTGAGGGCTGGAACGACTTCCTTCGTATATAATGCTTGCATCGTCATCGGCTCACTGCTCCCCGCGTATCCTACTCATCGATGGCCTCGCCGCACTTCCGGCAGATGCGGATCCTCCTGCCGTCTTCCAAGGCCTTTTTCCCGATGCGGGTGGGAAGGTTGCACTTCTTGCAGAGCAGTTGAATATTCGAGAGGTGAATAGGTGCCTCTTTGTCCATGATGCCGCCCTTACCGTGGCTCGCGCCGGCCTTGAGGTGCCGCTTGACAAAATTAAGACGCTCGATCACGACCGCATCCTTTTTGCGGATGACCCTGACCACCTTCCCCGACTTACCCTTCTCCTTACCCGCAACCACTATCACGGTGTCGTTTTTTTTGATTACCTGCTTCTCCATGCCCCTTCTCACAAGACCTCCGGGGCCAGGGAGATGATCTTCATAAACTTCTTCGCCCTGAGCTCCCTCGCCACCGGACCGAAGATCCGGGTGCCGAGAGGTTCATTTTGCTGATTAATGAGCACCGCCGAGTTGTCGTCAAACTTTATATAGGAACCATCCAAGCGCTTGACCCCTTTTTTGGTCCTGACCACCACGGCCTTAACGACATCCCCCTTCTTGATCTTGGCGTTGGGGATGGCGTCCTTGACCGACACGACGATCACGTCGCCCAACGAGGCATATTTCCTCCGTGAGCTCCCCAATACCTTGATACAGCCGACCTTGCGCGCTCCCGAATTATCGGCCACATCCAATATGGTCCGCATCTGGATCATTGCTTTTCGTTAGACCTCCGGTGCCTTTTGGACGATCTGTTTTACGTTCCACCTCTTGGTCTTGCTGAGCGGGCGGGTTTCTACGATTTCAACCTTGTCTCCGACCTTGCAGGTATTCTGCTCGTCATGCGCCTTATAGGTAGTGTAGCGCTTGATGTACTTTTTGTAGATAGGGTGCTGAACCTTGCGTTCCACCCGGATGGTGATCGTCTTGTCCATCTTATCGCCGACGACGACCCCTACCTCACACTTTCTTATACCCCGCCTTCTCATGTGCCTCCCTTTGCCTTCTCTCGCGAAATGGTCTTGACCCTGGCGATATCGCGTTTGACCTGGCCCACGCGCATGAGATTTTCGAGTTGCCCGGTCGCCCGCTGAAACCTCAGGTTAAAGAGCTCCTCCTTGAGGTCCTTCTCCTTCTGGCGCAGTTCATCGGTGCTCATTTCCCGTAATTCTCGCGCCTTCATCATATCTCCTCGCGCGCGACAAATTTGGTAGCGATAGGAAGCTTGTGCGCGGCGAGCCGGAATGCCTCTTTTGCCTTGTCTTCCGGCACGCCCTCCATCTCATACAGGATGAAACCCGCCTGGACGGCGGCCACCCATCCTTCAACGGCCCCCTTGCCCTTTCCCATCCTCGTCTCGGCGGGCTTTTTGGTGAAGGGCTTGTCGGGGAAGACGCGGATCCAGATCCTCCCGGCCCGCTTGATAAATCGCGTCATGGCGATACGGGCCGCTTCTATCTGCCGGTTGGAAATCCGACCCCCCTCCAGCGCCTGCAGGCCGAATTCACCGAAGGTAAGCGTGCTGCCTGCCTGGGCCTTGCCCCGGATCCTTCCCTTCATTTGCTTGCGATATTTAGTCTTTGCCGGTGACAGCATTATATTCCACCATTACGGCGTCGTTGTGCCTTCGCGGGGCGCGAGGACCTCGCCGTTAAAAATCCACACCTTGATGCCGATGATGCCGTATGTCGTTCGCGCCTCGGCAAAGCCGTAGTCGATATCGGCGCGAATGGTGTGCAGGGGTACCCGGCCTTCTCGATACCATTCTCGGCGCGCCATCTCATGTCCCCCCAAGCGGCCGGAGCAGGCAATCTTGATACCCTGCGCCCCGAGTTTGCGGGCCGAGGTGACGCTGCGTTTCATTGCCCGACGAAAGGCAACGCGCCGCTTCAACTGGAAGGCCACATTTTCCGCCACCAGCTGCGCCTCGGTCTCGGCCTTTCTGATCTCTTTGATATTGATGATGATCTCTTTTTTCGTCAAGGCCTGGAGCTCGTTTTTGAGGATCTCCACCTCAGACCCTTTTTTGCCGATGATGATCCCCGGGCGAGCCGTATAGATGTTCACCTTTACCTTGCTTGCCTTGTTTGCCACCCGCTCTATCTCCACCGAGGAAACCGCCGCGTGGGAGAGTTTTTTCGTAACATAGTTGCGCATGGTCAAATCTTCGTGCAACAGGGTTGCATAGTCCTTCTCGGCAAACCAGCGGGACTTCCAAGTCTTTGTCGTCCCCAGCCTAAACCCGATAGGATGTACCTTTTGCCCCAAACCGTCACCTCCTCTGTTATCGTTGATCCAGGACCACCGTGACATGGCTGGTCCTCTTTCGTACTTTCGTTGCCCTGCCGAGGGCCCGCGGGATAAACCGCTTGGCCGTAGGCCCGCCGTCTACAGTAATCTTTTTGACCACCAGGATATCAACGTCCAACTGGTTATTCTGCTGGGCGTTGGCCACCGCGGAATTAATCAGTTTGGTCAGGGTCTTGGCAAACGCCTTGCGCGTATAGGCCAGTATGCCTAAGGCCTCTTCCACCTTCTTGCCCTTGACCAGATCGGTCACCAATCTGGCCTTCCGGGGAGAAACCCTCACATAGCGTGCTTTTGCCGTAATCCCCATCCTCTTTCCCTATTCCTTATTCCTTATACATTAGGCGGCTGGAACAACCTTGGTCTTCCGGTCGCCGGAATGACTATGAAAGGTTCGGGTCGGGGCAAATTCGCCCAGCTTATAACCCACCATGTCCTCCGTGACAAAGACCGGAATAAATTTTTTCCCGTTGTGAACCGCGATGGTCAATCCCACCAACTCAGGGGTAATGGTGGAACGGCGCGACCACGTCTTGATCACTTTATCGCCGATGCCCTCTTTGGCCTTCTGGACCCTGCGCAAAAAACCTTCCTCGATATAGGGCCCTTTTTTGAGAGAACGTGCCACAACTCCTCCTCTTTTATTTCACGGAATAAAACCTTACTTCCGTTTCTTAACAATATAGTGCGTCGTACGTTTGTTGCGCCTGGTCTTATATCCCTTGGCCGGCACCCCCCACGGGCTCACCGGATGTCCGCCGCCCGAGGTCTTGCCTTCACCGCCACCCATGGGGTGGTCGACGGGATTCATCGCGACCCCGCGCACATGCGGGCGTTTGCCCAACCATCTGGACCTGCCTGCCTTCCCGATGGAGATACCTTCATGTTCTATGTTGCTGACCTGACCGATGGTGGCGTAGCAC
Source organism: Deltaproteobacteria bacterium RBG_16_54_18 (assembly GCA_001797935.1). GTDB lineage: Bacteria > Desulfobacterota > B13-G15 > B13-G15 > RBG-16-54-18 > RBG-16-54-18. Next base: position 2,557 of record MGQT01000063.1, on the reverse strand, counting down.
TCCTGGTGCACCAGTCTGACTTCACCGGAGGGGAGCCGGACGTGGGCATACGCCCCTTCTTTCGCCATGATCCGCGCGAATCCGCCGCCGCCCCGGACCAACTGCCCTCCTTTTCCTATCTTGAGCTCAATATTGTGAATGAACGTCCCCAAGGGGATGTTCTTCAGAGGAAGGGCATTGCCGGATTCGATCTCCACCTTTTCCCCTGCCATTACCTTGGCACCCACCTTGAGGTCTAGGGGGGCAATGATATATCTCTTTTCCCCGTCGACGTAGTTGAGCAGGGCGATCCTCGCGGAACGGTTGGGGTCATATTCGATGCTCGTGACGGTGGCAGGCACATCGGCCTTGTCCCTCCGGACAAAGTCGATGAGCCGGTATCTCCGCTTGTGCCCCCCTCCCCGAAAGCGAACTGTCATCCTGCCGACATTGTTTCTCCCCCCGCTCTTTTTCAGGGTACGCACGAGCGTGCGCTCGGGTTCGCTGCGGGTGACCTCCTCAAAGGTCTGGGCCGTCTGGAACCTTCTGCCCGGGGATGTCGGTTGGTATTTCACGATGCCCATGAACTGGCCTTCCTCCTGCTACACGCCTTCAAAAAACTCGATGCGGTCTCCCGGTCGTAGGGTGACCACCGCCTTTTTCCAATCGGGACGTTTCCCCACGGTGCGTCCCACCCTTCTGGTCTTCCCCTTCATGGTGGCACAATTGACCGCGAGGACTTTTACCTTGAGGAGACGCTCGACCGCCGCTTTTATCTCCACCTTGTTCGCTGCCCGGTCCACGAGAAAGGCAACCTTGTTCTCTTTCTCTTTGAGATGCGTTGCCTTCTCGGTAATCAACGGCCTCTTGATGATCTGGTAGATATCTTTCATCCCTTCAATCTCTCTTCGATCTTTTCGATTGCGGGCTTCAAAATAATCAGGTGCTCGTGGGCAAGAATATCAAGAACATTGATTCCGGAATACTGCAAGACCTTGACGCCGGGGACATTGCGCGCTGATTGCTCCAGATTGAACTCCTCGCCGTTTGTTACCACCAGGGCGTTTTTAATCCCCAACCCCTCCATCGCCTTGATAAACGCCTTGGTCTTGATCTCTGCTACAGGAAACGCGTCGAGCAGGAGCAATTTGCCCTCCTGCAAGCGGAGGCTGAGGGCCGAGCGCAAGGCAGCCGCGCGAACTTTCTTGGGTAGAGGATAGTCGTACGAGCGGGGATGCGGACCGAAGGTAGTACCACCGCCGCGCCACAGCGGCGACCTGCTCGTCCCTGCCCTGGCCCTGCCGGTCCCCTTTTGTCGCCAGGGTTTACGGCCGCCGCCGCGCACGTCTGAGCGCTCCTTCGTGGCGGCAGTCCCGCGACGCCTCTTGGCCAATTGCCAAACGGTTACCTCATGAAAGAGATGGTCTTTGATGGGGGCGGCAAATATCTGGTCCTTGAGATCAATGGTTCCCATTTTTTTCTTTTCCAGATTGTAGATGTCGCAATTCGCCATTTGCTCTTAACCTTCTTGCGCGCCCTGCGTCGGCTGTTTCGCCGACGGCCGCTTGACGGCCTCCCTGATGATCACGATGGAGTTGATGGCGCCGGGGACAGCCCCCTTGACCAAGAGGAGATTGCTCTCCGGTTTTATTTCGACGATTTGCAGGTTTTGTACCGTGACCCGGCTGTTGCCGTAGTGTCCGGCCATCCTCATCCCTTTAAAGGTCTTCCCCGGATAGCTGTGCGACCCGATAGAACCGCCGTGTCGGAAGTATTCATGGGTGCCGTGCGATCCGGGAAATCCCCGGAAGCCGTGGCGCTTGATGACCCCGGCAAACCCCCGCCCTTTGCTGGTACCGGTAATATCTACCATGTCACCCGCTTTGAAGGCCTCCAGCGTCACTTCCTGCCCGACGGCGTATTCCCCTACCTCTTCCACGGTCAACTCCTTGAGACAGTAAAAGGGGCCGGCACCGCTCTTCTGAAAGTGTCCGGTGAGCGGCCGGTTCACCCGCTGGGGCTTCTTCTTCAAAAAGCCGAGCTGGTAGGCATTGTATCCTTCTTTTTCTTTCGTCTTAACCTGGACGACGGAGCAGGGGCCTGCCTCGATAACCGTGATGGGAATGATATTGCCGGTATCGCCGAAGACCTGCGTCATCCCAAGCTTTCTGCCGATAATACCCTTCAGCATGTCAACGATCCCTCATAACTTGATCTCCACATCGACCCCGGCGGCAAGTTCGAGCCGCATGAGGGCATCCACGGTCTGCTGGGTCGGTTCCAGGATGTCGAGAAGTCTCTTATGGGTCCTGATCTCAAACTGCTCCCGCGATTTCTTATCGATGTTGGGCGATCTAAGGACACAATATTTATTGATCCTGGTCGGCAGCGGTATAGGCCCTGCCACCTGTGCACCGGTCCTCATCACGGCATCGACGATCTCCTGAACGGACTGATCGAGCAATTTGTGATCAAATGCTTTAAGGCAGACCCTGATTCGATCGTTCGGCATCCCTACTTCCCCTTATTCCAAGATTTCGGTGACGACGCCGGCACCGACGGTACGTCCACCCTCTCT
>MGQT01000062.1:3333-5710 GCA_001797935.1 Deltaproteobacteria bacterium RBG_16_54_18 | reverse complement strand
TTGTTCACCTACATATTCATCAAAGGATATGAAAACAAGGGCATAGCAGAAGGGGTCCGTTATGGCATCGTCATGGGACTCTTTGCCAACATCCCGTATGCATTTTATGATTATGCCATGTTCCCTCTCCCCCTTTCCTTGTGTCTGCAATGGTTCGTCTACGGGATGATCGAATTTATCATAGTCGGAATCATTGTTGCGGCAATTTATAAACCCGCCCGTAAGAAGAAGAGGTAATGAGATAACCGTACAAATTTTTCTTCCTAGAGACAAGAATTCTAAAATTTGATGAGGATAATAAAGTTATCTCTGCAAAAGATTTTGTTGAAAGCTTTAAATGGGCATCACCGACTTCTTTTATCTTTGTAGATGATAAACAAAGATACTTTGTCCAAGGTATAGACAAAAAAATTCAGTTTTAAAAGAAATTAGTAAGACGGATGTAGGGCAACCAGGGAAGCGATGATAGCGAGAGAAACGGAGGGGATATGAAAGATAGCGTGAATGATTTTTTGCTCGGCACCATCCAGCCGAATTTGCGCCTCATGCATAATCTGGATGCCTTAGAAGAGCTGTGCCGATTTATCCAGGCGCACGGCCAGGTGGAGCCGCTCCGGCTCTGGTTTGACAACGGCAGCTTTCGCATCGTGGACGGCGAGAAGCAATGGCGCGCCTGTTGCAAGCTCGGCATGACCACGGTGCAGGCCGTGATTGTAGAAATGACCTTTAAACAAACTATTCCGCCAAGGGCGGAAGGGGGCAAGGGGCCCAGGGGCCAATCCCACACCGCAATATAGATTTACGGAAGCGGGATGTGTCGCAGAGCGACACAGGGTTCAAGTAAACCATATTCTTTTTTCACTTGACCTCTAGCATCCTCCCGCTTTGCGGCCCCCTACTCCTGCTCCTCAAATTTAAGTTTAAGGGTAACAGGATGTCGCACAGCGACAGACCCCGCAGTCCATAAGATCTGAATTAAGGAGCGGGATTGAACCCTTTTGGGATAAGGATCGAACTAAAGTCTTAGCCTAAAGGCGAGGTTTTCCCTCCCTGGGTGGGACGACAAAGGATAATCCATGCACTGCGTGTGCTGCATCAAACAGGTCCCGAACACCGCTGACGTCAAGATAGACCCGGAGACCAATACGCTCATCCGCTCCGGCGTGGAGTCCATCTCCAACCCCTTTGATCTCGTGGCGCTGGAGGCGGCGATACAGCTCAAAGAAAAACACGGCGGCAGGGTCACGGTCATCAGCATGGGGCCGCCGCAGGCGGAGAGCTGTCTCCGGGAGGCGTTTGCACTGGGCGCCGACGCGATCATCCTCCTTTCCGACCGCGCCTTTGCCGGGGCAGACACCCTCGCGACGAGCTACACGCTGGCCAAGGCCATCGAAGAGATTGCCCGAAAGAAGCCGGTTGACCTCATCGTCTGCGGCAAGCAGGCCATTGACGGCGACACGGCGCAGACCGGTCCGGGCATTGCCACCCGTCTCGGCTATACTCAGTTTACCTACGTCACGGAGGTCCAGGACCTCGACAAAGCAAAAAAACAGATTCAGGTCAAGCGCAAGGTAGAAGGAGGTATCGAGCTCATCCGCGGCCCGTTGCCTGCCTTGCTCACCTTCGAGCTGGAGGCGGCCAAACCCCGGCGCGCCACACTTCCCCTGCTAATCGCCTCGCTGCGGGCCAAGGTCACGGTATGGGACGCGCAAGCGATCAAGGCCGAACCGACAATGATAGGTCTAAAGGGTTCCCCCACCTGGGTAAAGCGGATCTTCGGGCCGCCGGCCAGGGAAGGGGGTCCGCGCTTCGACGCCCAGAAAGACCCCAAGCTGGCCGTGACCCAGGGGGTAGATGCGTTGCTTGCAGATGAACAATTCGCCGCGCAATTTTTGAAAGGCTGGAAGTAGCTATGGCGAAAAACACCAAGGGGATCGAGGTCGCCGAGATCATCGCGGATCGCTGCATCGGATGCCAGATCTGCGTTGCCGAATGTCCGGTCGGCGCCATCGAGATGGTGGACGGTGTCGCCCATATCGATCCCGAGGTCTGTATCGGGTGCGGCAAGTGTGCGCAGGTCTGTCCCGTAGAGGCGGTTCGCTTCGAAAAGAAGAAACGCCAGCGCCAGCCAGCAGAGTACAAAAAAGAAACCAAGCAGACACCCTCCGACTACCAGGGGACGGGGGTCTTTATCGAGGTGGTTGACGGGCGCGGCGCGGAGGTCGCGTGGGAGTTGGTCGGCAAGGCGCGGGAATTGGCAACGAAACGCAATCAACAGGTGATCGGCCTACTCCTTGGGCACGGCGTCGAGGCAATTGCCCGAGAGGCCATTGCCTACGGGTGCGATGAGGTCTATTGCATCGACGACCCCCTGTTG
>MGQT01000062.1:0-3281 GCA_001797935.1 Deltaproteobacteria bacterium RBG_16_54_18 | reverse complement strand
AGGTCAAGCCGGAGATCTGTCTGATCGGGGCCACTGCCCTGGGCCGGGACCTCTCCGGCATCGTGGCCACGAATCTACAGACGGGTTTGACTGCCGATTGCACGGGCCTGGATATCGACGACGAAACCGGGGTCCTGCTCATGACGCGCCCCACCTTCGGCGGCAATATCATGGCCACCATCTTTTGCGAGCACCATAAGCCCCAGATGAGCACGGTCAGACCGCGTGTAATGAAACTCCCGCTCAGAGACGCAAAGAGAAAGGGCGCTATTCATCAGGAGAAATGGGAGCCCACGAAGAAAGGCCTTCCTGAGATCGTTGATTTTATCGCCGAGGCGCGCGACGCGGGCTTTGTCGACATCACCCGTACGCCGGCGCTCGTGGTGGCGGGAAAAGGCGCGTGCGATGCGGCTGCCGTGCCGATGCTCCAGGAGCTGGCAGCGCTGGTCAACGGCGCCGTGGCCTGCTCGCGCCCGGTGGTGGAGGCAGGACTCATGCCCTATGAGCGGCAGGTCGGGCAGACCGGCAAGACCGTGGCGCCCAAGCTCTACATCGGCGTGGGGGTCTCCGGCGCCATCCAGCACCTGGTCGGTATGCAGGGGGCGGAAAAGATCATCGCGATCAACGCTGATCCGCATGCCCCGATCTTTAAGGTTGCGGATGTGGGGCTGGTGGGGGACTATGCGCGCGTCGTCCCCGCGTTGGTCGCAGAGTTGAAAAAACGGCTGTCAGGGACGGGGACAGATACGGGGAAAACTGGGAAACGGAAATGAAAGAGACCTTTGACGTTGCCATCGTGGGTGCTGGCCCGGCGGGGATTGCGGCTGCCTATTGCCTGGCAAAAAAGAAGCGGAAGGTCATCGTCTTCGAGCGCGGTGAATACCCCGGGGCCAAGAATATCTCCGGCGGCGTGCTTTACGGTCATGACCTGGCCCAGGTGATCCCCGATTATGAAAAGCAACGCTGCCCCATCGAACGTAATATCGTCGAGTCTCGCCTCTGGTACCTTTCTCAAGACGGGGGATACAGCCTTTCTTACCGGGATAAGATTTTCGCAGATGAGCGCCGGCACAACGCCTTTACCGTGGGCAGGGCAAAATTTGACCGGTGGTTTGCCGAGCAGGCCCAGGGCGCAGGCGCCTTGGTCGTGAGCGGCACGGTAGTGACGGACCTGCTGCGGGATCAGCAGGGCAAGATCATCGGCGTGGTCACGGACCGTGCCGAGGGGGAGGTGCGGGCGAAGGTAGTGCTGCTGGCAGACGGGATCAACTCCCCCCTCGCCGCCAAAACCGGGTTTCGGCCCGAGCCCAAATCCCACCAGGTAGCCCTGGCAGTCAAAGAGGTGATCGAGCTGCCGGAGGAGGTGGTTGACGAGCGTTTTGCCGTGGAGTCCGGCCACGGGGTGACTATCGAGGTCCTGGGCGCCGTTACCCGGGGGATGGATGGCGTCGGGGTGATCTATACGAATAAGAAGTCCCTTTCCGTGTGCATCGGGGCAACGGTGGAAGACCTCGCCCGTAATAAGGTCAGGCCGTATGAGATGCTGGAGCTGTTCAAGGCGCACCCTATGGTCGCCCCGCTGATTAAAGGGGGGAAGCCCGTCGAGTACATGGCCCACTGGCTTGCCGAGGGGGGGTATACAGCAATACCTCAGCTCTGGGGTGACGGCTTCCTCATTGCCGGGGATTCGGGCATGCTCTTTAATGCCCTGCACCGCGAGGGGTCGAACATGGCCATGACCTCCGGGCGTCTGGCAGCCGAGACCATAATAGAAGCCTTGCAAGCAGGTGATACAAGCCAAGCAGGCTTGAGCGGGTACGGGAGACGCTTGCAAGATGGGTATATCCTCAAGGACCTCAAAAAATATAAAGGCTTTGGGCAGTTTCTGCGGGGTCACAACGAGGTCTTTACCACGCTCCCTGCCGTCGCCGGCTTGGCTGCCAGGGAGATGCTTATTGTCAACGGTGTGCCGAAAAAGGCCAAGCAAAAGGCCATCTGGCGTGAACTCCGCAAGACGATTTCCCTGCGGCGCCTGGCAAAAATCCTATGGGCAGGATGGAGGAGTGTGCGCTAATGGATAAGGGAGTAAATGGAGGAGGCACACGTTAATGGATAAAGGCGTGAATGGAGGCACACGGTGATGGATAAAAGAGGGGATGGAGGCATAAAAATAAAGGTCAGCATCGAAGACAAACTCTTTCTCGACCGCTTCAAGGTAGCGGAAGAGCCGCACATCCGCATCATTGATCAGGCCGTGTGCCAAGAGCGCTGTGAAGAACAGCCCTGTCTCTATCTCTGTCCGGCAAATGTCTATCGGCTGGAAAAGGATCACATCAGCGTTGCCTATGAGGGGTGTCTCGAATGCGGCTCCTGCCGCATCGGCTGCCCGCAGCTTAACATCGAGTGGCGCTTTCCGCTCGGCGGGTACGGCATCAGCCACAAGTTCGGGTGATACATATGTTACGTTTTTTTGCAATTTACCATGATGCGAGCGCCACCCACTGGCTAAAGAGCCACCTCTGACCAAAGGGTCACCTTCGGCGGGAATCCCGCCAAGGGCGGGAAAAATACTTTTCATTCACCCTCTCCCTAGATGGGAGAGGGTTGGGGTGAGGGTGGGTGTGCAAGATCTTTTATTCCCCCTCCCTGTGTCGCGGCGAGGCGACACATCCCGTATTCCAGAGATTTACGTAAAGCGGTGCGGGGCTTCATCCCCTCCCGCCCCCGCCACAAAGATGGTGGGATCTTCGACAGGGGAGGGGAATTCTTTGGTGGTATTTTCTAGGTAGTTTATTCAATAATTAATGAAGATAAGAATAGAGTAATATATGGCAGGGAAAAATACGAACAGGATCATCCCGATCCCCATGATGTCATCAAATGCGTATGTGGTAACGAACGGCAAGCGGTCTATCCTGATCGATGCCGGGATGAAAAAGAAAGAAAAGAAGATCGTTGCCGCCATCGAGCGCATGCAGCTCTCACCCGATGATATACAATTGATTATCCTTACCCATACCCACTATGACCACTGCGGGAGTTTAAAGGCCCTGCAGGAGATCACCAAGGCGAAGGTCCTGGTCCATAAGGCGGAGGCCGCATGTTTGAGAAAGGGGTATACTGAGTTCCCCAAAGGGACCATGTGGTTTCCCAAGATCATGTCCGCGATCGGCAGGACCCTCGGTAAAAGGCTGGGCAAATACGCGCCAATCGTCCCGGACATAACAATCTCCAAGCGGTTTAATTTGCGCGCATATGGCATAGACGGCTATGTCCTGCCG
>MGQT01000061.1:371-6450 GCA_001797935.1 Deltaproteobacteria bacterium RBG_16_54_18 | reverse complement strand
TGCCCTGGAGAAAGAGTTACGGTTTGCCATCAGAGAGGGTGGACGTACCGTCGGTGCCGGCGTCGTCACCGAAATCTTGGAATAAGGGGAAGTAAATAATGAGAACAATTATAACCCTTGCCTGCGCCGATTGTAAAAGAAGGAATTACACCACGACTAAGAACAAGAAGACGAAACCGGATAAGCTTGAGGTTCAGAAATATTGCCGCTTTTGTCAACGGCATACTACTCATAAAGAAATACGGTAGGATGAGGGATTTGTCGGGAGAAGGTTTCACCGCCTTCTAATCAAAAATTAAGGCCAGTAGCTCGAACGGCTAGAGCACCGGACTCCAAATCCGGGGGGTGGGGGTTCAAATCCCTCCTGGCCTGCCAGTGAATTCTGTTTATTCTTTCCGAATTGCTTGTACGCGGTCAAGAATCCTGGAAAGGAAGAACGAGGGCGGATAACGTGAAAAAAATTATACAATTCTTAAAAGAAACAAAATTCGAACTCAAAAGAGTTACCTGGCCTACTCGAAAGGAGATGCTCGCGGGAGCGTCAGTCGTGTTGGTCATCGTTTTCATCGTAGCCTTCTATTTAGGAATCGTAGATATAGTACTCTCCAAATTGATCAAGGTAGTCCTCAAGGGTTAAAGACAGGAAGCCGAACGAGAGAGAATTTATTACTATGACGCAAAATTGGTATATCGTCCATACCTACTCCGGATATGAAAATAAGGTCAAGGCCACGCTGGAAGAAAGAATTAGGAAATTTGAGGAGCAGAAAGAGCGAGCGGGGGAAAAAGACGTGCGGGGAACATTTATCTCTGAAATCTTAGTCCCTACCGAGACGGTTATCGAGTTGGTAAAGGGCAAAAAGAAGACCTCGACCCGTAAGATATTTCCTGGGTACATCCTGGTTAAGATGGAGCTTAACGATGAAACCTGGCATTTATTACAAGATACGCCCAAAGTAACGGGATTCGCAGGCAGTCGTACCCATCCTACTCCTTTATCCGAGAAAGAGGCGGAAACCCTGATCACCCAGATCACCGAGGGCGCCTATGCCCCAAAACCGAAGGTCACCTTCGAGGAGGGGGCGAGCGTACGGGTAATTGACGGGCCTTTCACCAATTTTGTGGGGACGGTACAAGAGGTAAGGGCCGACAAGAGAAAAGTTAAAGTGCTCATTAGTATTTTCGGCAGGTCAACGCCAATTGAATTGGATTTTATTCAGATAGAACACAATTGATCAGCAGGAGACAGTATGGCTAAGAAAAAAGAAGTAACGGGTTTAATTAAATTGCAGATACCGGCCGGACAGGCTACTCCCTCCCCCCCGGTAGGCCCCGCCCTGGGACAATACGGACTCAATATTATGGAATTTTGCAAAGGCTTTAACGAAAAAACTAAAGGGCAAGAGGGCAGCATTATTCCGGTTGTCATCACGGTATATACCGACCGGACATATAGTTTTATCATGAAGACCCCCCTTACGTCAGTCCTCATAAAGCAGGCCGCTAAAATCGCTAAGGGGTCCGGGGAACCCAACCGGACCAAGGTGGGAGAGATGACGCAGGAGCAGATCAAAAATATCGCCCAGATTAAAATGCCCGATCTCAACGCCAATACGCTTGAAGCTGCCATGAAGATTATCGAAGGAACCGCACGAAGTATGGGAATAAAAATAGTATAAGGAAAGGTGCTATGGGTACGGCTGGGAAAAAATACAGAGAAGCAAAGAACAAAGTCGATGGAGAAAAGCGATACTCCCTGGAAGAGGCCATACAGCTCCTTCCCGCAACAACCTACGTGCGCTTCGATGAGAGTATCGATGTTGCCATTCGCCTCGGGATAGACCCTAAAAAGCCTGACCAAATGGTCAGGGGGACAGTGATCCTCCCCCATGGAACGGGAAAGAAACTCAAGGTGCTGGTTTTTGCCCAGGGAGAAAAGGAAAAAGAAGCGCGGGATGCAGGAACTGATTACGTGGGGGGAGAAGAATTAGTAGAAAAAATATCACAGGGGTGGCTAGACTTCGATAGAGCAATTGCTACACCCGATATGATGAAGGTTGTTAGCAAAGTAGGGAAAATTTTGGGGCCAAGGGGGTTGATGCCCAATCCCAAGGTGGGGACGGTAACCTTCGACGTTGGCAAGGCCGTACAGGATGTCAAGTCCGGCAAGGTTGAATTTAAGGTTGATAAAGCGGGAATTCTCCACGTTTCGGTTGGAAAGGTGTCCTTCGGCCAAGAAAAATTGCGGGAAAATATCCTCACCCTGTTGGACTCGGTACTCAGGGCAAAACCTCCCTCCAGCAAGGGGACCTATGTAAAAGGGCTTGCCATCTCGACAACGATGGGCCCGGGCATCAAGGTCGATCCCCTCACGATCAGGAATTTCGTGAAGGCGTAGGGCAGCGATAAAAATTAAGGAGGACGGTAGGTTGCAACGGAAAGAAAAAGAAGCAGCAGTAGCAAATTTGCATGAAAAGTTTAAAGATGCCAAGTCTGCGATCTTGACGGACTTTACCGGCTTGAACGTCGAACAGATAACGCAACTGCGTCGCTCGCTCAATAAGAGTTCGGCGGAGTATAAAGTGGTAAAGAACACGTTATTGCGACGTGCCTCGCACGATACCGACATCGAACTCCTTGCTGAATACTTCGTCGGTCCCATTGCCATCGCCCTTGCCTATGAAGATCCGGTGGCGCCTGTCAAGATATTGATGGAATTCAGCAAGACGCAACCTGCCCTGGTGATCAAGGCGGGCATGGTAACCGGTACCGTGATGACGTCACATGATATTAAGGCCCTTGCCAACCTGCCGAGCAGAGAAGTTCTTTTGGCTCGACTGGTGTCGGTATTAAAGTCCCTGCCTACCCGTCTTGTCCAGACCCTCAATAACCCAATTCAGGGCATGGTGGCAACATTGGACGCGATAAAAAGAACGAGAGCGTAGACCTAAAAAACAACCGGGGAGGTTCCCCACAAGAAGACTTAAGGAGGTATTAAGGAAATGGCAAAAGCTACGATGACGAAAGAGGACGTGATCAAGTACATTGAGGAAATGACGGTACTGGAGTTAGCGGAATTGGTTAAAGAATTAGAAAGCCGTTTTGGGGTGACAGCGGCTCCGATGGCCATGGGGATTGCTGCCGGCGCATCGGCAGGCGCGGCTGCGGCGCCCGCCGAGGAGGAAAGGGTCGAGTTCGATATCTTCTTGACCGGTTTTGCAGCCGACAAGAAGATACAGGTAATCAAGGCGGTGCGGGAAGTAACCAACCTCGGGTTAAAAGAAGCCAAAGATCTGGTGGAAGGTGTTCCCCAAGCGGTAAAGGAAAAAATTGCAAAAGCGGATGCTGATAAGATAAAACAGAAATTGGAGGAGGCTGGGGGAACGACAGAGATTAAATAGCGGTGTCCAAGGGTTTAAGGATTTGATATCCATTGAAGGGGGCTTCTCACACATTCGTGACTGCAAGAAACAGTCAATAGGGAGAGGAGTCCCTTTTTACACCTCGTTGTAAGATAAAAGAGGATTCATATATGGCGCATTCGATTATAGATCGTCGGAGGCTCAGGAAAGACTACGGCAAGATAAAAGAGATCCTGGAAATATCCAATCTCATCGAGATACAGCTACGGTCTTACGGACAGTTCCTCCAAAAAGACGTTCCGCCGGAAGAGCGGACAGAAACCGGTTTACAGGGGGTATTTAAACAGGTCTTCCCTATCAAGGACTTCTATGAAACGGTGGAACTGCGCTTTGTGAAATATCGGCTGGGACGCCCTAAGTACGATGTCCTCGAGTCCCTGATGAAGGGAATAACGTATGCCGCCCCCCTGCGAGTAACTATTCAACTCATCATCTACGATGTCCAAGAAGGGGTCAAGACGGGGCAGATAAAGGCCATTAAAGAACAAGAAGTCTATTTCGGCGAAGTCCCGATTATGACCGATAATGGCACCTTTATCATCAATGGTACGGAAAGGGTGATCGTCAGTCAACTGCACCGCTCTCCCGGCGTCTTCTTCGATCAAGAACTACCCAAAACCCATATGGGACGACCCCTCTATTTTGCCCGGATCATTCCGTATCGCGGTTCTTGGATTGATCTCGAATTTGACCAAAAAGATATCCTCTACGTCCGTATCGACAGACGAAGAAAGATTCCGGTAACGGTCTTTCTTAAGGCCCTTGGCTATTCTACCATTAACCTCTTGGATATCTTCTATCATAAAGAACAGATCTTCGCCGATCCAGTGGGATTTCATAAGAAGGTGATTTACAATCACATGATAGGCCAGAAGGCCACGGCAGATATCGTAGATCCGGCAACCAACGAAGTCCTGATAAAAAAGAACCGCAAGATTACCGAAGGGATCATGCAAAAGCTAACGGCTGCGGGAATTTCTGAGGTCGCCGTTGAGCCTGATACCTTGGTGGAACGCGTAACCGCCCGAGATATCGTGGACCCTACCACGGGAGAGATTATCGTTGAAATCAACCGAGAACTGACCGAAGAAAAGATTACGGAGATCAGGGAGCGGGGGATTAAAGAATTTGAGGTACTCCTGTTCGAAGAAGTAAAGGGGAGTCCCTCCATACGGGAAACTCTCTTGGCAGACAAGATCGTTCTGTCTGAAGACGAAAAGGAACATATACACCGTGCCGATCCGGTTGTCGTTGCCCAAAAAGAGCGGGAAAAGGCCAGCATCGAGATCTATCGCCGCCTGCGCCCGGGAGATCCTCCCACCTTAGAAACAGCTAAGGCCTTGTTTACCTCCCTCTTCTTCGACCCCGAGCGGTATGATCTTTCCAAGGTCGGACGGATGAAGATCAACCATAAATTAGGACTTGATGTCCCCCAAGAGGTCACCACCCTGAGGCGTGATGATATATTGGAGGTAGTAAAATATCTCATCGGCCTGAAGGAAGGTAGGGGGAGCATAGACGATATCGACCACCTGGGCAACCGTCGGGTAAGAACGGTGGGAGAGTTGCTGCAGAACCAGTTTCACATCGGTTTGGTCAGGGTCGAGAGGGCCATCAAGGAGCGGATGAGCCTTCAGGAGGTAGAAACGCTGATGCCTCACGATCTCATTAACTCGAAACCGTTAACGGCGGTGGTGCGTGAGTTCTTCGGGAGCAGTCAGCTTTCCCAATTCATGGATCAGACCAACCCTCTATCGGAAATTACCCATAAGCGGCGTTTGAGCGCCCTGGGGCCCGGGGGGCTCACCAGAGAGCGGGCCGGCTTTGAAGTGAGGGACGTGCATCCCTCTCACTACGGAAGGATTTGCCCCATCGAGACCCCGGAAGGTCCCAATATAGGATTAATTGTCTCGCTCAGCACCTTTGCGCGCGTTAATGAGTATGGCTTCATCGAAACGCCGTACCGTAAGGTAGAAAACGGACGGGTTACCGACACGATCGGGTATCTCTTCGCCTTGGATGAAGAAAAGTATACGATCGCCCAGGCCAACGCCCCCATCGACGCAGAGGGAAGATTTACCGCACCGTTGGTCTCGGCCAGGAAAGCCGGCGAGTTCGTGATCGTCAAACCCGAGGAAGTGGACTATATGGATGTCTCTCCACGACAATTGGTCAGTGTGGCCAGCTCCCTCGTTCCCTTCCTAGAAAACGATGATGCCAACCGTGCGCTCATGGGTTCCAATATGCAACGGCAGGCAGTCTCGCTTTTGCGCACCGAGGCACCGCTTATCGGCACCGGCATGGAACAAATAGTAGCGCGGGATTCAGGGGTCACGGTAGTAGCCAAGAGAGCTGGCATTGTAGAAGGCGTGGACGGCTCCCGCATCGTCGTCAAGGCAGAGGAGGACGGTAAGGGAGTTGGCGTGGACATCTACAATCTCATCAAATATCAACGTTCAAATCAGGGAACCTGCATCAACCAGAAACCGATCGTGGCTAAAGGTGACCGCATAGCGAAAGAAGAGGTGATCGCCGACGGTCCTTCGACAGAACTCGGTGAATTGGCCTTGGGGCGCAATGTCCTCGTCGCCTTCATGCCCTGGGGTGGTTATAACTTTGAAGACTCCATGCTTATCAGTGAGAAGGTTATTAAGGAA
>MGQT01000061.1:0-288 GCA_001797935.1 Deltaproteobacteria bacterium RBG_16_54_18 | reverse complement strand
GAAGAAATAACCCCTGATATCCCCAACGTGGGCGAAGAGATGCTGAAGGACCTCGATGAGAGCGGGGTTATCCGTATTGGTGCGGAAGTAAAGCCCGGGGACATCCTGGTGGGTAAGATCACGCCCAAAGGGGAAACACAGCTTTCCCCTGAGGAAAAACTGTTACGCGCCATATTCGGTGAAAAGGCAAGTGATGTCAAAGACACCTCACTTCGCGTGCCTCATGGAATCGAAGGAGTAGTCATCGATGCCAAGGTCTTCACGCGGAGAGGCGCAGAGAAAGACAAG
>MGQT01000060.1:7552-7789 GCA_001797935.1 Deltaproteobacteria bacterium RBG_16_54_18 | reverse complement strand
CGCGCACGAATTCCAGGGGCCGCCCTGCCGGATCATCAAGCTCCCAGTTCTCTACCCTGCCACCAGGCGTCAGGGGGCAGCTCTGCTCGCATCCCATCTGTACGACGAGATCAAAAGGCCGGCCTGAATTTTCTATCTCATCCATCCCCTTGGGCCTGCGAAAGGCAAGGTCTATCCCCTTTTCCGCCATGGCCTCGATAACCAGGGGATTAATCTCAGCAGCAGGCTGATCGCCCG
>MGQT01000060.1:0-7535 GCA_001797935.1 Deltaproteobacteria bacterium RBG_16_54_18 | reverse complement strand
TTGTCCCCGGCGTAATACTGAAGAAATGCCTCTGCCATCTGACTTCTGCCGGCGTTCTCGCGGCACAGGAACAGGGCGCGTTTGCGACGTGCAAGCCCTCGTACTAATTCTGCGCCCTTGGCGTTGGCGTCAGCCAGGGCGCTCGGGTGTCGGATGATGGCCCCGGGGCCTTCAATCTGGCGATACCCCAAGAACCCTTCGTAACGCGCTGCCACGGCGTCATAGAAATATTTGGCAGTGAGGTTTGTCCCGGTGAAGAGTTCTTTCCCCTTGGTAGCACCCAAGGCCAACAGAAAACCCTTGCGCAGCAGGGCCTTGGGGTCCGCCAATTTCATGACGTACCGCCTGGCCCAGAGGGCCTGCGAGCGGTCGATCACGGCCTTTAACTGGGCCGGCGTGCCGTAAAAAAATATGGGGGTGGCGAGGACGACCACGTCTGCCCGGCGCAGGAGATAGTATATCTCCCTCATGTCATCGTCGATGACGCGACAAAATCCCTGCTGTGCGCAGAACTGGCACCCCTGGCAGGGCACGATATGTTTGGAGGCTACATTGACCTTGAGCGCCGTTGCCCCTTCGCGCTCGGCGCCCTCAAGAAAGGCGGTAAGGAGCAGATCCGTATTCCCGTGTGCTTGCGGACTCCCCATCAGTCCAAGGACGAACATCCGTTTACCTCCCGCACCACTTTGTATAAAAATCTGAATGACGGGATGTCGCAGTGCGACATAGCACGACTAATCCACGGTGACACTTCTACAAGGCCTTTGTATCCGTCTCATCGATCATGTGTTCGAGCTCTTTTTTAAGCCCCTCGGGCAGGCCGACGATCTCCAACGTAAGAAACCCCTTGATGATCAGGGCCGTTGCCTCCTGTTCCGAGAGACCCCTGGCCATCAGGTATTCGACCTCCTCCTGGGCGATCTTGCCGACTGCCGCCTCGTGCGACATCTCGAGATCGGAGGTCTTCCCCTCCAGCTCCGGTATGGCGTGTATCCTCCCCTGATCGGAGAGGAGCAGTCCCTTGCACTCCAGGTGCGCCTTGACGCCGCGGTGTTCCCCCACCAGGTGTCCCCTGGCGATGATCGTCCCTCCGGTGGAGACGGTACGGGAGATCACTTCCCCGCGGCACCCCTCGGCCTGCAGGATGATGCGGGAGCCGACATCCATGAGCGAACCCGGCTTCGCAAGCAAGACGGAGTTAAAGGTAGCTACTGCCCCTTTCCCCTTAAGCGTAGCAACAGGATACATCTGGAGATCCCGGGCAGGAACGAGGCAGATATAATTGGAGATGAAGGTCCCCCCCTCTTCCACGATGACGGCCGAACGGGGCCTCACCGCCATCTCCTCTGCCC
This sequence comes from Deltaproteobacteria bacterium RBG_16_54_18, assembly GCA_001797935.1. GTDB lineage: Bacteria > Desulfobacterota > B13-G15 > B13-G15 > RBG-16-54-18 > RBG-16-54-18. The sequence goes on along the minus strand of MGQT01000060.1, from coordinate 6,183 downwards.
AGTTGTGAATCATGGTGAAGGCAATCGTCGCCCCCTTTTTGACGAAAAATTCAGAGACGCCGACATGCAGCCCCGAGCGCACACCGGGTGCCGTCGCACAGCCGGTAATAATATTGAGCGTTGATCCCTCCTCGGCGATGACGATGTTGTGCACGTCCTGGGCAAGCTTGTCTTCGGTCAGATAGAGACAGGCCTGGAGCGGATAGTGAACCTGAGCCCCTGGCAGGGAGCGCATATAGTAGCCGTGTTCCTGATGGTGCGCCGCCCGCTGGGTAAAGACATCCTTGTCCGCCGCCATCGCCTTCCACCAATACTCCGTAAGGCCATTATACTTCTCCCGGGCCGCGGACGAAGACATGATCTCCGCGCCGTCAAATGTCGTCCGGCAGTGCACGACCGAGTGATCCTGTTGAAAGAAACTCCCCCCGCGCTCTTTCCCGGATGGATCAACGCCGCTCATCAGGAGTACCTTTTGATCGGCGGGCGTCAGTTGTGAGAGGTCGGACAAGGGCGGATGTTCGGATGCCTTCTCGCGATATGCGCTCAGATCAAGATCGCCTGCCGGCTGCGGCTTAGTGTCTTTTGTGTGTGCCACCGGTGCCCCCCTCCCGAAAACAGCGGAAACATTCTTCAAACCCGCACTCCCTGATCGTATGGAGTATGTCGCGGGGGTTGGCCTGACAGGCGATGCGCCCCTGCATGAGGATATACCCCACATCGACATTGACGTACTCGAGGATATGGCCGGTGTGCGTTATAATGAGACCGGCTTTCTTGCGTTCCCGGTATAACTCCTTCATCGTCTTTTCCTGGTTCCTGATTCTCTGTCTTCCCAGCAAATGATTGATGTATTCCCCGATCAACGCGATGTTTTCCAGATCTACTCCCGACTCGGGCTCATCCAAGAAAACTAAGTCGGGATCCTGCAAAAGGAGTTGCAGGAGTTCGGCCCGCTTGATCTCCCCGCCGGAAAAACCGACGTTGACCTCGCGTTCCAGGAAATCCGTCAGATTAAGGCCCTGCGCGTACGCGTCCAAAGTTTTCCCGTTTCTCTTGGCGCTGGCCTCGATCAATTTCCTGAGCCGCACCCCCCGGATGGCAGGGGGCCGCTGGAAGGATATGCCGATGCCCATCTGCGCGCGTTCGTTGATTGGGATGTGGGTAATATCCTTCCCCTCAAAGATGATCCGCCCCTTGACCGTGTAGCCGGCAAACCCCATGATGGCGTTTAAGAGGGTGGTCTTCCCCGAACCGTTCGGCCCGAAGATGGCGTGGACTTCTCCTTTTTTTATCTGGAGGTTCAACCCCTGGAGAACCTCCTTTGCCCCGATTGATACGTGGAGATCCTTCACCTCAAGCAGGTATTCATCCTTCATTGTTTCCCCCGTTTTTTTGTGTGACGGTTACTCTTCAAAAATCATAGATTGAGTATTAAGATAGCAATCATGCCTGCATAGTACCATCTTGCCTTGTTACCGACAACAGGGGAGGCCCTGCGCCATAACCATTTCGTTTACGCCCCCACATTGGAGCGGAGATGGAGGTAGTCCAGGATGTCGGCGCGACAGACTAGCCCCTTGACCTTCCCTCCCTCGATGACCGGCACTTGATGGACCTTGCCGTTGGAGAGCTTTGCCAGGATTTTATTGCCGTCCGTCTGGGGAGAGACGACCTCTAAGGCGTCACGCGGGGTCATGATCTCCCTGACCGTGGTGGCGGCCCGCTTGTCCGCAGAGACGGCCTTGACATCCTCCAGACAAACGATCCCGGCCAACGCCCCGCGCTCGGTTATCAAAAATGATCGCGCCTTTTTCTTGAGGATGTAATCCTCAATCAGCTCCTGCACGGTGAGCGCGCCGTCAATTGATTCAAAGGCGCTGTCCATGAGGTCTTGCGCCCTGACATCCTTCAGCGACTCCCTGATGAGTACATGCCGATATCCTCGCACGGCGGCACTATGGATAAACCAGCCGATCAAGATGGTCCAGAGGCCGTCAACGAAATAGCCCCGTAAGATCTGCGAGATTCCGAAGACGATGAGGAGAAAGGCGATGACCTGCCCGGAGACAGAGGCGACACGGGTGGCCCGTTTGACATCCCCCGTGATCCGCCAGACAATGGCCTTGAGGACCCTCCCTCCATCAAGGGGAAATCCGGGAATCATGTTGAAGACGGCGAGGATACCGTTGATCAGGGCGAGATAACGGGCGAGGGCGACGATGGGCTCGCTTACCCCTTGCATGCCGCGCCACACGCCGAAGAAGAGGGCGGCGATGAGAAAACTGGAGAGAGGCCCGGCCACGGCGATGATAAATTCCTTGGCCGGCGTCTTCGGCTCCTCGGTGATCTCAGCCACCCCGCCGAAGAAAAAGAGGGTAATGCTGCGCACCTTCTCCCCTCGGCTGCGGGCCACCAGAGAATGGGTCAGCTCATGGGCCAAGACTGAGGAAAAAAGGAGCAGGCTGGCGATAAGGCCGATGAGCAAAGAGTATAACGGGGACCAATGAGGATACTGGCTGGGGAAATAGTGTTGTGCCAGCCCCCACGTCACCAGGACGAAGATAAAGAGCCAGCTGGAATCGATCCTGATGTCGATGCCGAATATCGTAAAGATGCGCCATGACGTCCGCATGGTCTTTTTCCTTCCTATCCCCTTAGAGGCGCCGCTCCGCTTGGGCCAAGGCCTCGAGCCCCCGGCGATCCATGATCTTGATGCGGCGACCTGCCGCGTGAATTAACCCTTGCCGGGCCATCCTGGAGAGGATCCGCGACAGGGTCTCAGGGATGGTGCCTAACAGGCTCGCCAGTTGGTTCTTGGCCATATCCAGGATGAGGTCATCGGTCAAATCCCGCTGCTCGCTCAAGTAGAGGAGGTATGCCGCGAGTCTGCCGGGGACCTCTTTGAGCGAGAGGTCTTCGACCAACGCCGCAAAGGTGCGCAAGCGGCGGGATAAGATCGCCAACATGTTCAAGGCGAGAGAGGGGTCTTCTTTGATGAGCTCGACAAAGGCGGCCCGCGGAAAGAACAAGACACGGCTTTCCGCCAAGGCCTCGGCATGAGCTGGAAATGGCTGCCCGGCAAAGACCGATGCCTCACCAAAGGGTTCCCCCGCCCCAAAGACATGCAGGGTCTGTTCCTTCCCTTCCGGAGAGAGCTTGTAGACCTTTACCGTGCCCGAGACGAGCACATAGAGGCCAATCCCCTCGTCCCCCTCGGAAAATATGCGCTGGCCCCCTGCATAGGAGCGATCAAGTGCTATGCCAGCCAGCTGATCGTATTGCCTCTGTGGTAAGCCATTGAACAGGGGGATGGCGGTAATCTCTCTACGTATCACCGCACTCTGACGTTCCACAGGGAAAAAATACCATCTCCCCTTGACCTAAGTCAAAGCATATTTGAAATAACGCTGATACTGATTATTACTATGAGTAAGGCATTACCCTCTACGAGGGGAGGAAAGAGGAATGCGGCATCATACACAAAGAGAGCAAGAGCAGATACTTGACTTTGGTCAAGGACTGCTTTCATCCAGTGAGGTATAATGCAGGTAAAGAGAGCCGGAAAGGAGGGAGTGTATGCAATGCCCGGGACAGGATAGCAGGTTTTGGGGATTGGATGCCATCTTTGAGGCGGCCTGTCCCCAGTGCGGCAAGGCAGTGGAGTTCTTCAAGGATGAACCCACTCGTACGTGCAAGGGGTGCGGTTTGAAGATCGTCAACCCTAAGATGGATTTCGGCTGCGCCTCGTACTGTCAATTCGCCGAGCAGTGCGTCGGAGACCTGCCGGCAGAGCTCCTGGCCCAGCGCAAGGACCTGTTTAAGAATCGGGTGGCCGTCGAGATGAAACGATATTTCCAATACGACTTTAAACGAATCGGCCATGCCACCAAGGTGGGCAGGTATGCGGAAAGGATCGTCAAACAAGAGGGGGGGGACCCCGCCGTGGTGTTGTCGGCAGCCTATCTGCACGATATCGGCATCAAGGAGGCCGAGCGCAAATATGACGATTCGGACGTTCGCTATCACGAGGAGGAAGGACCTCCCATCGCGAGGCAGATCCTGGGGAGGCTCAAGGCGCCTGAGGCGCTGATTGATGAGGTATGCGCCATCATCAGCCACCACCATCATCCGCGGCAGGAAGAGACCGTCAACTTCAAGGTAGTCTACGACGCCGATCTTATCGTCAACCTGGAGGAACGACAGCAGGAAACACCTCTAGAGGGGAAGGACCTGGCCGCATCCATAGACAAGGAGTTTCTGACTGCCGGCGGGCGAAAGCTTGCCAGAAATGTTTTTTTTAAAGAACAGTAAGAGATTACCCAGACCGTGAAAACTGAAGGGAAAAGTAAGGAGGAGACCATGAATGTCTTAAGGAAAATAATAGAGATTGACGAAGGGTTATGTAACGGGTGCGGGCAATGCGTGCCCGCCTGTGCCGAGGGGGCCATCCAGGTAATTGACGGCAAGGCCCGCCTGCTCAATGAGCAATACTGCGATGGGCTCGGGGCCTGTTTGGGGGAATGCCCCACGGGCGCCCTTAAGGTCAGAGAGCGCGAGGCCGAGGAATTTGACGAGCAATCTGTCAAAGTACATCTGCAGACGCAGGCGGATACTGCGCCAGGGGCGGCAACGATGCCCTGCGGGTGTCCTTCGACGCAGCTTCAGTGTTTCACAACGCGGCCAGCGCGCCATGAACAGAGGGAGCCGGAAACCGAGACGAGTCCTGCATCGGCCCTTTCTCACTGGCCGGTTCAGATCAGGCTGGTGCCGCCGACTGCCCCATTTTTACAGGGCGCCCATCTCCTGGTGGCAGCAGACTGCACTCCAGTTGCCTATCCCCATTTTCACCGCGATTTTCTTGAGGGGAAGGTCATCCTGGTCGGATGTCCGAAGTTCGATGAAACGCAGGCCTATATCCAGCGCTTTGCCGATATCTTTAAGACGGCCCATATCAAGGATGTCACGGTGGTGGTAATGGAGGTAACCTGCTGCCAGGGTCTGCCCGTGATCGTCAAAAAGGGAATGGAGATCGCCGGCAAGTCCATCCCCCTGGAGCAGGTAATCATCGGTACGCAAGGGAATATCCTCAACCGGGAACGATTGGTGGCATAAGAAGCATGAGATGTCTATTGCAATGATTGCCCGTTATCGGGCCTTCTTTTCAGACAGAGAACGGAGCGGTACGAGCACCGAACCCTTAGTGATCTTAAAGAGGTGCCTCCGCCACACCACGGTGCGGCTGAAAAAGGGGGCAAACCAGATAAAGCCCACGATGATATCCTTTATAGGCGAGAGGAGATAATGATAGAAACGATGGGCTGATCCGATCCGCTTGCCGAGCGCATAATCGCCCATGATCTTTATGAGCCACGCCACGGCGGTTAAAGAGAGGGCGCAGGTAGTTGGTCCCATCACCACGGGCGCGAGACACGAGAGAAAAACCGCATTGGTCATGATCTCCGAAACATAGCCGGCCCCTCCCAGCTTCCATCGCAGTTTTCCCCAGCGGCCGTGCCGCTTGAGAAATTGTTTTATCGTTCGATAGTGGTTGACGGCATTGACAAGGTAACCGGAGGTGATAACCCGCTTCCCCGTGTTGTGTATCAACGTTCCCAGCACATAATCTTCGGCCAGGACGCGCGTGACAACGGCAAATCCCCCGATTGCTTCAAAGTCTTTTTTTCTCATCAACATGGATTTCCCGACGACGACGGGCATTTTGAAAAACGAGGTCATGATGGCGACATTGCCGATAACAAAAGAGTTCAGGTGCAGATTTTCCAACAACGCCCCGATACTCCTGCTCTCGATACCCCTGATGAGGTTGTTCACCAACCCGACCCGCGGATCCGCCATGGGCTTTACGATCTCCCTGAGATAATCGCGAGCTACCCGCACGTCGCTATCGCTGATCAGGATATACGGGAATCGTGAGGCCTCATAGGCGGAAATGAGATTGTTGACCTTGGGATTAAAGGCGTCGTCACGCTGTTTGGCAATAACGGAGATCTTATTCCGGGGACACTGCTTCTGTAATTTATAGACAAGCTCCAAGGCGGGGTCATCCGCCTCCTCCAGGGCGAAGATGATTTCATATTCGGGGTAGTCTTGGTTACAGAAGCTCAAGAGATTAGCGAAGAGGTCGTCATCAAGCCCCTTGAGGGGTTTCAGGATCGATATCGG
>MGQT01000059.1:2026-7567 GCA_001797935.1 Deltaproteobacteria bacterium RBG_16_54_18 | reverse complement strand
ACCCTCTCCCCCCAGGGGAGAGGGGAGACCATTCATCCCCCCAGCAAAGCTGGGGGGTATTCTGGCATGTTTTTATAAATGAGGAGGTGCAGAGGTGGTCAAAAAATCAGGAAATAACGCTTGTTGTGGGCCCACCTGCGAAAGCATGAGTGGTTGTAAGGTTGAGGCGGTCATCAGTGTGGATGAACGCGGGCAGATGGTGCTTCCCAAAGAAATGCGTGCAAAGGCCGGTATCCGTGCCGGGGATAAGCTGGCCCTGGTGAGCTGGGAAAAGGAGGGAAAGGTGTGTTGCCTTGTCTTGATCAAGGCCGGTGATTTTGGCGAAATGGTCAAGGGATTTCTAGGGCCCATGATGCAGGAAATCATGCCGAGCGACACGGGTAAGTAATAGAGGAGGTAATCACCGATGAATGGACAAGAGACAAAAAAGATTATCAGAGAAGGATATGCCAAGATTGCGAAGCAAAGCAGCACCTGTTGCGGTTCCTCACCCTCGTGCTGCGGGGGTGCGGACGTTGCACAGGATATTAGTAGAAACATAGGGTACTCAGCAGAAGAACTAAGCGCTGTCCCTGAGGGGGCAAACCTGGGGCTTGGTTGCGGCAATCCCGTCGCTCTGGCTTCCTTGAAGAAAGGAGAGACGGTGCTTGACCTTGGTTCCGGCGCGGGATTTGATTGCTTTCTCGCCGCCGGCAGGGTAGGTGAGCAGGGGAGGGTCATCGGGGTTGATGTGACGCCGGAGATGATCGAGAAGGCCGGGGATAATGCCAAAAAGGGCGATTATGCGAATGTAGAGTTCAGGCTGGGTGAGATTGAACGATTACCCGTTGCCGATGGTATTGTTGACGCGGTGATCTCAAACTGCGTTATCAATCTCTCCCCGGACAAAAAAAAGGTATTTTCCGAGGTTTTCAGGGCGCTGAAACCCGGGGGTAGGATGATGATATCGGATATCGTTTTACTTAGGGAACTACCGGATTTTATTAAGAATTCCATTGAGGCGTACATTGGTTGCGTGTCTGGTGCACAATTGAAGGACGAATACCTATCGGCCATAAAAGAAGCTGGGTTTCAGGACGTTAAAATAATGGGTGAAACGGCCTTCCCTATGGAGTTTATGGCCAATGATCCGACGGCGAGGGAGATCGTAGAAAATGTACGTATTCCTCGGGAAAAAGTAGCGGAAATCGCAGACTCGATCAGGAGCATAAAGGTTCATGCCGTCAAACCGACATCAATAACATCATAAACGGTTAAATAGAATTAAACGTGATACAGTAGTAAACGGACAAATTCACCGTAGCCGGTCGAGGTGCACCGGCCCCGTGAAGGAGAAAATATGAAACTACCGGTTCAGTACCTGTATATCGTCTTTTTATGGATACTGTGGTGCGCGCTCCACAGCTTCCTGATATCTATAACGGTGACGGAATACCTGAAAAAGAAGTTTGGCGCCTGGTTCAGGTTCTATCGTCTCTTTTTTAATGCCGTGTCTCTGCTGACCCTTATTCCCGTTGTGTACTATTCCTTTTCCCTGCAGGGGGCGGCGGTCTTTACCTGGGATGGCGGTTGGGTGATGGTTAAGTACGCGCTGTTCGTGATAAGCATCTCCCTGTTCGTTGCGGGAGGCAGACACTACAGCATGGCACAGTTTTTGGGCATGCGTCAGATCAAGACCAATCGAGCGAACCGTACGCTCTCTGCCTACGACACCTTCGATTCCTCAGGTATTCTCGGGGTGATTCGTCACCCCTGGTACCTTGCCGCTATTCTGGTTGTTTGGGCGCGAGATATCAGCCTCTTATCTTTCCTCATCAATATCATCATCGACACCTATATCGTTATCGGTGCGCATCTGGAAGAGCGAAAGCTCCTTCGCGAGTTTGGCACGCGATATCGAGAATATCAAAAGCGCGTGTCGATGTTTATCCCCTACAAATGGCTGAAAGGCAAGATTGCCCGGTTGTTCTAAACAGATCGAGTTACAAAGCTTCAGCTGTATCAAGAGACTTTTTTACTTGGTTCCCCCGTATCTATCTCATAGTAGAGCTGCTGGTTAAATGATCGTGGTTTGAGCTTTCGCTGCGCAATGAGCTTATCTGCTATCATCGTGATTTCCTCGGTGCCCAGCGAGAGGACGCGCACCAAGTCGTCGGGTGTCATGGGGCGGCGCTCGACAATGCGGATTATCCGCTCCTCTATCTTCTCCGGCAATGCGACATGCCTCATCCCCGTAAAGTCCGCGATAATTTCAGCGGTATCTCCGAGGGCGCTCTTGATCAGTTCCATCTGGTCCAGGGTGAGTGCGACGGCAGATGCTTCTACTGCCGGCCGTACTACGGTGTTGAGCTGGACCCGGTCTGGTCGAATGCGGCGGATCGCCGCTCGCAAAGCATCGATCTCTTTTTCCGAATCGTTTATCCCTTGGCAGAGGAGTATCTCCAGCCAGAGCTGACCGCGATAGGCACTGCGGAAGGCAGTGAGACCCTCGATAATCTCGGCAACCTGCATAGCAGGATGGGGTCTGTTGATCTCCTGAAAGGAATTTTGTGTCGCGGCATCCAGGGAGGGCATGACGCAATCGGCCCGGAGCAAGGCCTCGCGTACTTCCTGCTGACTTAAGAGTGAGCTGTTGGTGATGACCGCGATCGGTACTCCAGTCATCTCCCGTATGCCGGCGATGATCTCGCCGATGGCGCTGTTCAGGCACGGCTCCCCGGAACCGGAGCAGGCAATGTAGTCTATGCCTTTATCCCCCTCGGATAGGGCAGCGTGCACGTCGCGGAGGATGTCGGCAGCCGGCACGTACTCCTCGCGCTCGAGGGTCAGGCGCGTGGTCTTGCCGACCTGACAGTAGATACAGTCATAGGTACAGACCTTTCTGGGGACGAGATCCACCCCCAGCGACCGCCCCAGCCTACGCGACGGGACAGGGCCATAGATATACTTCATCCGTTTTTCCTCGTTATTTTATTGATAATCGTTTGGTGCGAGTCAAAGGCTATTGGGGGCAGGGCGGTAAGCGGAAAGTATTGAACGGCAACGGCGTCATCCCCGGCCTTGAGCTCGCCTCCCTGTGCCGTGAGCTGATAGCCCATAATGATCACGGGGCCGTAAAACGGGTTATTCTCATACACGCAATCTATGAGCTTGTCTACGACTCCGCTCAAGCCGGTCTCCTCCGCCAACTCCCGTACGACCCCCTGAGCAGGTCCCTCGTCCAATTCTACAAAGCCGCCGGGGAGGCACCACTCGCCCTTTGCCGGTTCCATTTTTCGTTTAACCAGCAAGAGTTGGTCGCCGTGGTCGAGGATCACGGCCGCGGTGACAGGCAGCGGGTTCTCGTACAGGGGCTTTTTGCACACCGTGCACACGAGGCGCATACGGTGGTCATGCAGTATCTTTTCCAGCCTGTTGCCGCACAACGGGCAAAAGCGTTTTTCTTCGCGCATTCTCAGCTGCTTCCGTAAAGCTCATGATAGACGAATTCCGCCAACGCCTTCCTCTTGGGGGGCGCAGGAATTCGTTCCGGCAGGCCCAAGGGGGTGAGGGCCACGACGGCCCTGCCGGGTGGGACATGGAAGACTTCCGCCGCCTTGACGGCGTCGAACGCCCCGACGATCACCGTCCCCAGTCCCTCGGCATGGGCAGCGAGACAGAGGTTTTGCATTGCCACGCCGCAATCGAACATATACCAGTCTCCTTTATCGGTGGAAGGCTCTTCTTTTTTAAAACCCGCCCTGCCTTCGATGGCGACGACGACCAAGATCACCGGGGCCTGCATGATTGCCTCGCGAGCCGGATTGGTCGGCGTTAAGGTCTCGACCAACTTCTTTTTGGTCCCCGCTTCTCTGACCACGATGATCTCCCAACACTGCGTATTGCCCCAGGAGGGCGACCACTGGACCGCCTCCAATATCTTTTGGAGCTTTTCTTCGGGGATGAGGTCAGACGTATATGACCTTACCGACCGTCTTCCCTTGATGGCCTCCATGAGTTCCATGATGTCCTCCCTCTCTTGTGATTGTTTGTGTAGACGGATAGATCATTGTTCCCCCGCAGCGCAATCGGCACGGGGAAGATAATCGTATTGAACACGGGTGTGATCGTCAATCCCGATAAATGATCTGGGTTTCCAAGGTGTATCGAGCCCTCTGTTCCATCAATTCGCGGCAGCGGGCGGCTATCTCGTTCAACGCGACGGCGACGCTTGTGTGCGGCACGGTGGTGACCAGCGGCACCCCACGGTCGGCGCACGACGTCATTGCCGAATCGATGGCGATCTTGCCGACAACGGATATCCCCAAGTCGCGTGCCACCTGGTTGCTCTCTGTCGTGCCCAGGGGGGTGATGATCCGTTTACAGTGCGGGCAGGTGTATTCGCCCATGTTTTCTACGAGCCCGATAAGAGGAATATCATGCTGGCGGAAAAAGGTGGCGGTCCTGCGGGCGTCTTGCAGGGTAAGAGATTGGGGGGTCGTGACGATCAAGGCCCCCATGCCGCCGCTCAAGAAGTGCACGGCGCACATGGCCTCATCTCCGGTCCCTGCCGGGAGGTCGACGATCAAATAGTCGAGCTCGCCCCAGTGCGAATCGGAGATGAATTGTCTAATGACTCCCTGCTTGATGGGTCCCCGCCAGGTGATGGGGGTTTCTTCGTTATTCAGAAACAGGGCCATCGAGACCACCTTGAGCCCTTTCATGGGGGTGGCAGGTTGTATGCCTGCAACAAGCCCCTCTACCCCCTGGGGGTGGATGCCCAGCATCCGGGGGATACTCGGAGAGTGGATATCGGCATCGAGGAGCCCTACCTTGAAGCCTTTTTGCGCCCAAAGTACCGCCATATTGACGGCGATAGTGGTCTTGCCTACTCCTCCCTTGCCGGCCATAATCAATATCTGCTGTGCTTGCACGGTGCTTTATCCTTGTATCAACATAATTTAATCAGGGATAGCCGCCGGTGTCAAGCAAAGGGAAGGGCAGGGTACCTTTATCAATTTGACAAGGGTAAAAAAGCTCTGTTATGCTTGCCGAGACAATAGACAAAGAACGCGTTCATCGGAGGTCGCGAGATCAGATATGGGTGCCATAATCGATGTCCAGGGGATCCGGGTTGGACATGCCGGCAACCGCGAGGCGGCAACAGGGTGCACGGTAATCCTCTGTGAAGACGGCGCCGTCGGGGGTGTGGAGATACGGGGATCGGCTTCTGGAACGCGTCAGATTGATTCCCTCTATCCCGTACATATGGTCCAGCAGGTCCATGCCCTTCTTCTCACCGGTGGGAGCTCATTCGGCCTTGACGCGGCCGGCGGGGTAGTTCGCTTCCTGGAAGAGCAGGGGAAGGGGTTTGACGTGGGGGTTGCCCGCGTGCCCATCGTGCCGACGGCGGTGATCTTTGATCTCGCCATCGGCGATGCCCGCGTTCGCCCTGACGCTGCGATGGCCTATCAGGCCTGTTGCAACGCCTCGGCAACGGGGGTCGAGGAAGGGAGTGTGGGGGTGGGTACCGGCGCGACCGTGGGGAAGCTCTTTGAATTA
>MGQT01000059.1:137-1976 GCA_001797935.1 Deltaproteobacteria bacterium RBG_16_54_18 | reverse complement strand
AAGAGGGGGTGATCGTCGGTGTCCTCGCGGTGGTGAACGCCCTGGGTGATGTGGTGGATGAAAAGACCGGGGAGCGTCTTGTGGGGCTCCGGGACGAAGAGGGGAAGACCCTGGTGAGCACCGCCGAGCTCTTGCGTCAGGGGGTTTCTAAAAAGAGTTTCGGTCGGTCTCAGGGTAACACCACCATCGGCGTTGTGGCCACCAACGTCGCCTTAAACAGAGAGGATGCCATCAAGGTGGCCCAGATGGCGCACAACGGTCTGGCACGGGTCATCTCGCCGATCAACACCACCGTTGATGGCGACATCGTCTTTGCCCTTTCCCTTGGCAGACAGCAGGGTGACGTGAACCACGTAGGCGCGCTCGCTGAGGCCGCCATTATGGAGGCGGTCAAACGCGGGGTAATGAAGGCCGACGGGCTCGGTCTCATCCCCGCTTATCAGGATCTGCATAGATAATCGGCACATGACCAAAATCTTTCTTAAAAAGCGGCGGGAGGAGGCCCTTGTGCGCGGACACCCGTGGGTCTTCTCCGGCGGCATCGCGCGTGTAGAGGGATCCACAGATGCCGGAGAAATCGTCGATGTCTTTTCTCATATCGGTGCCTTTATCGGCAGGGGGTACTACAACCCCAACTCACAGATAGCGGTGCGGCTACTTGCTCGCTCTCCCGTTGAGATTGATAAGGCCTTTTTCAGAGGGCGGATTGAAGCTGCCCTCGACCTCCGCAAGTCCATCCTCTCTGCAGAGACTGCCGCTGGCGCAACCGAAGCCGAAGATGGCCCCTTGGCCAGTGACCCTTTGGTCAGGGCCACCTCCAGTGGCGCGGGGGCCACTAATAGCTGTCGGCTGATCCACGCTGAAGGCGACCTGCTGCCCGGTCTCATCGTGGATAACTATGGCGGCTATCTGGTGCTCCAGATCAACACGGCCGGCATGGAGCGGTTCAGGGAATGGATTATCTCCATCTTAAAAGAACTTCTCTCACCCATCATGCTCTATGACCGCAGCGATGCTGGTATGCGCATTCAGGAGGGCCTGACCGATGCAACCGGCCCAATCGGTAGTGATGCGCCGCCCGAGCACATTGAAATCAGAGAGAATGGCTGCCGTTTTTTTGTCGATATCAAAGGAGGCCAGAAGACTGGCTTTTATCTCGACCAACGGGATAATCGTTCCTGTATCAGGGGACTAGCTCAAGGGAAGAGGGTGCTCAATTGCTTTTCCTATACCGGCGGATTCTCAGTTTATGCTTCTCTGGGAGGTGCTGCTCATGTAACCTCGGTAGAGGCCTCGGCAGATGCGCTGGAGCTATGCAAGGAGAACTTGATCCTTAATGACATACCCTTGAAAGACCATCGGCTCGTTAAGGGGGATGTCTTTGAATTTTTGCGGGAAGATGAAAACGTTTATGATCTCATCATCCTTGACCCCCCGGCGTTTGCCAAACGCAAGGGGCAGGTTAGGGGGGCGATCCGGGGGTACAAGGACATCAACCTCTTTGCCATGAAGCGGATGACGAAAGGAGGGCTGATCCTGACGTGCTCCTGCTCGCAACACATTGATGCCGAACACTTTCAAACGATTTTGTCATATGCCGCTACCGATGCCGGCCGCGCGATACAAATTATCGGGCACTGGGGGGCACCAATCGACCATCCCCATGCCCTCTACCACGCCGAGGGTGAGTATTTAAAGGCCTTTTTGCTGCGGGTGGTGGAGTAGCAGCTACTTACAGGGTCCGAGGGTTCAAGGGGCCATGGATTCTAAAAAATATTTGAATGCTTTTCGCTCGACCTCTTGCATCCTTGACCCCTAAAGCTATGGCCTTTACGCGAT
>MGQT01000059.1:0-75 GCA_001797935.1 Deltaproteobacteria bacterium RBG_16_54_18 | reverse complement strand
AGAGGCCAAAGCCTACCCCCACAAGAATTGAAAACGTCGTCGCAAGCACTATTGCAAATACCGAGAGCTTTGTCG
>MGQT01000058.1:32161-34815 GCA_001797935.1 Deltaproteobacteria bacterium RBG_16_54_18 | reverse complement strand
CTCTATGGCCTGTTTAATGGTCCTGAGCATTACTTTTAACTCTCTCCTTTATCCAGGCGTCTCTTACTATCCCAATAAGCGGGGCTGCATAAAGGCACTAGTTTCCTCTATGCCTTCTTGAAGCCAATATACTCACTCCCAATCTAATCCGTACTCACTCACCGAGAAGTATCTTATCCAGCCCCCCTGACCCCTGTTTGAGAAACCGCTTCACATATTTCCCGATGATGTCGACCTCGATATTCACCTGATCGCCGACCCGCTTTCGTCTCAGGGTGGTGTTTTCAGCGGTATAGGGGATGACGACGACCTGAAACTCCGTACCCGTGAGACGGCTGACGGTGAGGCTCACCCCTTCTACGGCCACCGATCCCTTCTCCACGAGAAAGGAAGCGATCTCTTGCGGCACACGCACCGTCATGGTCAGAGAGCCGGAACCCCGGGCGATGTCGCTGACATACCCCAGCCCGTCCACGTGACCGGTCACCAAGTGCCCCCCGAGACGGTTGCTGATCTGCAGCGCCCGCTCCAGATTGACCTCGTCCGCGGGCTTGAGCGACCGCAGGTTCGTCCGTTGGAGGGTCTCGGAAGAGCAATCCGCCTCGAATGCCCCCTGCCGCACGGCACGCACCGTCAGGCAAGCGCCGTTAACAGAAATACTATCACCCACCATGATATCTGTCAACGCGGCCGGGAAGGCGACGGTAAGCAGCACGAGATCGCCCCGGGGCTGCGTCTGCGTCACGGTGCCGAGCCCTTCAATGATCCCCGTGAACATCCTTGCGCCCCCGGCGTTCGAGCAAGCCTTTGAGCTCGCTCATAAATTGATTGATGTCCTTGAACTGGCGGTAGACCGAGGCAAACCTGACGTAGGCGACCTCATCGAGTTCGTGCAACTCCTCCATGACCCGCTCCCCGATCTCGCTCGCGGGGATTTCTTTTCCCCCCCGCTCCTGGGCCCACCCCTCAATCCGCTCCACCGCCCGCTCCAGCATGTCCATGCTCACCGGGCGCTTCTCGCAGGCCTTGCGCAGCCCGACCATGATCTTTTCACGATCAAAGGGCTCACGCCTGCCATCCTGTTTGACCACGACGGGGAGGGCCTCTGCCACTCGCTCGTAGGTGGTAAACCGGCGCTGGCAGTCGTCGCAGACACGCCGGCGGCGTATCTCATTCCCCTCCTTGCTCATGCGGCTGTCGATGACCCGATTACTGAGGCTGGAACAGGATGGGCAGCGCATTTTATCCCCCCTGGTGAAACTGTTCGATCATTACCTTGGATTCTTCCCACATCTGACGGGCCAGGGGGTCGGCATACCCCTCCGCATAGACCACGCGCGTAATCCCGGCGTTGATGAGCATCTTGGTGCAGATGATACAGGGGAGATTGGTGCAGTAGAGGGTAGCCCCCTTGATGGAGACCCCGTGATAGGCCGCCTGGATGATGGCATTCTGCTCGGCATGTAATCCCCGGCAGAGCTCGTGCCGCTCGCCTGACGGGATTCCTTGTTCATCCCGCAGACACCCCACCTCGAGACAGTGGGTAAGGCCAGAAGGCGCACCGTTGTAGCCGGTGGCAAGGATTTTTTTGTCCTGCACAAGGACCGCCCCGACTTGCCGCCGGAGACACGTAGACCTACTGACCACCAATCGGGTGATCTCCATAAAATACTCATCCCAGCTCGGACGTGCCATCTACTCCTTGGAGATTCTCTCCCGATAAAAGGGAAACTTATAGCAGAGATCTTCCACCTGTCGGGCCACGTGTGTTTCTACCTCCGCATTAGGATAGCTGCCGAGGACCTCGGCGACCAACGAGGCGATTTGGACCATCTCTTTGTCCCGCATCCCCCGGGTGGTCACGATCGGGGTGCCGATCCTGATGCCGCTCGTAATCATGGGGGGGCGTTGGTCAAAGGGGATCATATTCTTGTTCACGGTGATCCCGGCACGCTCCAGGGCCTCCTCCGCCTCCTTGCCGGTAATCCCTTTACTCGTCAGGTCGATGATGATGAGGTGGTTGTCCGTTCCGCCGGAGACGATCTTGAAGCCGTAGCCGTGCAACTCTTTCGCCAGGGTCCGGGCGTTTTTCACCACCTGCCGCTGGTAGGCCTTAAACTCCTTGGTCATGGCCTCTTTGAAACAGACCCCCTTGGCCGCGATCACGTGCATGAGGGGGCCACCCTGAATGCCGGGAAAGATGTTCTGATCAATACGGAGGCCAAACTCCTCTTGACACAGGATAAACCCACCCCGCGGCCCCCGCAGGGTCTTGTGCGTCGTCGAGGTCACAAACTGTGCATAGGGAACCGGCGTGGGGTGCACGCCGACGGCAACGAAGCCGGCGATATGGGCCATATCGGCCATAAGGTATGCCCCCACCTCGTCGGCAATCTCGCGAAACCGTTTAAAGTCGATGGTCCGCGGGTACGAGCTCGCGCCGGCGATGATCATCTGGGGCTTGACCTTTTTTGCCACGGAGAGGACTTCATCATAGTCGAGAGACTCCGTCTCGCGGGAAACGCCGTAAAAGGCACTGTTATAGAGCTTGCCCGAAAAGTTGCCTGGTGAGCCGTGGCTGAGATGCCCCCCATGCGAGAGATCCATCCCGAGGATAGCGTCGCCGGGGCGCAATACCGAGAAGAAGACCCCCA
>MGQT01000058.1:0-32143 GCA_001797935.1 Deltaproteobacteria bacterium RBG_16_54_18 | reverse complement strand
CCGGAATGGGGTTGGACATTGGCATGGTCGGCGCCGAAGAGCTCCTTTGCCCGCTCGATGGCAAGCCGCTCCACGACATCCATATACTCGCACCCGCCGTAGTACCGTCTGCCGGGATATCCCTCGGCATACTTATTGGTGAGTACCCCCCCCTGGGCCTCCATAACCGCCTCGCTCGTATAATTCTCCGCGGCGATCATTTCAATCTTGTGCTCCTGACGACGCGTCTCCTGCTCGATGGCATCCGCCATCTCCTTATCAACCTGGGGGAGACTCGATTTAAGATTGTTCAACCTTTAAAGTTCCTCCTCTCTATGGCCTCGATCTGCTGCAGCCTCCTGAGGTGTCTCCCCCCTTGGAACTCGGCCGTGAGCCACGCCCGGACCATCTCGCAGGCAAGCCCCGGTCCGACGACCCTCCCCCCCATCACCAGGACATTGGCATTGTTGTGCTCCTTGGCCAACCGGGCCGTATAGACGTGGTTGACCAGGGCCGCCCTGACCCCGGGGAATTTATTGGCGACGATGCTCATGCCGATGCCGGTGCCGCAAATGAGGATACCACCCTCCACCTGCCCGGTCGAGACCTTTTCCGCCACTGCCTGGCCGAGGCCCGGGTAATCCACCGACCCTTCGTCAAGGCAGCCGAGGTCTTGGACCTCGTGACCGAGCCCCCGCACGAAGACAACGAGTTCCTCCTTGAGACGGAACCCCCCGTGGTCGCTCGCCATGGCTGTCAGCATCTCACCCCTCGTATTTTTTAAATGCCAAGGTCGCGTTGGTCCCGCCGAAGCCGAAGGAATTGGAAATCACAATCTTCACCGCTTGCTCCCGCGCCGTGTTCGGGACATAGTCCAGGTCACACTGCGGATCGGGGTTCTCGTAGTTGATGGTGGGGGGTATGATCCGGTCCCGGATCGCGAGACAAGAGAAGACGGCCTCCGTACTCCCCGCGGCCCCCAGAAGGTGGCCGGTCATGGACTTAGTGGAACTGACGGCGAGCTTTGCGGCATGCCCTCCGAAGACACGTTTAATGGCGATCGTCTCTACCATATCGTTGAGTTCCGTGGAGGTACCGTGGGCATTGATGTAGTCGACCGCGTCGGGGGAGAGTTTTGCATCCCGCAGGGCCATCTGCATACAGCGGGCAGCCCCATCCCCTTTGGGATCAGGGGCCGCCAGGTGATAGGCATCGCTTGTATAGCCATACCCGACGAGTTCCGCGTAGATCTTGGCCCCCCGGGCACGGGCATGTTCCAGTTCCTCCAAGATAGTGACGGCGGCACCCTCACCCATCACGAAACCGTCCCGGTCCCGCTCAAAGGGGCGGCTGGCCCGCTCGGGCTCCGCGTTCCTCGTCGAGAGGGCCTTCATGGAGTTAAAACCCGCGACGGCGAGCGGCGTGATCGTGGCCTCCACCCCGCCGGCAATGATGGCATCGGCGTCGCCATACTGGATACACCGGAAGGCATCACCGATGGAATGGGCGCCGGTGGCGCAGGCCGTCACGACACAAAGATTGGGCCCCTTGGCGCCGAAACGCATGGCAATGTGCCCTGAGGCCTCGTTGGCGATCAGCATGGGGATAAAGAAGGGGGTAACCCGCTGCGGCCCCCGTTCTAAGAGGACCGTGTGGTACTTTTCAATGCTCGATAATCCTCCCAGGCCCGTGCCGACGATAACGCCGATACGCTCGGCGTTATTGTTAGAGACCGCGAGTCCGGAGTCGGCCAGGGCGATCTCCGCCGCTGCCAGGGCATAGTGGATGAAGATATCCATCTTCTTCATTTCTTTCAGCTCGATATAATCCTCTGACCGAAAGCCCTTTACCTCGGCGGCGATCTTCGTCTCGAAATCCGTCGTATCAAACCGCGTTAAGGGACCGACCCCCGAAACTCCCTCGCATATCCGCGCCCAGACGGGATCAATACCGATCCCTTGAGGGAGCACCAGGCCCACTCCGGTAACGACTACCCTCCTGCTCAAGCTAGCACCTCAATCGTTATATTTTTCCCCCCGTCGCGATCTGACGGGGGGAATATTTGCTGTGAAGATGTTAAAAAGGGATATAAGCGCTTAAATACGTTCCTGGATATACTTTAGGGCATCGCCGACCGTTACGATCTTCTCGGCATCTTCATCGGGTATCTCTATCCCGTACTCATCCTCCAACGCCATCACCAATTCGACGAGGTCCAGAGAATCAGCGCCTAAATCATCAATGAATTTGGCCTCGGGAACCACCTCGCTCTCACTCACCCCGAGCTGCTGCACAATCAATTCCTTTACCTTTGCATCAACAGACATCGAGTTCTACCTCCTTTTTTTTAAAATTTCCCCTCCTACCCTATCAGGTGGAAAGAATATTTTCAAGCTCCTTTTATTTGCGCATTTTTTATCTGCGCTAGACTTGCGTGATCCTCGAGGTGAAACATCCCTTGCGCCCCGTCGATGCGGCGCAGCAAGCCCAGCAACACGGTGCCGGGTCCGAGCTCTACAAACCGCTCGACACCCAATGTGATCAACCGTTTCATCGAATCCTCCCACTGTACCGGGCTGCTCATCTGCCGTACCAGGAGATCGCGCACACGATCCTTCGCGGTATTCGGTTGTGCCTCCACATTGGTTACCACCGGGATCTGCACGTCATTGATCTGAATCTTTGCCAATTCAGCCCCCAACTTCTTACCGGCGGTCTCCATGAGGGGTGAATGAAAGGGGGCGCTCACCTGCAGGGGAATGGCCTTCTTGGCCCCCATTTCCGGCGCCAGGGCGATCGCCCGGCTCAGGGCCTCCATGTGGCCGGAGATCACGATCTGTCCGGGGGAATTAAAATTGGCCGGGGTCAGAACCTGCCCCTGTGCCGCTTGCTGACAGAGCGCCTCTACCTGCGCGCGCTCCATGCCCAAGACTGCTGCCATCCCCCCTACCCCCACCGGCACCGCCTCCTGCATAAAGCCCCCCCGCAACCGCACCATCCGGACGGCGTCGGGGAAACTCATCGCATCGGCCGCCACCAGGGCACTGAACTCCCCCAGGCTGTGGCCGGCAAGGTAATCGGCCTTCCACCCTACTTCCGCCTGCAAGACTCTCAAAGCAGCGATACTCACGGTCAGGATGCAGGGCTGGGTATTGATTGTCAGCTTTAATTGCTCCTCTGGACCGTTGTAGCAGAGGGCTTGCAGATCGAACCCCAGGGCATCGTTGGCCTCGGCAAAGGTAGCCCGGGCAACGGGAAAACGCTCGGCGAGCTCCTTCCCCATTCCCACGTATTGAGAACCCTGTCCCGGAAAGATAAAGGCGGTCTTGGCCATCAATCAGCCTCTCTTGCTCGCGAACTCTTTGATCAGTTCCAGGGCGATGTTGTTGCGCTGAATCTGATTGGTCCCCTCATAGATCTGGAGGATCTTGGCATCCCGCATCATCTTCTCCACCGGGAAATCCCGCATATACCCGTACCCCCCGAGGACCTGCACGGCATCAACCGTCACCTTCATGGCCATATCGCTCGGGAAGAGCTTGGCCATGGCCGATTCCTTGCTGTAGGACCTGGGATCGCTGTCGATGTACCGGGCCACCGCATAGACCAGGGCGCGCGATGCCTCGAGGTGCGCGGCCATGTCGGCCAAGATGTGCTGGACGGCCTGAAAAGAGATGATTCGCTGGCCGAACTGAACCCGCTCCCGGGCATAGCGACCCGCCGTCTCAAAGGCCCCCTGGGCAAGCCCCACGGCCTGGGCTCCGATCCCCGGGCGGGACATATCAAAGGTTCTCAGGATAATAATGAGGCCGATACCCTCCCGGCCGCCGATGAGATTTTCCTTGGGGACCCAGCAGTTTTCAAAGACCAACTCTCTCGTGGCCGAGGCCCGGATTCCCAGTTTTTGCTCCTTCTTGCCGAAGGAAAAGCCCTTGGTCCCTTTTTCGACGATAAAACCGCTGATCCCGCGCGGCCCCCGCCGCTTGTCCGTGACGGCAAAGACGGAATAGATCTCCGCCTCACCGCCGTTGGTTATCCACTGTTTGGTCCCGTTGAGGATATACCCGTCGCCGTCCTTGGTCGCCGTCGTTAGCATGCCGGCCACATCGCTCCCCGCGTTGGCCTCCGTGGCGGCAAAGGCGGCCAACCGCTTGCCGCTGGCCACGTCGGGGAGATATTTTTGTTTTTGTTCCTCGGTGCCGTGCAGCATAATCGGGTATGATCCTAATCCGCTGCCGGCAAAACTGACCGAGACGCCGATACACGCCTTGCTCAGCTCCTCCACCACGAGACAGTTTTCAAAGACCCCACCCCCGAAACCGCCGTACTCCGCGGGGAGACTGACCCCAAAGAGCCCGGCCTCGGCGCAGACGTGCATGATCTCCCAGGGAAACTCCTCTTTTTCATCCAACGCCGCCCTGACCGGCATGACTTTTTCCACGGCTATCTTCGCCGCCAGATCCTTGAGCATCCGCTGTTCTTCAGTCAGGAAATAGTCCACTGCTGCACCCCCACCTCTCGTTTAATGCCGAACCCGCTTTTTAAATTGCGACCACATGCGTGAAGCCCGCTCCATGCTAAAGCGCTTGAGATCGTGACTCTCGCCCATGGCCTCGGTCACGAGCCGGTTGATATCCCGGCGCACATATTCACAGGCAACGCGGACGGCGTTCTTGATGGCCTTGGAGGAAGAGTGCCCATGACAGATAAAGCAGGCCCCGTTGACCCCCAACAAGGGAACGCCTCCATATTCTTCGTAATCGATACGACGTTTGACGTTCTCCTGGGCCTTTTTCATAAAGAAATACCCGATCTTCGCCCAGAGGCTCTTGTGGATCTCCGCCTTTAACATGGCGATAAGGGAGTCTGCAATCCCCTCACTGGTCTTGAGCGCCACATTGCCCGCAAAGCCATCGCACACAATGACATCAATCTTACCACTGGAGATATCCCCCCCTTCGACATTGCCGATATAGTGTAACCGGCTCTCTTTGAGCGTGGCGTGCACCTGTTTAGTCAGCTCATTCCCCTTGCTGTCCTCCGTCCCGTTGCTCAAAAGACCAACGCGGGGACGGTGCTTTCCCAAGACCACCCGGGCGTAAATCTCTCCCATGATGGCAAATTGTATCAAGTGGATGGGCTTGCAATCCACATTGCCGCCGGCATCAATGATTACTGAAGTCCCGCTGCGGGTCGGATGAACGCTGGCCAGGGCCGGGCGTTCCACCCCCTCCAGTTTTCTTAGTTTCATCATACCGATAGCCATGGCCGCCCCGGAATTGCCGGCTGTAATCACGGCATCGCACTTGCCCTCCTTCATGAGGTCCATGGCCACACTCATCGATGAGTTGCGTTTCGTGCGCAGGACCCGCGACGGCGATTCGTGCATCTCCACCACTTGTGGTGTATGGACGATGGACACTACTGCCCCGTTTCGCCGTTGGTACTTGGCCAGCTCTCTCTCGATCAACGCCTGATCCCCAACGAGGATTATCTCGTCCACGTCAAGTTTCTCGGCCGCCAGCACCCCTCCTTCGACAATCGCCTCAGGGGCATGATCGCCACCCATAGCATCTATTGCAACCTTCATGGC
Organism: Deltaproteobacteria bacterium RBG_16_54_18; assembly: GCA_001797935.1. Taxonomy (GTDB): domain Bacteria; phylum Desulfobacterota; class B13-G15; order B13-G15; family RBG-16-54-18; genus RBG-16-54-18. Next base: position 26,571 of record MGQT01000058.1, on the reverse strand, counting down.
CTGCATCCTTCTCTGTTATCGCTCAAGAAACTGCGTTATCCTTCTGCTACCTCGAGGATCTCCTTGCCTTTATATACCCCGCAATGGGGACAGACGCGGTGCGGAAGCTTGGGCTCATGACACTGCGGGCAGATTGAAACGTTAACGGAGGTCAAATGGTGATGACTTCTTCTCTTATCCCGCCTCGCCTTAGATGTTCGCTTCTTCGGAAGGGGCATTATCTTCTCCTCTTAAATAGAATCACGGTACGTTCAGCCTGAGTGTCTTTAACGCTGCAAAGCGGTGGTCCGTATACTGGCGATCACACCCACATTCACCACGATTAAGTTCCCCCCCGCAGACGCTGCACAATCCCTTGCATTGCTCGTCACACAGGGGTTTGATCGGGATGCTGAGCCATATTTGCTCCGCGACGATATCCTCAAGATCAATCCCCTCCTCCGACAAAAAACTGACGTCCATATCGTCGTTCGCAAGCTCAGTATCTTCCTCGGCCGGCGCATATTTGGGGAGCAGAAAAGATTCCTCGCATTCCGATGCGATCGGGAGGGTAAACTCCTTGAGGCAGCGCGCGCAGGGGAGTACAACCGCCGTGCGGATGGTGCCCTTCACCTCGATACCCTTGCGGGTACGCTGGAGGAGTAGGGTCCCCTCAATTGCCGAAGCCGACCGCGGTCCCTCAACCATTTCTCCGTCGGGAGTCGCAAGGCTCAGAGGGGACAGTTGATCCAGCGATATTGCTCTCCCTTCAGGAGGTATGTCTTCCCATCTAACTTTCATCTGATTAGTGAGAACTCCCGTCTGTTAATGCTTCCGTTGGCAAGCGTTGAATGACCATTAAATTTGAACAACTAAGTATATATATCTCTTTTCTTTTGTCAAGGCCAAAAAAGGATGAGCACTTGACTCATGATACGTGCCGCACGCGCGCGGCATACACGATCGCACAGATAGCAGAACATCCCCCAAAGGGCATAACCAGTCCCTTGATCGTCTCGGCTAAAAAAAGCGATTTTGCCCTATTATTTTACAAAATTCTGTGCTAGTATAATCAAGCCAATTACCACCTCTCTGCCTTCCCGTTATCTCCAACCGCATGGAAATGGCCGATCGCCGATGAGGACGGAACGGCCAAAAACTATCAAAACCAATAAGGAGTACTATGCAAAACAAAAGATTTGACGATTTGGCATTATCAACAGAACTACAAAGGGCGGTCGCGGACATGGGGTTTAAGGACCTCACCCCGATCCAATCACGGTCTATCCCGCTTATCCTTGCCGGCAAGGATATCATCGGACAGGCACAGACAGGCACCGGCAAGACCCTTGCCTTCGGCATCCCCATTCTTGAGCAGCTCGCGCAACAGGGAAGGAACCTGGAAGCCATTGTCCTCTGCCCGACCAGGGAACTTGCCGTGCAGGTTGCCGAGGAGTTAAAGCGGCTCGCTAAATACCGGAGAGATGTGCATATCGTCCCGGTCTACGGGGGACAGCCCATACAAAAACAACTCAACAGCCTCAAGCGAGGGGCGCGCATCGTTGTCGGGACGCCGGGCCGCATCATGGACCATATGAGCCGCGGCACGTTGCGCTTCGATGCCATCAGCATGGTGGTACTCGATGAGGCGGACAAGATGCTTGATATGGGCTTCGTGGACGACATGAAGACGATCCTGTGGGCCATGCCGGAAGACCGGCAGACACTCCTTTTTTCGGCAACCATGCACGGCGCAATCATGGACCTCACGCGGAAATTTCAGAAAGATGCGCATGTCGTTAATGTGGCCGGCAGGCAGCTGACTGTCCCGCAGGTGGAACAGACGTACTTCGAGGTAAAGTCATGGATGAAGCTCGATATGCTGTGCTGGCTGACCGATAGATACAATTCGGCTTCATCGCTCGTCTTTTGTAATACCAAGAGAGGGGTGGATAAGATCGTCAAGGCCTTACAGTCCAGGGGCTATGATACCGACGGTTTACACGGCGACATGAAACAGTCTCGTCGAGACCGTGCCATGCTGAAGTTCCGCCAGGGACAATCGAGGATACTCGTGGCGACGGACGTGGCCGCGCGCGGCCTTGACGTGGACGGTGTCGAAGCGGTCATCAATTACGACCTACCCCAGGATGAACAGTATTACGTCCACCGGATCGGGAGGACGGCACGGATGGGGAAAAGCGGACGCGCCGTGAGTCTCGTCCTTTCCTGGGAAATGGAAAAGCTGCGGGAGATACAGACGTACGCCAAGACACAGATCATCCGTCAGGCAACTCCCTTTCTTAAGGGTCAGGAAAAGGGGGAAAGAGGCACGCCCGCCGTCATCGCCGAGAAAGGGGAACGGCGTTCAAAGAAGTATCGCGTAAAAAAGGGACCGCTGCAATCCAAAAAAAGAATGTAACGAATTACGTTCTCCACGCCACCTAACCGAGCAAAGAACCTCTTGCGTTGATCTTCATATTTTTCTACAATGGAGAGAGGAGGTTTACATGGCAGACAAGATCGTTATCTTCGACACCACGCTGCGTGATGGTGAGCAGTCACCCGGCGCAACGATGAATGTAGCGGAGAAGGTGCGGATCGCCCAGCAGCTGGACAAGCTGGGCGTCGATGTCATCGAGGCGGGCTTCCCGATTTCATCCCAGGGGGACTTTGATGCGGTCCGTGCGATTGCCGAGGCAGTCACCCATGCACAGGTAGCCGGCCTGGCCAGGGCTAATAATCAGGATATCGATCGGGCCTGGGAGGCCATCAAGGGGGCCTCGCACCCTCGGCTCCATACCTTTATCTCGACCTCGGATATCCATCTCAAATACCAGCTGAAAAAAACAAAAGAGGAAGTCCTGCGAATTGCCGCGCAGTCTGTCGCGCGGGCCAAGAAGCATACCCCGAATGTTGAATTTTCCGCCATGGACGCCACCCGTAGTGAGATCACATTCCTTGCAGCCGTGATAGAGGCGGCGATACGAGCAGGGGCGACCACCATCAATATCCCCGATACCGTGGGCTATGCCATTCCCTCGGAGTTTGGGGCGTTGATTCGCACCCTCCGCGAAACAGTCCAGGGGATCGACAAGGTCATTCTGAGCGTCCACTGCCACAATGATCTTGGCCTGGCAGTTGCCAACTCCCTCGCGGCGATCCAAAATGGTGTCAGGCAGGTCGAGTGCACGATCAACGGCATCGGCGAGCGGGCGGGGAACACCTCGCTCGAAGAGGTGGTCATGGCTATTCATACACGGAAGGATCTGCTCCCGTTCGCTACCCGGATTGTTCCCAAACATATCTTTGCCACCAGCCGCCTCGTCTCGAAGATCACGGGGATGGTCGTACAGCCCAACAAGGCCATTGTGGGAACCAATGCCTTTGCCCATGAATCGGGAATCCACCAGGATGGCGTCCTGAAGAAAAAACTGACGTATGAAATCATGACCCCTGAATCCGTGGGAATCCCCAAATCCTCCCTGGTGCTGGGGAAGCTCTCCGGCAGGCACGCCTTTAAAGAAAGGTTAAAGGAATTGGGGTTTCGTCTCGCCGAAAAGGATTTCGAACTGGCCTTCACGCGGTTTAAAGAACTGGCGGATAAAAAGCGCGAGATCTATGATGAAGATATCGAGTCGATCGTGACCGAGGAAATCAACCGCATGCCTCACCGATTTAAACTTATCTATATCAATGTCATGGCGGGGAACATGACCGTTCCTACGGCCACCGTCAAAATGGAGGTAGATGGGCAGGTCATCCAGGAGGCCGGTTTTGGCGACGGGCCGGTGGATGCCGCTTTTAAGACGATCAAGAAGATCACGCGCACGCGGTCTAAGCTTCTCCAGTTCGCCATCAACGCGATTACCGGCGGCACCGAGGCGCAGGGAGAGGTGACTGTGCGGCTGGAGGAAAAAGGACGGACCGCGATCGGCCAAGGGGCTGACACGGACGTGATTGTGGCCAGTGCCAAGGCATATATCAATGCCTTGAACAAGCTGGAGTATCGAAAAAAGGATAGGGAAGGGCTGTAAGATGGGGATGACGATAACGGAAAAGATCTTGGCAGCCCATTCCGGCATGGCCGAGGTCGTTCCCGGTGAGATCATCAACGCCCGGGTGGATATCGCCCTGGGGAACGATATCACCGCACCCTTGGCCATCCAGGCCTTTGGCGAAATAGGGGCCACAACTGTTTTTGATAAAAACAAGGTGATCCTGGTACCGGACCATTTCACCCCCAATAAAGACATTCAGTCGGCCGAACAGTGCCGCGTGATGCGGGCGTTCGCGCGCGAGCAGCAACTCACCCACTATTTTGAGGTGGGGCGTATGGGGATCGAACACGCCCTGCTGCCGGAACTGGGGCTCGTGGGCCCGGGGTATCTCGTCATCGGGGCGGACAGCCACACCTGTACCTACGGCGCACTCGGGGCCTTTGCCACCGGTGTCGGCAGCACCGATCTGGCCGCGGCTATGGCAACCGGCGAGATATGGCTCCGGGTCCCGGAGCAGATCAAATTCGTCTTCTCAGGAAAGCTCCTGCCGTGGGTCAACGGCAAAGACCTCATCCTCCATACCATTGGAGCGATCGGCGTGGACGGTGCCCTGTATAAGACCATGGAGTTTACCGGCGAGACCATTCGTCACCTCGATATGTCCGGGCGGCTCACCATGGCCAACATGGCTATCGAGGCCGGGGGAAAAAACGGTATCTTCCCGCCGGATGAGATCACCGAGGCGTACGTCCGCGGGAGGATGGAGACCGGTTATACCCTGTATCAGAGCGATCAAGACGCACGCTATGCCAAGGTACATGAATATGATTGTTCTCAGATAGAGCCTCAGGTAGCCTGCCCGTCGTCACCTGCCAAGGTGGCGGGGGTGCGCTCATTATCGGGCATCGCCATAGATCAGGCAGTCATCGGCTCCTGCACTAACGGGAGGCTGGAGGATCTCCGCATAGCAGCCCATATCATCAAAGGGAAGAAGGTGGCACCTGACTGCCGTCTCCTCGTCATCCCCGCGACCCAGCAGATCTACCTCCAGGCCCTGCGTGAGGGCCTGCTCGAGGCCTTTGTGGAGGCCGGCGCGGCGGTCAGCACCCCCACCTGCGGCCCATGTCTCGGAGGCCACATGGGGGTCTTAGGGGCGGGCGAGGTAGCTATTGCTACTACCAACCGTAACTTCGTGGGGCGCATGGGACACCCCACGAGCCAGGTCTATCTCGCCAACCCGGCGGTGGCGGCCGCCAGCGCCATCAAGGGAACAATCTGCCACCCCGAGGAAGTGGTGGATAAATAAATGTCATCCCGTAAACGGGATGACACGAGGGGTCGAGGGCCCAAGGGTTCCCGGGTTCTAGTGAAAATAAAGATAAACGCTTTTACTTGAACCCTCAAATCCGGGAATCTGCCGCCAGCGGCCCCCTACTCCTGCTCCTTAAATTTTAAGTCTAAAGAAAGCAGGATGTCATAAAGTGACACGTTCTGATATTTTTATAGAGGGGATGTCGCTAGCGACACATCCCGCTTCCATAAATTTATATTGCGGGGTGGGACTCGAACCCTTTATAACTCTAAGGGTGTTTATAAGCGCAGTCAACGGAATAGTGGCTCAAAAATCTAATAGCATGGACACCATCTCCCTGATCATTCAAATACCCCCCCAGGAAATAGCCTACCTCAGTTTCATCATCGAGTCGTATGAAGGGGTGGCGGTGGTCAGGACTATTGATCCCCGCGCAGGGTTGGTCGAGTTGATGGTCTCCCCGCATTTTCAGGTAGAAATGGATGCGATCCTCGCGGACCTCGCCCGGGAGTTCCCGGTGCAAAACGTAAGCCCAACCGTTACAAACTAAGGCGCTGAATCCGGCTGATCGCCTCCTCCAACCTCGCCTCCGGTACGGTCAGCGCAAGGCGTACATACCCCTCCCCGGCCTCGCCGAAGCCGCTCCCTGGCGTAATCGCCACCCCGGCCTTCTCGAGCACGAGGGAGGTGAAAGAGACTGAACTATGGTCAGGGGGCACCTTCACCCAAAGATAAAAGGTTGCCTTCGGAGGAGTCACCTCCAGGCCCACAGCACGCAGCCCACGCACCATGCAATCGCGCCGCCCCTGGTAGACGGCGCGCATTTTTTCTACCGCGGATTGATCACCGGTTAAGGCCTCTATACCAGCCAGCTGTACGGCCTGAAAGACCCCGGAGTCGATATTGGTCTTGGCCTTGCCCAACCCCGCCAGGGTTGCGCTATTTCCCACTGCAAAACCCAGGCGCCAGCCGGTCATATTATAGGTCTTGGACAGGGAATGGAATTCTATGCCGACCTCCCGGGCACCATCTACTGCCAAAAAGCTGGAGGGGGTGTAATTGTCAAAGCTGATCTCACTGTAGGCCGCATCATGGCAGACAATCAGATTGTAGCGTTGCGCGAACTCAACGACCTCCGCGAAAAAGGCCTCGTCGGCGACTGCCGCCGTAGGATTGTTCGGGTAATTGATGAAGAGCAACGTGGCGGCATCCGCTACCTCCGGGGGAATCTGCTTAAGATCAGGCAGAAAACCCCGTTCCTCCACAAGGGGCATAAAAAAGGATCTGCCGCCCGCGAAGATCGTCCCCGCATGGTAGACCGGATAACCGGGGCTCGGGATCAGGGAATACGCACCGGGGTTAATAAAGGCAAGCGGCACGTGCGCGATACCCTCTTTGGAGCCGATCAAGGCGATAACCTCCTGCTCGGGGTCCAGCAGCACCCCAAACCGCCTTTTATACCAGAGGCTCACCGCCTGCCGGAATTCCCTGAGTCCCTCATAACTGGGATAGCGGTGATTGCGGGAATCAAGCACCGCCTCCCGCAAGCGCTCCACGATCCGCTGCGGTGTGGGGATATCCGGGTCTCCAACCCCCAGGTCGATAAGATCCATCCCCTGTGCCCGCAACGCCGTCTTCTTCCGATCCAAATCCGCAAAGAGGTAAGGAGGAAGGACCTGTAGCCGCTCCGCCATCTCAATTCTTTTTTCCCCTTTTTTCATTGTTCCTCCTCGTCGTACCCCGACGATTGCTGCCCTCAATATAAAAAGCAAGCTATCTTACCTGCCAAGTGCCCAAAAATGCAAGGGGGTGTTGCAGTGCACCAGGGCGATGGCCTTATTCACGTAATATGTATCATCAGCTGCAAAATACATCGCGTTGTGCCGAAAACCAGCTCATAAAAGGAAATTTTGGCAAAGTCGTTGCTTTTTTTTTGCCCAGGACATCGGAGCGACCTCATAGTGACCTCATAGTGACAAATATTGACAGCAGTGCCCAAAGGTGGTATTCTAGAAAGTAGCTCAAAACCTCTCACCGGGAGAAAGAGGATATCTATATGTCCTTAAGGCTTGGTCAGCTCCTCTTAAAGGCAGAGATCATCACGGAAGAACAGCTCAAGAAGGCCCAGGGGGAACAGAAAATGCGGGGGTCGAACTTGAGCTCTGTCTTGATAGACATGGGATTCCTCTCGGAGCATGACCTCCTCGAGTTTCTCCACAAGCGATATGGCTTCCCCTCCATAAACCTTGCCGAAGTCGAATTAGACCCTAAGCTCGTGGGGTTGGTTGGCGGAGATTTTATGCATAAAAATCAGGTGGTCCCGGTCCGGAGAAGCGGCTCCACCCTCTATCTTGCCTTGGTCGATCCCTTTAATGTCTCGGTAATAGACGATATCAAATTCCGCACTGGCTACCACGTAGAGGTAATGGTGGCCTCGGAATCAAACATCAAGACGACGATCGACCGACACCTCAACCCTACTTCGTCTATCGATGGGGCCCTTGCCGATTTCGAAGACGAGGGGATGGAGGTTGTACAGCACGATGAGACCTTTGACCTCGGCGAGCTGGAAAAAACAGCGGAGGAGGCCCCGGTTGTAAAACTGGTCAACTTGATCCTCGCCGACGCCATCGCAAAAGGGGCAAGCGACATCCACGTAGAACCGTACGAAAAATTCATGCGCGTGCGGGAACGGATCGATGGTGTGCTTTATGAGGTCATGAGGCCCCCCATCCAGATGAAAAATGCCATTATCTCCCGTATCAAGATCATGTCCCAATTGGATATCGCGGAACGCCGCCTCCCCCAGGGGGGGCGCTTCCTGATCAGGATGCAAAACAGGGAAATGGACTTCCGTATCTCCCTCATCCCCACCCTCTTTGGAGAAAAGGTCGTCATGCGGCTCCTCGACAAGGCCAAGCTCCAGCTCGACTTGACTAAATTGGGCTTTGAACCCGATACCCTGGAGGTATTCCGCGAGTCAATCTATAGACCCTACGGGATGATCTTGGTCACCGGCCCGACAGGGAGCGGCAAGACGACGACTCTCTACTCCGTCCTCTCCGAGTTGAACAAGGTCTCGGAAAACATCTGTACCTGCGAGGACCCGATCGAGTACAACCTCCCCGGCGTCAACCAAGTTCAGATGCACGAGGCCATCGGGCTCAATTTCGCCGCCTCCCTCAGAGAATTCTTGCGCCAGGACCCGGATATCATCCTCGTGGGAGAGATCAGGGATTTGGAGACGGCTGAGATCGGGGTAAAGGCCGCCCTGACAGGGCATTTGGTCTTGAGCACCTTGCATACCAATGATGCACCGAGCACCATCGGACGTCTGCTGGATATGGGCGTAGAACCGTTTCTCGTCTCTTCCTCGCTTATCGTCACGGTGGCGCAACGATTGATCCGCTGTATCTGCCCTGATTGCAAGGAACCCGTCGATATCCCCTCCGATGCCCTCCTGGACTTGGGCGTTCCCGAAGCGGAGATCAACGATTTTACCTGTTATAAAGGCAAAGGATGTGGTAAGTGCAGCAATATCGGGTATCGCGGCAGACTATCGCTGTACGAGGTAATGCCCACCACGGAAGAGCTCCAGGAGTTGATCCTTCGGCGGGCGGCTGCCAATGAGATTAAACGGGCGGCCACCCAGGCGGGAATGAAGACATTGCGGATGAGCGGAATCGCCAAGATAAAACAGGGAATAACGACCATCGAAGAGGTACTCCGCGTAACCGTTGCCTAAGCATACTGCGCGACGAAGGAAACCACCATGCCCCTTGATCTCCAAGACCTGCTCAAGACGATGATCGAAAATGACGCCACGGACCTCCATATTACCACCGGCACCCCGCCGCAGATCCGGGTGTACGGTCGTTTGGTCCCGCTCGATCTCCCCCCCTTGAATGCCGCCGACACCAAGCGGCTCGCCTACAGTGTGCTCACCGATGCACAAAAGCATCGCTTCGAGGAGGAGCATGAGCTCGACTTTTCCTTCGGTATTAAAGGGTTATCCCGGTTCAGAGGGAACGTTTTCTTCCAACGAGGGGTGGTCGGCGCCGCCATCAGATCCATACCCTATAAAATCAGGGGGTTTAAAGATCTGGGTCTCCCCGCTGTCATTGAGGAACTGATCAGAAGGCCCAAAGGTCTCGTCCTGGTCACGGGTCCGACCGGCTGCGGGAAATCGACCACCCAGGCGGCCATGATCGATCAGATCAATGAAGAGAGAAACGCCCATATCATCACCATTGAGGACCCTATCGAATACCTCCACCCCCACAAGGGGTGTGTGGTGAACCAGCGGGAGGTAAACTCCGATACCTTTAGTTTTACGGCGGCCTTGAAACACATCCTGCGTCAGGACCCCGATGTCGTCCTGGTGGGGGAGATGCGGGACCTGGAGACCATCGAGGCCGCCCTCACCATCGCCGAGACCGGGCACCTTACCCTCGCCACCCTGCACACCAACTCGTGTACGGAGACGGTCAATCGGATCATCGACGTCTTTCCCCCGCACCAGCAGCCGCAGGTCAGGACCTTGCTCTCTTTTGTCTTAGAGGGGGTCTTGAGCCAGCAACTCCTCCCCAGGGCCAACGGCACAGGGTTGGCCTTGGCCATGGAGGTCCTGGTCCCCAATACCGCGATCCGCAACCTCATCAGGGAGGACAAGATCCATCAGATATACGGGCAGATGCAGGTGGGGCAACTCAAGTTCGGCATGCAGACCATGAATCAGTGTCTCCTCTCCCTTTATGAGCGCGGGATCATAACCCTCAACGACGCCATGGGAAGATCTCCGAACCTCGATGAGTTCCGGCAGATGTTGGGCGACACTGCGGAAAAGAAGAAGTGATCTAGTCAGAAGGAGTCATCATGCCAAAATATGCATGGGAAGGAAGGCTCCCGCAGGGGGGGTTCCGTAAAGGCGAAGTTGAAGGGCCGAGCGAGACGGCGGTCCGCGCCTACCTGAGGCAGCAACAGATCATCCCCACCAAGATCATCGCCAAGGGGAAGGAGCTCAAGATATCTCTCCCCTTTATGAAGGGGAAGGTGAAGAAAAAGTCCTTGGCAATCTTCACCCGCCAGTTGGCCACCATGATCGACGCGGGGCTCCCCTTGGTCCAGTCTTTGGATATATTGTCGCAGCAGGAGGAAAACGAGACCTTTCAGGGAATCATCAAAACCGTAAAACATGAAGTTGAGTCGGGCGCCACCCTGGCCGCTTCCCTGCAGAAGCACCCCCGTGTTTTTGACAACCTCTATGTTAACCTCGTGCTGGCGGCAGAGGAGGCCGGCACCCTCGACGTCATCCTTAACCGCCTGGCCACCCACATTGAAAAGATGGAAGCGCTGAAAAAGAAGATACGGGCGGCCCTGGTCTATCCCGCCATGATCGTCTCCGTGGCCATCATCATCACCGCCGTCCTGATGATCTTCGTCGTTCCGGTCTTTGAAAAGCTCTTCTCCGGCATCGGACAAAGCCTCCCCCTCCCCACCCAGATCGTTATCGGTATCAGCAGGATCTTTAAGAGCTATACCCCCATCGTTATCGGCCTCGTGATCGCCGCGGTTGTTGTTTTGAAGAGATACTATAAAACGGAAGATGGGAAAAGAAAGATTGACGGCCTTATGTTGAAAATGCCTATCTTCGGCGAGCTCTTGCGCAAGGTGGCCGTCTCCCGGTTTGCCCGCACCTTATCCACCTTGGTGACGAGCGGGGTACCCATCATGGAATCCCTCAACATCGTGGCGGGTGCGGCTGGCAATAAAGTAGTCGAGGAGGCTATTTTAAAGGGCCGCATCAGTATCAGCGAGGGGCAAACCATCTCCGAGCCGCTCGCACAAAGCGGCGTCTTCCCCGTGATGGTGACCCAAATGATCGCCGTCGGGGAGACCACGGGCTCCCTGGAACTCATGCTCACCAAGATCGCCGACTTCTATGACGACGAGGTGGATATGGCCGTGGCCACCCTGAGCTCGATGCTCGAACCGGTGTTGATGGTCTTTTTGGGAGTGGTCGTCGGCGGCCTGGTCATCGCCATGTATCTGCCCATTTTTAAGATGGCCTCGGCCTTCTAGTAAAATTAAGGAGAGATGAAACCGCAGTCAACAAAACTGGTCCGCTATAGACTCATCCTGACGACGGTAACCCTGCTCATGGGGCTTTTCTTTCATCTGCAGGGCATATCCGCCTTTTGGGGTCCATTTTTTCTTTTTTACTTTTTCATCTTTCTCCTGTACGGCAACACCATTGCCTTTGCCCTCCTCATGCGCCTGAAAAAGGTCAAAAACCTCTCTTTTCTGATCTATACCCAGACAACGGCTGATGCCTTAATCATCACCGGCATCATCTACATTACGGGTGGCGGCGAAAGTGGTTTCACCCCCCTTTACATCTTGGCAATCCTGGAGAGTGGGGTCATGCTTGAGCGAAAGGGCGGGCTCATGGCCGCCACGGTCTGCAGCATCTATTACGGGCTACTCCTCAATTTGCAGCACTTCTGGGTCATACCGTCCCTCTCGGCGCGCCTCCCCTATCACGGCAATGTCCTGATCTATACCTTTTTGTTCTACCTCCTCGCCTTTTATATGGCGGGATACCTCACCGGCTATCTCGCCGAAGAGGTACGCAAGCGGGGAAAGGAACTCATACAAACCAAGGAGGACTACGACCGGCTCGAGGCCTTTAACCGGGATGTCATTCAAAGCATGATGAGTGGTCTGTTGACCATTAATCCAAAGGACCAAATAACCTTTTTAAATAAAGCGGGGGAGGCTATCCTCGGTGCCAAGGCCGCCGTGTACAAAAACCGACTCATCAAAGACCTCTTCCCCGCTCTCAAGGAAAATTTCCGCGAGGGGCTCCGCTCCCGGATGGAGACAACCGCGGAGAAGCCCGACGGTGAGCAGATTAAGCTCGGCCTCTCCATCTCGCCTTTAAAAGACCACCGGGGGAATAAGGTCGGGCAGATCATCATCTTTCAGGACCTTACCCTCATCAAGGACATGGAGGAATCCATGCGGAAATCGGAAATGATGGCCACCATCGGGCAACTCGCGGCGGGCATTGCCCACGAAATCCGTAACCCCCTGGCCTCTATCAGCGGTGCCATCCAACTGCTCAAGGAGGAAGAGGAAGGGGGTGAGAGCAGCGACCGATTGATGGAGATCGTCCTCGCCGAATCAGGCCGTCTCAATCGTCTTATCACCGATTTTCTCCTCTATGCCCAACCCCCGAAGCTCAATAAAAAGAAAGTGGACATCGCTGGCCTTGTTGATAGCACCCTTGAAGTCTTCTCCCGCTCGCCGCAATGGACCCAGGGGACAAAGTTGGCAAAAATCATGGGGCCGAATATCACCATTGCCGCAGATCCCCAACAACTCGAGCAGGTACTGTGGAACCTCTTTATCAACGCCGTTGACGCCATGGAGGGGAAGGGCCTGCTTGAGATTAGGGCTCACAAAGACGACGAGGGGAAAATAGTAACACTCGAGGTCTCGGACACAGGCAAGGGGATCCCCCCGAAAGACATCAAGAAGATCTTCGACCCCTTCTTCACCACAAAAGACGGGGGATCGGGGCTCGGGCTTTCCATCGTGCATAAAATTGTAGAAATACATGGGGGTACTCTAGCCGTGGAGAGCAGGCATAATCGGGGCACCACGTTTACCGTAACCCTGCCAGTCGCATAAAAATTATTGTATCCCCCGGCGGAGGAATGAGAGATGACAAAACAAAAGATACTGGTAGTGGACGACGAAAAGAGCATGTGTGACTTTTTGGAGATTATGCTTCAAAAAGAGGGATATGAGGTGATAAGTACCACGAGCGGCGAAAAGGCTCTTGAGCTCTTGGATAACAACCTTTACAGCATGATCCTCACCGACGTCAAGATGCCGGGGGCAGACGGGTTTGCCGTCTTGCGCAAGACCAAAGAGGTAAGCCCTGACACCGTGGTCATCATGATTACCGCCTATGGTTCACCTGAGGGGGCCGTTACCGCCATTAAAGAAGGGGCCTATGATTACGTCACCAAGCCCTTTCGGGTAGAAGAGGTGAAACTTACCATCAAGAAGGCCCTTGAGCGAAGTAATCTCATTAAGGAAAATATCCGCCTGCGTCAGGCAGTAGAGGAACGGTATAAATTCTGGAACCTCATCGGCAAGAGCTCCAAGATGCAACGGGTATATGATCTCGTGGAAAAGGTCGCCCAGACCAAGGCCAATGTCTTGGTTACCGGGGAAAGTGGAACCGGCAAAGAACTGGTGGCCAAGGCCATCCATTACAACAGCGTCAGAAAAGACGGTTCTTTTGTCACCCTGAATTGCGGTGCCATCCCGGAGAACCTCTTGGAGAGCGAGCTCTTCGGACACATGAAGGGATCCTTCACCGGGGCCATCGCCAACAAAAGAGGGCTGCTCGAGATGGCCGAAGGCGGAACGCTCTTCATGGATGAGATCGGGGAGCTCCCCTTACCGCTCCAGGTAAAACTGCTGCGGGTAATTCAGGAACGCGAGTTTAAGCGGGTGGGGGGGACCGATGATATTAAGGTAAATGTCAGGATCATATCCGCGAGCAATCAAGATTTACAACAAAAGGTCGCTCATGGCACTTTTCGTGAAGACCTCTTCTACCGCTTGAATGTCATCCAGATTAAGATCCCCCCGTTGCGGGAACGAAAAGAGGATATTACCCTCTTAATGAATCACTTCGTCCAAAAATACAGCACCGAGACGGGAAAGAAGATAGAGGGGATTACCCCCGAGGCCATGGAATTGTTGGTGAGTTACGATTTCCCGGGCAATGTCAGGGAACTCGAAAACATCATCGAGCGCAGCATAACCCTCGAGACCGCAACGACGATTACGGAGCGGCACATTCGTTCGTATCTGAGCGAGCGGATGATCTCAAAGGGGACGCCTCCCTCCCTCGAAATCCCGGAAGAAGGAATTGATCTCAACAAGGTAGTGGAAGACCTGGAGAAGGCCTTCATCCTCAAGGCCCTGGAACAAACAGGGGGAATCAAAAAGAAGGCCGCGGAGATCCTCGGAATGAACTTCCGGGCGATGAGATATAAGCTGGCAAAATATGGCTTTTAATCCCTCTTAAACCATCCGGCCAATTCCTGCCAACGCCACAGGACCATGAGAGGCCTGCCGTGAGGACAGGTGGTGGGCCGAGCAAGCTCCTCCCACTCCTGGACGAGTGACCTTACTTCTTCCTCTTGCAAACGTCTATTCGCCTTGATGGCGCCTCGGCAGGCAAGGAAAACGCAGATACGTTCTCTGACATCTTCGACGGCACTACCCGTTCCGTGGTCCGCCAAGGTCTCGCTCAAGGCTTGGAGAAGGGTGTGCATATCCTCACCTTGTAAAAAAGAGGGGATAGCGTGCACGGCCACCGTCCTCTCCCCAAATTCCTCCACATCCAGCCCAATGGCGGCAAGCTCTGCTCGATAACCAATAAGCAGCTCCTTTTCCTCCCTCGTCATCTCGATAGGTTGCGGGATAAGGAACGGTTGTTGGGCCACCTTCTTTCCCGGCAGTTTCGTCTTCAAGTGCTCATAGAGGATCCGCTCATGGAGCGCGTGTTGGTCGAAGACCATTACTCCCTCATCCCCCTCCATCACCACGTAGGTCCCCTTGAGTTGACCTGCTACCCGCCAGGGTGTTAGCAGGCGAGGTTCGGCATCGCGGGGAAAATTTGACGGCACCGAATATGAGGCAACTGCTTCCCGTATCTCCACTGCCTCATGAGCCCTCATTTCTTCCGGCGGATGGCTTAAGATGCCTTTGAGTGTGTCCGAGACCAAGTGGTGGATCTCTTCGCCTCTCCTAAAACGAATCTCCATTTTGGTTGGATGAACGTTTACATCCACCTCGGCAAGAGGAATTGAAAGGTACAGGATGACTACCGGATACATTTTGGAGGGAATAAACCTGCGGTACGCCTCTGAGACGGCGTGGGAAATCAGCTTATCACGGATGTAGCGGCCGTTGACATAGATGTAGATCCCCTTGGAAGAACCGCGGCAATAGGTGGGGATGCTCGCCCATCCCCTGATGGTGCCACCCGCGTGCGGCCGATCAAACCGTCGTACCTGGGATGTGATCTCTTTTCCGAGGACGGCTCGAATGCGAGAAAGCTCGTCCTCGGTGGGCGGAAGATTGAAGAGGACCCGTTTGTTGTGTTTCAGGACAAACCCGACCGCGGTATGGACGAGGGCCATCCTGGTAATGACCTCGATAATATGGGCAAGCTCACCCTGCACCCCCCGGAGGAACTTCTGTCGCGCCGGCAGATTATAGAAGAGATCCGTCACCTCCACCCTGGTCCCCGGGGGTGTACCGATATCCTCTACTTCCCTTACCTGGCCGCCTTCTACGACGACCTGCGTGCCTGCAAGTTCACTCCGTGTCCTCGTGGTGAGGCGCAAACGAGAAACGGCAGCAATAGAAGGAAGAGCCTCACCCCTAAAGCCAAGGGTTGTTACCGAAGCAAGACCCCCTTCGTCAGAGAGCTTGCTCGTGGCATGCCGTTCGATGGCAAGGAGGGCATCCTCTTTTACCATCCCCTCGCCGTCATCCAGCACGGCAATGCGTCTCTTCCCCCCCTCTTCTACTTCCACCGTTATCGTCCGTCCACCGGCATCCAAGGAGTTCTCAATCAATTCCTTGACCACCGAGGCAGGTCGTTCTATCACCTCGCCAGCCGCTATTTTACCCGCCACATCGGGAGAGAGAATTCGTATCTTAGCCCCCATCGTTACCTCGTGAACCATCGTTCATGGTGTGTATGCCATCAAGGTAAAAATGGCAAGGATAATTCGAAAGAGAAAAATGATACCGCAATGCTTGTTCCGTCAGCAACGCTTCATTTCTCTTGAAAGGTCCCCATGCGGCGGAAGAGTTTATATCGGTCGGCCAAGAGTTTTTCCTCCGGGACATCCTTCAATGCTCCCAGATTCCGTACGACCGCCTCTTTCACATGAGCTGCAACCACGTGATAATCGCGATGGGCACCCCCCAGCGGTTCGGGAATGATCTCATCGATGATTCCCAATCTGAGAAGATCCGCTGCCGTCATCTTGAGGGCCTCGGCTGCCAAAGAGCCCTTGGACCCGTCACGCCACAAGATGGCGGCACATCCTTCGGGAGATATGACCGAATAGATCGCATTTTCCAGCATCAGAATTTTATCGCCCACCCCGATGGCCAAGGCGCCCCCGCTTCCTCCCTCACCGATAACCACGACGATGATGGGTACAGGAAAGGAGGCCATTTCCCTGAGGTTACGGGCAATGGCCCCGGCCTGTCCCCGTTCTTCAGCGCCTACGCCGGGATAGGCGCCGGGCGTATCGATCATCGTGATGATGGGTTTCTTAAACCTCGCCGCCAACTCCATGATCCTGAGGGCTTTACGATACCCCTCGGGATGGGACATCCCAAAATTACGATATCCCATATCCTTCACATCTCTCCCCTTTTGATGCCCTACCACGACGACTGTCTCCCCCTCCAGGCGCGCGAACCCTCCGACGATAGCCGGATCATCCATAAATCCCCGGTCGCCATGGAGCTCCATGAAATCCTCAAAGATCAGGTGGATGTAATCTAACGTATGCGGGCGATCAATGTGACGCGAAAGATGCGTCCGCTGCCAGGGGCTAAGCTGTGCATAGATGTCTTCACGTTCCTTGGCAATCATTTTTTCGAGCCGTTCGATCCTTGCACTGACCTTCGGGTCATTGCGGGGGGCGAATCGCTGCAACTCTTCGTATTCCCGCTCCAACACCATCAACGGTTTCTCAAAATCAAGATAGTGTTTCACCATGTTCCATCGCTCCTTATTTCATCGCCTTTGCCTATATTCACGCGCCCTACGGCAAATTTCTCTCACTCCATCTCTACCGCCTTCTCGCCGAAGAGCCCCTCTACTGACCTGCGCATATGCTCCGAGGGTTCAACCGTCAACGCAGAGGAAACGGCCATAATCACTTCCGAGTTATGGGGAACTATCAAATGGAGGAGGGCTTCGCACTTCCCCTTGTTCTCCTCCAAGATCTCCCTGAGCCGCACCAACTGCTCTTTGGAAATTCCCGGCGTACGGAGCCTCACGTGTACCTTGGATATCTTTTCTTTTTTGGCCTCATCGAGAGGCACGATGGAGGACGCCTTTACTTTATGCCGTTCCTCCCCTTTATCCAATTGCCCCCGCACCACAACGGGCATGTCAACCGTCAGGTATGGACGAACCTTGCGAAAGAGGTCGGGAAAGACGATCACCTCTACCCTTCCCTTCATATCCTCGAGGGTAAGAAAGGCCATCTGATCCCCTTTTTTGGTGCTGATCTCCTTGACCTCTGCCACCAACCCCCCGACACTGACCTGGGCGGCATTCGCCACCTCCTCCAGGCCTTCTGTATCGACCGTGGTGAGTTCGCGGATGTCTTGTTGATATCTGATGAGGGGATGGCTCGTCAAGTAAAAACCGAGTACATCTTTTTCAAAGCTCAGGAGCTGCTGTTCGGGCCACTCCTCAACAGCCGGCATCGCACCATGGCCGTGCGGCACCGCAAGCCCATCAAAGAGGGCGGGCTGCCCCGCACGCCGCTCTTTTTGTCTGGCCTGCCCGCGCTCCAAGGCCTCCTCCAAGCCGAGCATAAGCTGTGAGCGGTGAGCATCCGTGGAATCAAAGGCCCCTGCCTTAATAAGGCTTTCTATGACTCTGCGGTTCACCCTGCGTAGATCCACTGACTCACAAAACCCGAACAGAGAAGTGATCCGTTCTCCTGCGTCGCGCTGTTTGATGATCTCCTCGACCGCTCCTAATCCCACATTTTTTACCGCCCCGAGACCATATCTGATTTTTCCCCCCGTGACCATAAAACCCCAATCACTCTCTTTGATATCTGGTGGCAAAACTTCAATACCCTTTTCCCGGCACTCGGCCACATACCGTATCACCTTGTCGGTATTATCCATGTCACAGGTCAGCAGGGCCGCCATGAACTCGATCTGATAATGAACTTTTAAGTAGGCCGTTTGATAAGCGATGAGGGCATAGGCGGCGCTATGCGACTTATTAAAGCCGTATTCGGCAAACTTATTCATCATCTCAAAAATGCGTTCGGCCTTTTTTCGCTCGATGCCGTTGCGACGGGCACCCGTAATGAATTTCTCCTTGTGCCGTTCCATTTCCGCCGGATTCTTCTTGCTCATGGCACGGCGCAGAATATCGGCATCACCGAGCGTAAAATTGCCGATCACACTCGCGATCCGCATTACCTGCTCTTGATAAACGATCACCCCATAGGTGTCCTCAATGATCTCCCGCAACGCAGGCACCTCATACGTGACCGCTGCCTCTTTATGTCGCCGTTTGATAAAGTCATCGACCATGCCGCTCCCGAGGGGACCCGGCCGATAGAGGGCCACCAAGGCGATCAAGTCGGTAAAGGCATCGGGGCGCAATTTCACCAAGAGATCCCGCATTCCCGAACTTTCCAGTTGGAATATCCCCGTTGTATCGCCGGAGCCGAGGAGCCGGTAGGTCTCGCGATCATCCAAAGGAATGCGGGCGAGCGCAAGCGTTTCTCCTCTCGTGCGTTCGATCAATGCCTCTGCCTTGTTTAAGACCGTTAAGGTCTTGAGACCTAAAAAATCGAATTTCACCAGGCCGACGCGTTCCACATCCTTCATGGCATATTGCGTAACTACCTCGCCGTCTGTCCCTTTATAAAGAGGTATGTATTCCATAAGCGGGCGATGGGAGATAACCACCCCTGCGGCATGGGTGGATGCATGTCGTACCATCCCTTCCAACGAACGGGCGAGCGAGAGAAGTTTGGAAACTACCTCATCCCGCTCGGCTAGCTCATGCAATCTTGGTTCCTGCTCCAGGGCCTGGTCTAAGGTAATGTTGAGCGTATTGGGGATAAGTTTAGCGATGGTATCTACCTCTTTATACGGAAGATCGAGCACGCGACCGACATCACGCACCACGGCCTTGGCCTGCATCTTTCCAAAGGTGATGATCTGGGCCACATTTTCTTTCCCGTATTTTTCCGTTACGTATCTGATGACCTCGTCTCTCCCCTCGATGCAAAAGTCCACATCGATGTCGGGAAGGCTGATACGCTCCGGGTTCAGAAACCGCTCAAAGATGAGATCATAGGCCAGAGGATTAATATCCGTTATCCCCAAGGAATATGCCGCTAAACTCCCTGCTGCCGACCCTCTCCCCGGTCCGACCGGGATCTCGTGCGCCTTGGCATAGTCGATGAAATCGGCCACGATAAGGAAGTAACCGGAAAACCCCATGGACTTGATCATGGAGAGCTCCTCGTGCAGCCGTTTTACATACCGCTCTTTTTCCACGGGGTCTTTTGCCAGATAGGAAAAACGCCGCTCCAGACCATCCGCGGCCTTCTTTTCGAGATAAAGGTCCAAAGAGGCTTCCCCGGGGGGCAGTTTAAAGCGGGGAAGATGATACTCTTCGAAGCGCAACTCCACGTTGCACCGTTCCGCTATCTCTGCGGTGATTTCGAGGGCTTCAGGATAGTGGCTGAACAGCCGTTCCATTTCTTCCACAGGACGCAGGTAAAACTGCTCCGTGGAAAATTTCATTCGCTTGGGGTCCTTGAGCGTCTTCCCCGTCTGGATGCAGAGCAGGACATCATGGGCCTGGGCGTCCTCGAACCGCAGGTAGTGGCAATCGTTGGTCGCCACCAATGGTATCTCCATCTCCTTACTCAACGCCGCGAGCCCCTCGTTGACCACCTTCTGTTCCGCGAGGCCGTTATCCTGAAGCTCTAAGAAAAAACGACGATCGGCAAAGATTTCCTTATACCATCCGGCAACTGCCCGGGCTCCCTCCCTATTCCCCCGCAGCAAGAGCGTGGGGATCTCCCCCTTGAGGCAACTGCTGAGGGCGATCAATCCCGTATTACACTGTTCCAGGAGTTCTTTATCCACACGCGGCTTGTAATAGAAACCTTCCAGGTGGGCCAGGCTGACCAACCGTATGAGATTTGCATACCCCTCCTGATCTTTAGCCAACAGCACGAGATGGTAGGAGGTATCTTTGAGGCCACCCGGCTCTTTTTTTAAGCGCGACTCCGGCGCGACATAGACCTCACACCCGATGATCGGCTTTATCCCATGGCTGATGGCACCTTGATAGAAC
Organism: Deltaproteobacteria bacterium RBG_16_54_18; assembly: GCA_001797935.1. GTDB lineage: Bacteria > Desulfobacterota > B13-G15 > B13-G15 > RBG-16-54-18 > RBG-16-54-18. Next base: position 6,089 of record MGQT01000058.1, on the reverse strand, counting down.
TCAAGGACACCGAACATATTGCCATGGTCGGTTAAGGCCAAAGACCTCATCCCATACTCTCGGGCAAGGGGAAAGAGCTCTTCGAAACGAATAGCTCCGTCCAAAAGGCTATATTGGCTGTGGAGATGAAGATGGACAAATTCTTTCATATGCCGTTACTGCGCTAAACTGATAAGACTCGACACACCTCTCGGTGTAATAAGACAAGATCCTTCATAGTTAACATCTCCATTGCCGATAGACCGTGCGCACCTCATATCCTTATTCCCACTCGATGGTACCGGGCGGTTTTGAGCTGATGTCGTAGACGACGCGGTTGACACCCTGCACTTCATTAATAATGCGATTTGCTATCACGCCAACGACCTCATACGGAAGCCGTACCCAATCCGCCGTCATACCGTCCAGACTGGAGACGGCGCGCAGGGCAATGACGTTTTCATAGGTCCTCTCGTCCCCCATAACGCCCACCGTCTTGACCGGCAGTAAGACGGCGAACGACTGCCAAATATCACGGTAACAATCGGCCTTGACGATCTCCTCCTGCATAATGGCATCGGCCTCGCGCAGGACGTTCAGCCTCTCCGCAGTAACCTCACCGATTACCCGCACCGCCAACCCGGGGCCGGGGAAGGGTTGACGATACACGATCCGATCGGGAAGCCCCAGCTCTTTTCCAACTCTTCTCACTTCATCTTTAAAAAGCTCCCTCAGGGGCTCAATGAGTTTTAAGTGCATCCGCTCCGGCAGCCCCCCCACATTGTGATGGCTTTTAATGGTCGCGGAGGGCCCTTTGAACGATACGCTTTCAATGACATCGGGATAGAGGGTCCCCTGCGCCAGATAAGTCACCGTGCCAACTTTTTTTGCCTCTCGCTCAAAGATCGTGATGAAGAGTTCTCCGATAATCTTTCTCTTTTGCTCGGGATCTTCAACTCCCTTGAGACGATCCAAAAATTCCTCGCCGGCATCGACGAAGCGCAGATCTAAACGGAAAGAGTCCCTCAGGATAGATAACACCTCCTGAGCCTCGGCTTTTCTGAGAAGGCCGTTGTCGACAAAGATACACGTCAGCCGCTCACCGATGGCCTTGTGCATAAGGGCGGCTACCACCGACGAATCAACTCCCCCGCTCACCGCACAAATAACTCGTTCCCCTCCCGCTATGTCGTTAATCATGCGCACCGAGGTCTCCACAAAAGACCTCATGTCCCAACTGCCGCTGCATCGACATATGCGGAAGAGAAAATTATGGAGTACTTCACCGCCAATTTCGGTATGCGCCACTTCGGGATGAAACTGAAGGCCTATCAGACCACGCTCCAGATCTCCCATGGCAGCAAAAGGAGAATTAGCGGAGTGCGCCAGCGGGATAAACCCCGGAGGGAGTTTTTCCACCCGATCACCATGGCTCATCCATACGTGATACGTGTGCCCCTTCCTCAGGCCGTCGAAGATCTGATACGGTTGATCTATCTCTAACTGCGCCCTCCCGTACTCCCGGTCCTTGGAAGGGGCAACGTGCCCCCCCAAAACCGAGGTCATCAACTGCATCCCATAGCAGATCCCGAGCACGGGAATGCCGCTGTGGAAGAGCTCCGGGCCAATTCGTGGGGCGGCGGTATCGTAAACGCTCGCAGGCCCCCCCGACAGGATGATCCCTTTTGTCTCGTTACCTTTGATCGCCTCAGGCGAATACGTGTACGGGTGGATTTCACAATAGACCTTTTGTTCTCTGATGCGTCGGGCGATGAGCTGTGTATATTGAGAACCAAAATCAAGGATGATTACTTTTTCTTCGGACATCAATCCCCTTCACGTCCTCCTCGGTCACTATGCCCGCATCGACGAGTTCTTTGAGATTCGTCGGATATCTTCCCTTTTCTGTGAAAAAGATCATCCTCCCCCATTCCAGTCGTTCTTGCCTCGTCTGATCAACGTATCCTTGGCGGGCATATCCCGCGTGTTGTCCCTGCCATAAAAAGTTACGCTTGAACGGGAAAAAAGCAACGAGCAGGAGGATGAGCGCGATGAGCAACCCCGCCAAGTATCTTGTGCGCTCCGGCCCTGATTCCCACGCACGTGCCCGAGATGGCTGCGAAACCACGGGGGCAGGTGTTTCCTTCGTGCCCACTTCCTTCTTGGTGCCTTTCTCTTTGATATCCCCCCCCTCCAGAAGACCTGCCAAGATCTCCAGGGTAGCAAATTTCCCCAAGAGACTCATCTCTACGATTTCGTTGACGCTCCTGGTGCCATCCACCAGACGGTACACGGCATCGTGATCTTCCGACAGGGTTATCCCATGCTGCTCAAGGGTCCCCGATTTTTGGAGTACCATGGCGGTAGGCGGCATCCTTTTTTCTATCTCCGGCCACTCATCAACCATCTTGAGAATATTCAGCATCACTTCATCTGCATTTAATTGCGTGGAGATCTTCGGGGCCTTGGTATCGGTGAGCGGCGTAAACTGGAATTTTCCCTCTTTTAAACGAAATATCTCGTAGATCAGCTCGTGCACCTGAGTGTAGAGGGCGTTGAGGACAACGTGCTCCTCCGCCATCCCCCCCTCGACGATGGTCTCTCCGAGAAAACGTTCTGTTTTTTTCTGGTTCTTGAGCGCGGTGTTCAATTCCTCCCGGGAGATGATGCCTGTCTTGGCAAGCCGTTCGCCGAGCAGGTCCCCCCTTGTCCGGTGGGTGAAGGTTGCGTGGGTAATCTTCCCCTCAAAAAAGTATATCCCTGCCTCCTGATCACCCTGCTTGTCCCACCCCCGCACCTTCAACACGCCGCTCTTCCCCTGTTGGCCGAGCAGCTGGATTACCTCCAGAATATTGAAATCTTTCAGTTCTCCTTCTAATGCCATTCCGAGATTACCTCCTGATCCCTTCTAAGGAGAAGGAAGGTTTCGTTATCTCTCGCCCTTCTTTTCTATATCCGCCCCATGCGGCCACACCATACAAGACAACAAGAAATGTAATTATGAACAATACTCCCCCGGGCACGCCGGCGGTCGGTAAGGGGATCGCCAACGGGATAATGTCTCTACCAAAGGAAACGATGCCGAGCGCGACAAAAAATATGCACAGATACAATAGGCCCCGGACATTATATCCCTTCCAAATATGACCGACCCCCGGAACGAGAAAAGGAAACAACTTATCGTAGACTCCCATGCGTATCTGGAATATCTTGGTATCTCTGAGTTTCCCCGCCTTAAGGCCTTTATCAATCTCCTTGCCTTTGATGATTCGAAAACATCTGACGCAGATACTCTTCCTCCCCTCTCTTTTACCGACCGGCTGAGTGCTGATCATCCCGCACTGGGAGCATCGCCACCACTCCTCTCGTCCCTTCCGCACAATTGCTATCCCGATAACGGCCACGACGAACAAGACCGGAACAACAAAGGGAAGGCGGGGTGAGAGGTCGCGGAGCCACACATCAACGATGAAGTATGAAAGACCCGTCTCACGCCAAAAAGCGGCGTTGAGTTTATTGCGGAGGTCATCGAGGGGAACCGTCATATCAATCACACTGCGATTGGGATGCGGGGAGTCGATCTCCATGTGTTCCCCGATTACGGCGGGACTCAACTCCTTGGCCTTTTGAAATGTTTGATCCGCATCTTGTAAAACGACCATCGATCTCTGGGACAGCGACTTGCTCAGATTAAAATAATAGGCTCCGTTATTGGGGGCCAATTCGATGGCCTTCTGATACAAGCCGCTCGCTGTTACCGGATCGCCCAGGGCAAGCGAGAGGTTGCCGAAATTGGAAATGACCGCCGGATCAGACGGATTGAGCTTGAGCAATTGCTGATAATACTTCTTCGCCTCGGGATAATCCCCTTCCCGTTTAGAGGCCAAGGCCACGGCGAACAAGGCATCACGATCCTCGGGATGATCTTCGACCCATCGTTTAAGTCTCTCTACTGCCTGAGGTCGACGCTCCCCATAGGTAGTCTCGTAGATATCAAAGACCGCTTGTGCCCGCGGCCCTGCCATAAATTGAAGGAGGGCATCGCCAGTCGGGGGCAAATAAACGACAAACAAGAAAGAGAGCAGGACTAAGCCCTTTTCTCCTTTGGTAAGGTACCGCCAAAGAATAAGACACCAGATCAGGACGCACCACACAATATTGAGCTGTAAGAGAAACGGCAGGACAAGCAGGGTGATTCGCCCTACCCCTTGTATAAGCTCTTGCGTCCCCCCCTTTAATTCCTCCTTAAGGGCATGCAGATAAATCGGCAGGCGCTTAAAGAACACCATGAGACAAAAGGTCACAATAGCCAATAAAATACCGAGGCCCATGCCGTAGAGGGCGTTGAGACCTTGGCCGATTGCCATGGGTATATTGCGGAGATAGGCCTTAAATCCCGCCATATTCCCTTCGATCACTGAAGACAACTTCCATCTGTTTTTCTCCAACTGAGCATTGCCGGTATAGAAGTAGACGTTGGGAAGATCCGGTGCCAACCGCTGTGCAAATTCCCCGAGCTTTATTCTCTTTTCCTTGTCCGCCAGTTGCTTACCCTCCCTCATGACGAGGATGGCATAGTCCCATAAATTTGTAACCCCCTTGTCGAGTTTCCGTTGGATAAGCTCCTCTAGTTGCCGTTCGCCGAGAGCTCCCGCCGTCCCTGCGGCCAGGGCCTCTTTACGCTGAGCCCATACTTTCATGAATTCTACGTCGTGGGGAACAGGGGCAGTCCACATATCTTCTCCTCCGCTCCCCTCCTGCGCACCAACGTTCACTCCCGAACCGAGAAGAAAACTGACGAGAAAAACCAGTATGCACCAGTTATGCACGTGTCTATGCACCGTCGCTCCCCTTGTCTCCTTACTCAAGACGGTAATTCGGCGCTTCTTTTGTAATAATGACATCGTGGACATGACTTTCGCGCAGACCCGCGCTCGTTATCTTAATGAATCTGGCCTTTTTTTGCAGATCACGAATGGTCTCGCATCCGACATACCCCATGCCTGCCCTGAGACCGCCCAACAATTGATGGATACAGAAGGAAAGGGCACCCCGATACGGTACCCTGCCCTCGATCCCTTCGGGGACCAACTTTCCTTCCTCCACATCCCCCTGGGCATATCTATCCTTACTCCCCTCACGCATGGCCTCAAGAGAACCCATGCCCCGGTAGACTTTATAGCTGCGCCCTTGATACAGGACCATCTCCCCCGGGCTCTCATCCGTGCCGGCAAAGAGGTTGCCGATCATGACGGCATCCGCCCCCGCGGCAATGGCCTTGGTCACGTCACCGGAATATTTTACCCCCCCATCGGCGATGACGGGGATGTCATGCTTACGCGCTACCTTGACCGCCTTCATGATGGCCGTGATCTGCGGCACACCGATCCCCGCCACCACCCGCGTGGTACAGATCGATCCGGGACCCACCCCCACCTTGACGGCATCGGCACCGGCGGCAATGAGGGCAGCCGCACCCTCCTCGGTCGCCACATTCCCGGCGATAATGTGACATTCGGGGAACTCCTTGCGAATCCACGTAACCGCCGCAATCACGCCGCGGGAGTGTCCATGTGCGGAATCTACCACGAGGCAATCCGCCCCCGCCGCCAGCAAGACAGGGACTCGCTCTTCTACATCTTTGCCGACCCCCACGGCAGCCCCTGCCCTGAGACGCCCCCGGTGATCCTTGCAGGAAAGGGGGTAGCTCTCGGTCTTTTCAATATCTTTTATGGTAATGAGCCCCTTGAGGTTATTGTCTTTATCCACGACGAGCAACTTCTCTATGCGATGTTTGTGGAGGATCTCTTTTGATTCTTCGAGGGGAATCCCCTCGGGGACGGTGATCAAGTTCTCTTTGGTCATCACCGTAGAGATCGCTGCATCCATTTTTTTCTCAAACCGCAGGTCACGGTTGGTCAAGATCCCCACCAATTTGCCTTTTTTGGTGACCGGGACCCCGGAGATCCCGTACTTCCGCATGACCTCCACGGCCTCATACACCCGCTGTTCCGGCTCCATGGTGATGGGGTTGACGATCATGCCGCTCTCGTACTTTTTTACCTTGTCCACCTCCGCCGCCTGGACCTTGACGGGAAGGTTGCGATGGA
>MGQT01000057.1 GCA_001797935.1 Deltaproteobacteria bacterium RBG_16_54_18 | reverse complement strand
GCCAACTACGAGGTCATCGCCGACTATATCTACAACCGCGTCGGTGCGGTGGGCGTGGCCTGGGGGGCCATGAGCCAGAAGGCGGCCTCCATTGCCACGGGGTGCAACAGGCTCGGGATACCGGTAGTGCTCGGGCCTCACTCGGCCAAGTATCGCCGTCTCTATTTGAGCCGCAAGGAGGAGGGTGACTGGACGGTGATGGACGGCAGAAAGAAGGAGCTGGTGGACACCCAGGAGCCCTCGCCGGAGCACCTGGCTATTGTAGTAGAGTCCAAGGAGCGGGCCATGGTGACCATTGCGAAGCTCTGCATCCGCAAGAACGATACCCAGCCGGGCCGCCAGATAAAGCTCAACCACTACATCGACCTGTACAAGAAGTTCTTCGGCACGCTGCCCGACGACCTCCATCACTTCGTGAGGACCGAGCGGGACATCCCCATGTTCTTCAAGAAGGAGGTCAAGCAGTTCCTGGAGGAGAAGGGGTGGAAGCCGAAGCCCGCGCTGACCCTGCCGACCCTCATCGGGACCTATGAGACCGAGGTGCCGATAGAGGCCACTATTCGTTAATAAGAGGAGGAGAGACCATGCCCAATCCGCAACATCTGGTCAATATCCTGACGGGGGTCAAGGGGGCTACGGAGATGAAAGAGGCCGCACCCCTGCTCAAGATCATCAAGAAGGCGGCGAGGCCCTTGCTGGTCATCGGCCCGCAGGCCCTCGAGGTGCAGATAGACGGCAAACCCTTTATCGAGTATCTCGTGGAGATCGCCCGGGCCGGAAAGATCCCGATCTGCGCCACTGCCCACACCAAGAAGAGACTCATGGAGCTGGGCGTCACGCCGGAGAGCACCTATGACCTCATCGAGATCATCAACTCTCTCAAGGACCCCGAATGGAAGGGGGTCAAGGGCGAGGGGTGCCATGACTTCGTGCTCTTTGGCGGCGTGAGGACCGATTTGGGCAATCAGGGGCTCTCGGCACTCAAGCACTTTGCGCCGCATCTCAAGACCATGACCCTGTGCAAGTATTACTACCCGAATGCGAACTTCTCGCTGCCGAACTATCGTAAGAATGAAGACTGGAAGGCGCTCCTGGAGGAGCTCATCAGGGGTTTACAATAAAAAAATAAAGACGCTAAGGAGGTATAACCAATGCCTGAGTTTCACGTTGACATGGGACCTCAATACGAAGGTGAGAGGGTGAGAAAGGAGGACCTCCATGTGGAGTTCGGGGGTCCGAAGGTGGAGTATAAGGCCGAGCTGGTCCTCATGAAAGGGCTTGATGAGGTTCAGGAGGGCAAGGTGGAAATCATAGGCCCCGACCTGAGCAATATGGAGGAAGGGGGCAGCTATCCGCTCTTTGTCGAGATCTTCGTGGCAGGGGAGAAGCTGGAAAAGGACATGGAGCCGGTTATCGAGCGTCGGCTGCACGACTTCTGTAACTTCGTCGAGGGCATCTACCACATGAACCAGCAGGATGAGATCTGGTACCGCATCAGCAAGGATGCCTTTAAGAAGGGGCTTACCTCTTTGAAGGAATTCGGGGAGATCCTGATCTTTGAGTACACCTCGGACATCGATATCATTGAAAAGATGCAGGTTACCTTTTATACCGATCCGGCAAAGGTCAAGGAGAAGGTAGAGATGGCCCGCAAGATCTACGAGGAGCGCCGTGCCCGTGCCAGGGGGTTGAAGGAAGAAGACGTGGAGGACTTCTACGGCTGCGTCCTCTGCCAGAGCTTTGCGCCGACCCACTGCTGTATCATCACCCCCCAACGGATCGCCAACTGCGGGGCCATCAACTGGTTCGACGGCCGGGCGGCCTCCAAGATGGACCCCGAAGGCCCTATCTTTCAGGTGCCTAAGGGCGAGACCATCAGCGTGTTCAAAGGGGAGTACGGCGGCGCCGATCAGACCATCCAGGAACGATCCCTCGGCTCCATACAGCAGGTCTGGATCCATAGCGCTATTGAATACCCCCACACCTCGTGCGGCTGCTTTCAGGCCCTCTACTTCTACATCCCAGAGGTGGATGCTTTCGGCATCGTGCACCGAGATTTCAAAGGGGATACCCCCCTCGGAATGCCCTTCTCGACCATGGCCGGCGAGGCCAGCGGCGGGAGGCAGGTGGAGGGGATGTGCGGTATGGCCCTGGAGTACCTGCATTCGCCCAAGTTCTTCCAGTACGCCGGCGGGATGCGGCGGGTGGTCTGGATGCCCAAGGAGGTCAAGGAGCGCTTCAAGGATGCGATCCCGGCGGACATCTATGACAAGATCGCCACGGAAGATGACGCCGTTGACCCCGCGGCATTGGGAGAGTGGCTCAACCAAAAGGGGCATCCGTGGGTAACCGGCGAGGCCCAACAGGAACTGCAGGAGCTTATTGCGAGGGAAGGGTAGCAGCAGCTAAAAAACATTCGGGAGGATCGAGATGGCAGTCAAGGGGACGGACCTGGTAAAGCTTATGCCGAAGAGGCAGGGGTGCAAGGACTGCGGGTTTCCCACCTGCTTTGCCTTTGCCATGAAGTTGGCCACGGGAGGGGCAGAGGTCAGCGCCTGCGTATACCTCTCAGAAGAAGTACGGGCGCAGATCGAGGAGCTCCTGGCACCTCCGATCAGGCCGATCACCATCGGCCAGGGGGCAAAGGCCCTTGCGATCGGCGATGAAGAGGTGATGTACCGACATGAGAAGACCTTCTTCCATCAGCCGGGCATCGGTTGCCTTATTTCCGATACGGAGGATGCGAAGGAGCAGGAGCGGAAGATAAAGGCGCTCAAAGAGATGCAGTTTATCTGGATCGGACGCACCCTGAAGGCCGATGTGGCGGTGGTACAAAGCGCCTCGGGTGATCAGGGCAAGTTCAGCGCCTTGGTAAAGAAGGTCGTTGAGATGGGCGATGGGATCCCCATGGTCCTGATGGCCGACACGATCGATCTCCTCTTGGCCGGTCTGGAGGCGTGCGGCAAGGATAAGCGACCCCTGCTCTACGCCATCACTGAGCGAAATATTGATGAGGCCATCAACAAACTCGCAGGGCTCGATGTCCCCGTGGCAGTCAAGGCTGATGGCCTGGAAAAAGTCTCGGTCCTGACGGAGAAACTGAAAGAGGCAGGGCTCCAAGACCTGGTCCTGGACCCCGGGTCCCGTAAGGTGTGGGAGGCGGTCAGAGATCAGATCTTTATTCGCAGAGCGGCTTTGAAGCAGGGGTTTAAACCTTTGGGGTACCCGACCATTACCTTCCCCTGCCAGATGACTGGTGATCCGAGAGAGGAGCTGGCCGTTGCCGCTGCCCTGCTGACGCGCTACGCTGGCATCATCTGCCTCTCCGATCTACGCGAGGATGTCCTCTTCCCGCTTACGGTGCTCAGGTTGAATATCTACACCGATCCGAGGGTGCCCATGGCGGTGGAGGCCAAGGTCTACGAGATCAACCAGCCGACTGACACGTCGCCGGTGCTCATCACGACGAATTTCGCCCTGACCTATTTCTCCGTGGCCAATGAGATAGAGGGAACCAGGGTCCCTGCCTATCTCGTCATCCAGGACACCGAGGGATTGAGTGTCTTGACCTCATGGTCCACGGGGAAGTTCAGCGGAGAGACGGCGGCCTTGTTCATCAAGAAGACCGGGATAGAGGGGAAAACCAAGAGCCGAAAGATCGTCATCCCCGGGCTCCTGGCCCGGATCAAGGGCGAGCTGGAGGACGAGATGCCCGGCTGGGAGGTTATCGTGGGCCCCAGGGAGGCGTCGGGGATCTCCTCGTTCTTGCCGGAGTTGGCCGGGAAGTGTTAGCCTTCACGATATGACAGGGGAACTGCTCGATTCTTATCCGGCGCAGAGACACTCCCTTTTGCGCATCCTGCAGGCAGTTCAGCAAACAGAGGGGCATCTCTCCGAGGAGGCCCTGGCAGCGGTGGCTCGCCATCTCAAGATCTCGGCTGCCGAGGTCTATGGGGTGGCCACCTTCTACAACCAGTTTCGCTTCATCCCCTACGGCAAACACCACGTCGTTGCCTGTTTGGGCACGGCCTGCCATGCCATGGGGGGGCAGCTTATCCTGGATGCCTTTGAGCGGGAGCTGGATGTCAAGGCAGGTGGGATAACGGGGGATCATGAGTGGTCTCTCGATCGGGTGGGGTGTATCGGCTGCTGTACCAAGGCGCCGGTGGTGGTGATCAACGACGTCATCCATGCCCGGATGACCCCCTTTAAGGTGGAGGAGGTTTTGGCGGTATTGGGATTTAAAAAGAGCAAAAAAGAGGAAAACGCGGGTGCAGGGGCATCTCAATGATCTCCAACAAAGGGCGCAGAAAAAGTGGGAACAACTGGAAGGGGAAGCCCTCACGGTGCGCATCGGGACCCCGACGTGCGGCCGGGCAGCCGGTGCCCTGGATACCCTCCAGGACTTTCGCGAGCGGATAGAGAAAGAAGGCGTTGAGGCCCATATCATCGAGGTAGGATGTATGGGCCTCTGTTTTGCCGAGCCCCTCGTCATCATCCACAAACCCAAATCCGGTCTTCCCCCCATCCTCTACGGTTTCATCACCCAGCAGCATGTCCAGCGCCTGGTGGAGGGCTTTCTCTTGGGTGACGACCCCTGCCTGGAACTGGCCCTGGGCACGGTAGAGTTCAAGGAGGATGGCACCCCCTATATTCCCGAGTTGGCCCGCTTCGAGATCGAAGAGCGGCTGGTGCTCAGAAACTGCGGCTACATCGATCCCCTGGATATCGGGCACTACCTGGCCAGAGGTGGGTACCTCACCCTGCAGAGGGCCCTGCAGATGGAGCCCGACGCGATCATCCTGGAGATAGAACGGGCAAAACTGCGCGGCCGGGGGGGCGCTGGATTTTCTACTGCCCGGAAGTGGCGAGGATGCCGTGAGATAGAGGCAAGGCCGAAATACCTCATCTGCAATGCCGATGAAGGGGATCCCGGTGCCTTTATGGACCGCGTGGTGCTGGAAAGCGATCCCCATTCCGTTATTGAAGGTATGGTGATCGCTGCCCATGTTATCGGCGCCTCGCAAGGCTTTGTCTATACGCGGGCGGAGTATCCCCTGGTGATCGAGCGACTGAAGGTCGCGCTTTCCCAGGCGCGAGAGATCGGTGCCCTCGGGGAGAATATCTTCGACAGCGGGCTCTCCTTTGACATCGAATTGGTGGCAGGGGCAGGTGCCTTTGTCTGCGGGGAGTCCACGGCCATGATCTATTCCATAGAAGGCAAGAGGCCGATGCCGCGGGTGCGTCCCCCCCGGTCGGTGGAACGGGGGTTGTGGCAGAAGCCCACGGTGGTCAATAACGTCAAGACCTTCGCCCTGGTGCAGCGCATCATGGAGCAGGGGGGCGAGAGGTTCAGCCGCATCGGCACTGTCGGCAGCACCGGCACCGCAGTCTTTGCCCTGGCCGGCAGGGTGCAACAGATCGGGCTTGTGGAGGTCCCCATGGGGACCTCCTTGCGCAAGGTCATCTTTGACGTCGGAGGCGGCATCCCCGAGGGGAGAAGGTTCAAGGCCGTCCAGATCGGCGGGCCTGCCGGCGGCTGCCTGCCGGAGTCGTCACTGGATCTGCCTGTTGACTACGACTCCCTCAGACAGGCAGGCGCGATCATGGGCTCCGGGGGGATGATCTGCCTCGACGAAAACAACTGTATGGTGGAGACCGCCCGCTATTTCTTGGACTTTCTCTGCCGCGAGAGCTGCGGCAAGTGCAGTATGGGGAGGCTGGTGACGAAGCAGATGCTCCTCATATTAGAAGATATAGTGAAGGGGCAGGGGACTGAGGCAGACCTCGATCTGCTGGCTGCACTTGCCCACGATGTGGCCGAGGGGACCATCTGCAACCTGTGCAGCAGCGCTGCCAACCCCACGCTGACCACCTTGCGCTACTTTCGCGCCGAGTACGAGGCACATGTAAAGGAAAAGCGCTGCCCGGCCCTGATCTGCCGGGAGCTTATCACCTATTATATCGTGCCGGAGCAGTGCGAGCGGGGGTGCGATCATTGTGTCCTCACCTGCCCTACCGAGGCGATCACGACAGATGAGCGGACGAGGCGGAAACGAATTCTGCAGGACAAGTGCGTCAAGTGTGGTACATGTCTCGATGTCTGTCCCCCTGAATACCGGGCAGTGATCAAGGTATCGCCTCCTGAAAAAGTAAAGGAGTTGGAGAAAGCAGCCGGTGGCTAAAGAGCACTCTGTAGATATCATCATCGACGGCAAGCAAGTGCGGGCCGAGGCCGGTGAGAAGATCCTCTGGGCAGCCCTCTCCGCTGGGATAGAGATACCGCACCTCTGTGCCATCGAGGAAGCAGACCCCCCCCTCGGGACATGCAGTCTCTGCCTGGTGGAGGTCGAGGGGCGAGGGGTGGTTGCCTCGTGCGTGGAGCCGGTCAGTGAAGGGATGGTGGTACATACGAGAGGACGGGGATCAGCCCTGCGCAGGCGGGCTATGGAGCTCCTGCTCGCCGACCACCCGATGACGTGCAAGGAGTGCCCCAAGAAGGGGAAATGCGAGTTTTTGAAGGTGGCCCGCGCCATGAAGGTGAAGAGGCCTACACACTACCGTCCCTTTGCGCGGGTGGAGCTCCCCGTGGATACGAGCCACCCGCGGATCATCTTTGATCCGAACCAGTGCATCCGGTGCGGCAGGTGCTTGTGGGTGTGTAAGGAGAGGCTAGGAGAGGTCCCCTTCGATTTTATAAACAAGGGGTATGAGATGTGCATCTCCACCTTTATGAGCAGGCCCCTGGCGGAGACTAGCTGTACAGGGTGCGGCGCGTGTGTGGAGGTATGCCCGGTGGCTGCCCTCTGTCTTAAGGAGCAGGCGTGACCAAAAAATCAACGCGGGAAGAGGCGATAGAACTGGCCTTTGCCTCGGCGCAGCAGCGCTTGAGGGCAATGGATCCGATAGAAGTGGGCAAACGGGCTGGCGTCGAGTGGCATAAGGGCCAGGGAGACAAGGGGGCGTACCTGGAAATCACCTTCTTGAACCAGGGCTATCGGGTCCTTCTTCCCGACGCAGAGGTCAAGACAGAGACTGGAGCGGACCCCTCGCTGGTCAGAAAGGTGCTTATCCTCCACTATCTGATCCAGGCCCAAGGAAAGGAGCTGGCCCGGCGCTGGGTGGATTTCCGCAGCCTGCCCGGCGGTCTGGTCTACTATCCCGTGTTTCGCGGGAGGGTGATTGCGCGCCTGGTCAGGATGTTCGGGGAGCGGCCTGAAGCACTGATCCCGGCAGCGGCACCGCTGGGCGGGCGCAAGATCGCCATGGCCGATTGGGCTGTCGAGATCCCTGCCTTTCCCCGGGTGCCGGTGGTCTTTGCCCTTTGGGAGGCCTCGGAAGAATTTGCGCCGGAGGGGACGATAATGTATGATGATGCACTTCCCTCGTATCTGAAGACGGAGGATGCCATCATCGTCTGCGAGGAGATCCTGGGAGCGCTGAAAGAACATGTCCAGAAGGTTTAATTTCGTGGCTACCGGCATCGGCAGCCTCCCCTTTACGGAGGCGGGGGAGGCTTGCAGGCTGATCTTTCAATACCTGCCTGAGGCGCCTCACTGGCCCCAATTGCCCAAGGTCAGTCTCCGCGAGGGGATGATCGAGCAGTTCCTGGAGGGGGCCCCGGGTGTCGTGGAGAAGGGGGGTAAGCCCTTTCTGCGCCCCCTGGAGCCGCATGAGGAGTGGGAGAGGTTCTATCAGGGCTATGAGGCAATCGATCTTGATGCCTTTGCCATCAGCAAGGAGCGGGGAGAGGGGTTCTATGCCTTCCTGGAGGAGCTTGGGCGGCGCAAGTCCTTTCCTTTTATAAAAGGACAGGTTACCGGCCCTATCACCCTTGGTCTCACGCTCAAGGACGAGGCAGGGGCAGCCGCCTTTTTCAATCCGGACCTGCGGGATATGCTGGTGAAACTGGCTACGATGAAGGCGCGATGGCAGGAGGCGGCTTTCCAGCGCCTCGTGCCCAACGCTGTGCAGATCATCATCTTTGATGAGCCCATCCTCAGCAGCTATGGCTCTGCCTTTATGAACGTGAGCAGAGCAGATGTCATAAGCTGCCTCAGAGAGACCATCGCCCCGTTGGCAGGGTTAAAGGGGGTCCATATCTGCGGCAACACTGACTGGCCCATGATCATGGAGATCGGCCTGGACATCATCCATTTTGACGCCTACAAAGACCTTTCCAGCGTATTGCTCTATGCAGAGCCGCTGCGTCACTATCTGGCAGAAGGGGGGGCGATCTCCTGGGGTATCGTGCCGACGGATGAGGAGGCGCTCAAGGGGGCAGAGGCCTCCCAATTGGCAGCGCGGCTCACCCAGGGGTTCGCGCAACTTGCGCGGGAGGGTCTTGGTCAAGAGCTCCTTTCCAGGGGGTCTCTGATTGCACCCAGTTGCGGCGCCGGCTCGCTGACTGAGCAGGCGGCGATAAAGGTCTATCGACTGACCAAAGAGGTATCCGATCTCCTCAGGGGACGGGCGGCATAGGAGGCGTATGGCGCAGAAGAAATCCCAGCACGAGCATGTCGTAGTGCCGGATAACGCATTCGCGCACCGGGTCAGGAAGAAGACAGGTGAGAATGTCTTTCAGTGCTACCAGTGTTTGAAGTGCAGCACCGGCTGTCCCATGGCCCATGCCATGGATATCCTGCCGCATCAACTGATCAAGGAGGTGCAGCTGGGACTCAGGGAGGAGGTCATCTCCTCTCGAACCATCTGGGTCTGTGCCTCATGTCTTACCTGCAGCGTTCGCTGCCCCAATAAGATCGACATCGCCCGCGTGATGGATGGGCTCAGGCAGATGGCCCATGCCCGCAAGGGGCGGCTTGGCGATGAACTGGTCCCCTTGTTTCACGAGACCTTCTTGCGTTCCATCCGCGGACGCGGCAGGGTTTATGAGATCGGCATGTTGATGAACTACAAGTTCAAGACCAAGCAGCTTTTTAGGGATATCGGTCTGGGTTGGAGGATGTTCCGCAAAGGGAAGATCCGACTCCTCCCCTCGCGGGTGAAGAAGACGAAGGAGATCAAGGATTTATTTAACAAATTCAGAGGGGTTTAAGAGATGATGTTTACCTATTACCCGGGGTGTTCCCTCCATGGTACTGCCAGGGAGTTCGGGGAGTCCCTGCAAGGCATCTGCAAGGCACTGGAGGTGGAGTTGCACGAATTGGAGGACTGGAACTGTTGCGGGGCCAGTTCCGGGCATGCCCTGAATGAGAAGCTGTCCATAGCCTTGGCGGCCAGAAACTTGATCATCGCCGAGCGGGATGAGCGCGACATCCTGGTCCCCTGTGCGGCGTGTTATCACCGGATGAAGGTGGCGCATAAGACGTTGCAGCAGGGCTTCGACCGGACCATGGGAGAGCACTACAGCGGGAGGAACCATGTTGTGCTGGCCATGGACCTTTTCAGCGATCGGGATATTCTGGCCCGGATCGCCGAACGGGTCGTCAAGCCTCTGAAAGATCTGCGGGTGGTCTGTTACTATGGCTGTCTCACGGTACGCCCCCCGGATTTAACGGAGGTAAAGGACCATGAATACCCCCAGCACATGGAGCGGCTTATGGGGCAACTGGGGGCGGAACCACTTCCCTGGTCGTATAAGACGGACTGCTGCGGAGGGGGGCTTTCTTTGAGCAGGCCGGAGACGACCGATCGGTTGATCAGGACCCTGTACGAGGGGGCCTTGGAGGCCGGGGCAGAGGCCTTTGTGGTAGGCTGTCCCCTCTGTCAGGTCAACATAGAGGCGCGCCAGGCGGAGATAGTCCGGGAGATGGGCAAGGGGTTCTCCTTGCCTGCTTTCTACTTTACCGAACTTATCGGCCTGGCCCTGGCGATAAAGGGAGCAGAGGGGTGGTTGAAAAGGCACATGGTTGATCCTATTTTTCTATTACGATCTAAGGGTTTGCTCTAAGTGAGGGGCGCAAGAAGATGGGCAAGAAGAAGAAGAGAGACGCCGGCGGCAATGGGAAGGTAGGCGCGGTATTGGTTGTCGGAGGCGGCATCGGCGGGATGCAGGCCTCTCTCGATCTGGCCAATTCAGGATATAAGGTCTATCTGGTCGAGGGTTCGACAGCCATCGGCGGAAGGATGGCACAACTCGACAAGACATTTCCCACAAACGATTGTTCCATGTGCACCATCTCTCCCAAGCTTATCGAGGTAGCCAAGCACCTCAACATCGACGTCATCACCAATGCCGAGGTCGAGTCGCTCGAAGGGGAGCCGGGACATTTCCAGGTGTGTGTGCTCAAGCGGCCCCGCTATATAGACCTGAATAAGTGCAATGCCTGCGGTGACTGCGTGGAAGTGTGCCCTGTCTCGATCCCGAGCGAGTTCGACGAAGGGCTGATGGCCCGCAAAGCGGTGTATAAACGATACCCGCAGGCCGTCCCCAATTCCGCAGCCATCTCGAAGATGAACAGCCCCCCCTGCGTGCTTACCTGTCCGGCAAACGTAAACTGCCAGGGGTATGTGGCCCTCGTCTCGGCGGGTAAATTCAGGGAAGCCCTCAAGACGATCAAGGAGCGAAATCCGTTTCCCTCGGTCTGCGGCAGGATTTGTCACCACCCCTGTGAAGCGGAGTGTAACCGCGGCGAGATCGATGAGCCTGTGGCGATCAATCCGTTGAAGCGGTTTGTAGCTGACTACATGCGGGTGCATCCCTCTGAGGAGGAAGAAGAAAAGCCG
>MGQT01000056.1:9618-10975 GCA_001797935.1 Deltaproteobacteria bacterium RBG_16_54_18 | reverse complement strand
CGGGAGAGCTGATCAGGGTGCCCTCCCCGCTTAATGATAAGATGCTCGGGAATAAAGAAGACAGGAAAGCGCGCTGCTACCCGCAGCCAGAGGTCGTAGTCCTCGCACACCGGTAAATCGGGATCAAAGCTGCCGACCTCGGCGAAGAGGTCTCGGCGCATGAGGGCAGACGAGGGGCTGATGATACAGAGGGGGAGGCAGTGCGGATATATCCACCCGGAATATTTGGCGTGCTTCTTTCGGGGATTGACGCGCACGCCGCGTCTGATCCAGATCTCGTCCGTGTAGCAGATCTGGACCTGCGGGTGGGCATCCATAAAGGCCACCTGCATTTGGAGCTTTTGCGGCAGCCACAGGTCATCGGAATCCAGGAAGGCGATGAACTCCCCCCTGGCCAGTTCAAGCCCGCGGTTGCGCGCTACACTCACCCCCTGGTGTTGCTGGTAGACGTAGCGTATGCGCTCCCCATATTGCTTCAGGGCTTCCCCGGTGCCATCGTCAGAGCCATCGTCAACCACGATCAGCTCATAATCCTCATAGGTCTGCGCGAGGACGGAGTCAATCGCCTCGAGCACAAACGCTTTTCTATTATAGGTAGGTATGATCGCTGATACGCGGGGCATGGGTCTTTATCTCTCAATCAGCTGCCATCACGAAAAAATCAGAATAATTTGAAGGGGTAATCATATTTAAGGCCGCGTGAAAATATTTTTCACACCTCTCCCCTTAAGACTGAGCCGTAATTCAAATATTTCCCTCTCCCCACGTCAGCGGGGAGAGGGTGGGGTGAGGGGTTCAGTAAAAAAGCATATAACATATTTTTTTGTATTGTAACTCCTCATCTGCCGCCTCGCGGTATCCCGTAACCCATATTTTTTATCAAAGCCGTGCGGGACTGCACCTTCTCCCCTTATTAAGGGGAGAAGGGATATCCGCGTACAAATATAATTTTGTGCATAGTCGTAAGGGGAGAGGAAATAGTATTGGTAATTTTCTACGTAATTCCTTTATAAAACGACCAAATCAACAAACGCCCTCTTTCGTATATCGACAAGCCCCTTATCAGTCAAGCGCAGGTACGGCAGGCCGGTAAAGGGCAAGGTCTGCAACGTGATAAACGGGCGGGGGATCGTGCACCCGAGTTGCCGGCACCCTGCCTGTACCTCCTTCATCTGGCGGGCGATCTCTTCCAGCGGCAGATCGGAGATGATCCCGCACACCGGCAGGGGGTATTCGGCTAACACCCGGTCTCCCTTGACGACGATAAACCCGCCCTGGTGCTCGAGCAGGCGGTTCACGGCAAAGGCCATCTCCGGCTCCGTCGCCCCGACGACCAGGATATTGCAGGTATCCCAGA
>MGQT01000056.1:9352-9561 GCA_001797935.1 Deltaproteobacteria bacterium RBG_16_54_18 | reverse complement strand
CAGGCCGGGGGCGCTGATCGCGCTTGTTGATGTGCGCCATCTTGATGACGTCGCTTCCCGGATCGCTCATAAGATTCCCCTGCCGCGCCGGCAGCTTACATTGTCGCTCCTGGGTAATGGTCTCGTTGATTACGGCAACGGCCCTGACTACGGCAAAGTCCGTTGTCGCGGGTATGTGAAAATCCGCCTCGGTTACCCCCTCCAGGGCA
>MGQT01000056.1:4786-9248 GCA_001797935.1 Deltaproteobacteria bacterium RBG_16_54_18 | reverse complement strand
TACTTGCTTGAGATCGTCCAGCAGAAGCAGATCGGCGATCATGCCCGGCGCTATACCCCCCACGTCGCGCAGGCCGTAGTACTGAGCGGGATTGATGGTCACCATCTGAACCGCAACCACCGGGTCAAAGCCGTATGCGATTGCCCGGCGCACCAGCTCATCCATACATCCCAGGGGGATCAGCATTTCGGGATCGGCGAGATCGGTACAGAGCATCATGCGCCGCAGGTCTATCTGGCGGTCTTTGATCTCCGCGATGGCCTTGAGCTCTTGTCTGATGGAGCCCTCACGCACCATCACCCACATCCCCAGCCTGAGCCTGGCCAGGGCCTCCTCTGCCGAGGTGGCCTCGTGGCAGGAAGTCGTACCTGCGGCTGCGTACGCGACCAGCTTCTCGCCGCGCGCGCCGGCGGCGTGTCCTTCCCTGGTCTTGCCCAGCGCGTGCGCCAGGGCGTAGCGCGCCATCGCCCTCTCGTCCTCTTCCACGACCAGCGGCCAGTAGCTCTCCCCTAAGCCGAGGCACCTGTCGTGTGTGATAACGGTTTGAAAATCGGCAAATGAAAAACCGGCGCTGGTCTCGAGCGCGGGAAAGGGCGGGATGAGTGACGGGGCCAGGATATAAATCCTGAGCGGCAGCTCCTGTGAATCCTCGATGAACCAAGTCACCCCACGCAGTCCCTCGGCATTGGCGATCATGGAAGATTCCGTAATCGCCGTCGTGTTCCCGCGGGGTACGGCGTACCGTGCGTATTCGGCGCACTGAAATATGGAGTCGAGATGGGTATGCGGATCAATAAACCCCGGCGTGATATACGTCCCCCGCGTGTCAATGACCAGGGTGTCGGCGCCGATGAGGCGGCTGAGGTCTTCCCCCACCGCGCAGATCCGTTGCCCGGCAACGGCCACAGAGCAGTTGCGCTGTATCTCCCCCGTGTAGACATTGACGAGGGCGCCATTGAGAATAACCAGATCGGCCTTTTCTTCCCCGAGGGCAATCCGGATGCGCCGGCCAATCTCCGTCGCCGCTTTGCCGCTTGTCTGAATCTTTTTCCCCTTCACCAGGACCTCCTTGAACGAACACGCAAGGAGGTATAGTCTAACATGTCTCACAACAGGGGAAAAGGGAAATGGCGCTGCTTGCATAATAGAGTGAAAATGGCTATATTCAAAAACGCGAACAAAAAAAAGAAGGAGTTCTGTATGAAGCAGGAAAACATATTAAAGAAATTTTCCGGCGGCTCGAAATACGTGCTCGACGATGAACTGGCCGAGATCGTCAACATCTCCATAGCCCTGGAGATGCCCCTCTTGCTCAAGGGGGAGCCCGGAACCGGTAAGACCATGCTGGCCCACGCGATAGCCGAGGCCCTGCACATGAGGCTTATTATTCTGAACGTCAAATCGAGCATGAAGCTTATCGAGGCCCTGTACCAGTACGATACCCTCACCCGGCTCAACGATAGCCGGTTCGGCGACTCGACCAGGGACGTCAGCAATATCGAAGAGTACATCCGTATGGGGAAGATCGGGCAGTCCTTTGTCTCCGATGAACGGGTCGTGCTCCTCATCGACGAGATCGACAAGGCCGATACCGATTTTCAGGACGACATGCTCGACGTACTGGATCAAATGCAATTCGATATTATCGAGGTCGACAAGACGATCTCGACGAAGCACCGCCCAATCGTCATCATTACGTCCAATGCCAAGAAGGACCTCTCCGATCCCTTCCTGGGGCGCTGCAACTTCCATCACATCGCCTTCCCCGACGCGGATATGATGAAGACCATCGTCCACGTCCATTTCCCGGATATCGACAAGGAACTGCTCAACAGCGCCGTGCAGACCTTCTACCGGCTGCGTGAGATCAGAGAGATCGAAAAAAAACCCGCCACGCGGGAGCTCATTAACTGGATCAGGGCACTGCGGGCCGATCCCGACTTCCGGGTCAAAGACCTCATCAAGGGAAACATACCCTATCTGGGGGTCTTGTTTAAGAAAAGCCCCGATTACGCCGTTGCCCAGAAAGTGGCGAATCACTATAAGAGTTAAGAGGCAACGCCCCGATGTTCGTCGATTTTTTCTATACCCTGCGCAAGGTGGGGATACCGGTCACCCCGACCGCCTTTCTGCGGCTGCACAAGGCCTTTCAGCTGGGGCTGGTCAACTCCGTCAACGATCTGTACACCGCCGCCCGCGCGATCCTGGTGAAGAGCGAGCGGTACTTCGATCTCTACGACCAGGTCTTTGCCCATCAGTTCCAGGGGGTGGAGCTCAAGGACCCGGATGAAGTTGAGTTGTCGGAGATCGCCCGTGCCCTGCTCGAAGAGTGGCTCAAGGACCCCAGCCTCCTCGCCAAGGAACTCGGCGTTGATGAATCGAAGCTGAGCAAGATGAGCCCCGAGGAGCTCATCCAGTATTTCCTCGACCGTCTCAAAGAACAGACCGAGGCCCACCATGGCGGAGGGAAGTGGATCGGCACCGGCGGCACCTCGCCGGTGGGGCACTCCGGCTACCATCCGGGCGGCATGCGGGTGGGGGGGGTATCGAGGAACAAATCAGCCGTCAAGGTGGCCATGGAGAGGCGCTATCGCGATTATTCCCAGCAGGCCCCCCTGACCCAGTCCCAGATCGGTGAAGCGCTCAAACGGCTGCGGCATATGGTAGCTGAAGGCCCCAAGGACATGGTCAACGTGGACAAGACCATCTACCAGACCGTCAAAAACGCGGGGGAGATCGAGATCGTCTATAGCCGCAGACTCAAAGACCGGCTCAAGGTCGTCCTGACTGTTGATAACGGCGGCTGGTCCATGGAGCCCTACGTCCAGGTGGTACAGACCCTCTTTCAGTATGCCCGTTCACAGTTCAAGGATATCAAACATTTCTATTTTCATAACACCATCTATAAACACCTTTGGGAAGATCCGCAACGCCATTACAAACCCTATCTTGTCGAAGAGCTGGCCCGTTTGGACCCGGAGTCGCGGTTTGTCTTCGTCGGCGACGCGAGCATGGCCCCCTATGAACTCATGGCGCAAAACGGCTCCATCTATTTTGGCGACCACTCGGGGAAACCGAGTATCGAGCGGCTCCGCTTCATCGCCAAGACCTTCCCGCACTCGGTATGGTTAAATCCCGTGCCGGCGCATGAGTGGCACTATACCCACTCGATCAACGTCATCCGCGGGATCATCCCCATGTTTGAATTGACCCTCGAGGGTTTAGGCAAGGCGGTCGCACATATGATGCGGAAGAACTAGCAGGCCGTTGAAAAACGCCCATCTACTGCGTTTCTCTCATCCTTCGTCGTTGCGGCGTACCTCTCAGTACGCCTCACTCCTCAGAATTTCGAGGGCCTTGTATCTGGGCATTTTTGAACAGCCTGCAGAAATATCTTTATAATACCTTGTGACATCAATTATTTCCGACGCATTGAGAATCCAGACCGCAAAACCCACCATGGATTGAGTGCTAAGTATCCCCGTGGATTAATTTGATTACTGTCACCTCCGGCGGTGCGAGAAAACGGATCGGCGGCCCCCAGGTACCGGTACCCCGGCTCACATAGAGTAGGGAATCACGGAAGCGGCCCTGCCGCCGCTGACCGAGATGCACCAGCCCTGCTTCAGAGCTGAAGTTGGTTCTTGAACCAATGGTAGAAAGTTTGACAAGAAGGGTGAAGGGGAAGATCTGCCCCTTGTGGGTGTGTCCGGAGAGTTGAAGGTCGAAAAGATTTTCTGCCTTTTTATCTACCACCGGCCGGTGCTTTAACAACAGGGTAAACCGGCCCCGGGGCACGGCAGCAAGCAGGGCCTGTTCCGAGGGCACGGGCACGAGACCAAAGGCCTTCCCTGCCGGGTCATCAACCCCCGCAATCGTCATAAATCCGGCAACAGCCTTTGCCTCTCCCCGCAGCACGGTAAAGCCGGATTGTCCTGTAAAACGCAGCGCCTGGTTAAGGCCGGCATAAAATTCGTGATTTCCCGTTATAGCGAATTTGCCGTATGGAGGATTAATCGCCTGCAAGAGCCGGGCGAGGCCGCCCATGTCGTCGATCTGACCGTCCACCAGGTCGCCGGTAGAGACCAGCACATCGGGACGCGCCTGTTTAATGAGGTTGATAATCTTTGTCAGTCGTTCCTCGCGTACGATGAGCCCCAGATGGACATCGGAGATCTGGCAGATGGTAAAGGTGCCCATCTCCCGGGGGACCTTGGGCGTGGTGATGGTTACCTGCTCCAGGCGAATGGCGCCGGCCTCAAAAAGACCATAGGTGAAAATGGACATGCTCACGAGCGCGGGGATAAAAAAAGCGAGGCGTGTCGACAGCGTAATGGTAGAGAGGTCTGTCCGCAACAGGCCCCCTACCGCAAAGATCAGGAGCCGATAAAAATCAACGATCAAAGCACAGGAGCAGAACAAAAAGATCAAACCCAGCCAGCTATAGCCGACATACGAAAAC
>MGQT01000056.1:2959-4610 GCA_001797935.1 Deltaproteobacteria bacterium RBG_16_54_18 | reverse complement strand
AAGCAAAAAGAGACTCATTGCCTGCCCTCCGTCTTATGTTGCCTCTGGTCTGCCGTGATGTGTTCTGTGGGCATCGCGATGATGACTGTAGTTCCTTTCCGCAGCTCGCTCTTCACCTCGATGGTGCCCTGGTGAGAACTGATGATACCATATACCACCGACAATCCTAGTCCTGTGCCCATTTCTTTGGACGTAAAGAAGGGGTCGAATATCCTTGGCAGATGATCCTCTACTATACCCACCCCATTGTCGGCAATCTCCACCGTTACCTCTCTTTTTTTCTTTGAATAGGAAGTGGTGATGTTCAACTTCCCTTCATTTTGTTGCATGGCTTCGCAGGAGTTGATAATGATGTTGAAAAAGGCCTGTCTTAATTGCATAGGGTCTGCCACAATGGGTGGGAGTTCGCCGTACTTCTTTTTTAATGTGATCTCCTGCAAGGCTACCTGACTACCCAAGAGGGAAATAGTCTCCTCAAGCACCTCATTGATATCCACATCAGCTTTTAAAGAAGGTTCTCTCTGCCGGGCAAAATCGAGGAGATTTCTTACGATGGTGCTGCATCTCTCCGTCTCCCTCTCCATGATCGTCAGATACGAACGGAACCTCGGAATTTCACCCTCTTTGAGAGAGCCCTCGGCAAGCTTTCTCTCGATTAACTTAGTGTAGGTCAGAATACCATTCAGAGGATTGTTTATCTCATGGGCGATGGTAGCGGCCAATTTGCCAATGGAGGCCAGCTTCGCCGACTGCAAGAGCTGATTTTGAGCTGCCTTTAATTTAGCAGTCCTCTCTTCTACCTTGTTCTCTAAGTTCTTGATCAGGTCTTTTATCTCCCGGTCATCCTTTTTCAGCCGTTGGGTCATTTTGTTGAAGGAATTGGCGAGTTGTCCGATCTCGTCATCAGAATGGGGGAGAAGCGTGTGCTCAAAATCCCCTGCCGCCACCTTAGTTGTCCCATCGGCCAACTCTTTAACCGGTCGGTAGACCGCCCTCTGGATAAACAGACCGATGATGGCGGAGATCGCCACAATGGTGATGGCTGCAAACAATATGGTATTCCCCTTGAGCCCCTTTATTCTTTTATCGGTAGCAGCCAGCGAAAAGGAGACGTCAAGTACCCCTAAGACCTTCTGCTCAGGGGGATGGTAATGACACCGTGCAGTATAGCAATCGGGCTCATTGTAAATGGGATTTATCATCCCTAAGACCCGGTATCCATTGGACGTGAAGATTCTGCTCCTCTCGGGGATATCCAACCTCTCCAGGGGTTTGCCCACGGCGTGGCATGCGTAGCAGGCCTCGGCCTTTTTATCCACCATCCTGCCTCTCTCCTCCTTGCTGGAAGAGAACATGATCATCCCTTCTTTATTAAAAATCCTCACTCGTTCTATCTCATCCTGTGTCCCGACGGTTTCGATAGAGTTATAGAGGGCATCCCGGTAGTTGTGGAGCATGTCAAACCTGAGGCTTTTCGCCATCGTGTCGCTTAATTGTTTTGCCCCCAAGATGGTCGCATCAAGCAAGTGATCCCTTTGTGTGTTTAAATTAACGGAGGCAAAGACGCCAATTACCATGACCGTGATGACGCCCACCCAAAAGATGAGCTTTATACTGAGGCTCCGATACCACATACAGTCCCTCCTCAGGA
>MGQT01000056.1:0-2866 GCA_001797935.1 Deltaproteobacteria bacterium RBG_16_54_18 | reverse complement strand
TGGTGAACAAGCCGATGACCAGGGCGCTCAGACCTATGACCCCCGAGAGGAAGTTGGCCAGAATGCTGGGAAAACCTGTCTTTAACTTCTTCAGCTCCCTCGTCTTTTTCAGCCGTTCGTACTCGATGGGCCTGTCTTCGATGAACTCCCACTTGTAGATCCTGCCGGTGAAGATGGAGTAGTTCATCGGCCACTTGGTGGGGACAAAGTGGGTGTTGAAGAAGTGGACGGTGAAGATGAAACCCACGGCCAGCAAGGCCTCCTCAGAGTGGACGATGCGGGCGATGTTTATCACCCATCCCGGCAGGAACTTGGTGGTGATATGCGGCAACAACATTATCAAGCCGGAGAGCCCGATAGCCGCCATTCCCCAAAAGACGGCCAGGAAGTCGAATTTTTCCCAGTAGGTCCAGTGATCAAATCGAGGAGGAGGACCCTGATCCACAAACCATTTGCCCATGGCGACAAAGTCCTCCCAGTCCTTCTTCCTTGGCAGGAGGGAATAGGGTCCAAAGAGTCTCTCCTTCCAGCTTTGCCCGGCCTTCTTATTGAAGAAGGTGAAGTGGAAACAATAGCATAGGACGATGCTGAATGCCACAATGAGGATGAACGCGCAAATCCGGTGCAGGAGAGCAGCGACTTGGAAGCCAGCTATGAAGTCGAGCATGAACTTGGCCCACGGGGCATCGGCGAACTTTATGGGGATACCTGTTGCCGCCAGCCCGAAGAAGGTAAAAATAACGACGAGGTGAAGTATCCTGTCCCTGAGCTTGAAGCGGATATAGGTCTCCCCGGGGTTATTAATTTGGTCAAGCTTTTCCGAGATCAGGTGTCCTTCGGCCAAAAGGCGCTGCTTTTCCCAAAAGGCCTTTCGCCACCACAGGAAGGTGTGCCCCCAGTAGAAGACCAGTACAACCACAAGCAATATGATCATGAAGACCATGGTCCAAAAGAGCTGGGGGTATTTCTCACGATGCTCGAAATCGGCGTGGGGAATAAACTTGATGAAGTTTGCATTGACCCCCTCATGACAGCGGGAGCATACCTTAATGAGGTTCCTCGGGTTGATGGTAGCATTGGGATCTTCCTTGGGGAGGATGTTGTGGGAGGTGTGGCAGTCGGCACATCCGGCTGCTGCATACCCCAGCCTTTGAATTTTGCCGTGGGTACTGTGTTCATAGGTCTCTACCGCGATGGTGGTCAGGTTGTTCTTCGTCATCAGTTCTTTGTCTGCATGACACTTATTGCATGCCCTGGTATAGAACTCCCGCGCCTCCACGGGATATGTGCGGCCTGCCGTGTGCCAGATCTTCGTATCGTGTAACCCATGGCAGTCGGAGCATACGGCGGAATCGTTGTTCCCCTTCATCACCGCCTTTTCATGGCCGCTGGCCACATAGGCCTCCTCCGCGTGGCAGGAGGTGCACTTCTTTATGATCTGAATCTTACTGCCTTCCCAAGGCTTCAGATAATGGATGTCCGTGTGACACTCCACACAAGAGAATTGCTCCTTGATATGGTGGATGCTTTCCGTATATTCTTTGGCCTCCTTGTCGTGACAAATGCTGCAACCTGCCTTTTGGGGGATGTGGATACCCTGGGCGTGTTTTTCCAGGTCGATAATATCTATATGACAACTGGTACAGGCATTGGCCCCGTGTACCGAGTTGGCGTACTTTTCTCCTTTTATGGCGTTGGCGTGACACTCCAGGCAATCCTTGGCGAGGATGGTCCTCTTCATCTTGACATCTATCGTGACCGTGCGCGAGTGAACCGAGAGGGCTAAAGGTACCAGAAGCAGGAACGTGATGCCACACAACAATATCCCTAAACTACCGATCGTCTTTTTCACCATAAAACGCGTCCTCCCCATGCCCTTTTCTACTTAAAAAACATTATTTCATAGAATCTATTAAAAAAGAAGAGCCGGGAGGAAAAGAAAATTTATCATTAAAGGCTGCCCTTATCTTCCCGCTCCCCACAACCCTATCCTCCTCATAAAAGACGGCTATCTGGCCAGGGGCAGGGGCAAACTGGGGCTCTTTAAATATCACCCAAGCCTCCATACCCCTCACCTTCACCGTGGCAGGAGCGGGGTCGTGTCGATAGCGAATCTTGGTAAACAGGGAGAAATCCCCTTCCCCTTTCCTCCAGCGAACCAGGGCAACCGTCATGGCCTTATCATAGGCCTCTTCCTTGGGACCAATCTGCACCACATTGTGCATGGGATCAATCCCGATGACATAGTAAGGTGAAGAGGCACGAATACCAATCCTTTTTCGCTGTCCGATAGTGTAGTAGAAGAAACCCTTATGCACCCCCAAGGGCTCGCCTCTCCTATTGACAACTGTTCCTTGTTGGTTGCTTATCCCAAAGTGTCTCATAATAAAGCTGACGTAATCACCGGTGGGAACAAAACATACCTCTTGACTCTCCTTCTTGGTCCTTAAGGGTAGTTTTACCTCTTGGGAGATCCTTTTTATCGACTCCTTAGTATAATTTCCCAAAGGAAAGACAACCTTTCGTAAGACCTCCTCGGGGAGAAAGGCGAGAAAATACTCCTGGGATTTTTCCTTGTCCCTTGCCTTGGCGAGATAGACATCCGTATTCTCTCGTATGAGCCGTGCGTAATGTCCCGTGGCCATGGAAGAGGCCCCTATGGCTGCTACCTTGTGCCAAAGGAGGCCAAACTTTATACGCTGATTACAAATCACGCAAGGATTGGGTGTCCTTCCCGCTCGATACTCTGCGATAAAGTAATCTACTACCTCCCTTTTGAATACCTCAGTGTAGTTGAAGACGTAATGGGGGATACCGAGGAAGTGGGCGACCCTACGGGCGTCTTCGATGTCTTCGAGGCTGCAGC
>MGQT01000055.1 GCA_001797935.1 Deltaproteobacteria bacterium RBG_16_54_18 | reverse complement strand
TGCCCATGGACGTGACGGGTTTGTTGCTTGCGCTTTGCCTGATGTTGACGGTCTATTTGATCATTATGATCGTCTTTTACTTTGCGCGGAGGAAATATAAGGGCGGCTTGATCGCGACGGTGATCAACTTGGTTATCTGTACCGTGGGCTTTCTTTTTGTCGCGGATTTTTCCTTATTTTTGAGCTATCAGTACGGTATCAAGCTGGCCTTCAGCATTCATGTGTTTTTTAAGATCATCGCTATGATTTTTCTCTCGGTAAGCGGGATGAAGTTTTTCGGGAAATGAGATTCCCGCTGAAGGTCGTTCCGGTTTTCTCAGTTGCCGAAGAGGAAACCGGAAAAACCGTTTTTCCCCACGGCTTGTCGACACCACGTTCACCTTTTTTAACCGGCGCTTTCCCAGGGATAGCAACGAGGCAATCATGTGTGGAGGGGTCCGATGAATCCCGTGATTTTTAGAGAATACGATATCAGAGGGGTGGTCGATACCGATCTGACGCCGGAAACCGTCCTGGCGCTCGGCAGGGGCGCGGGGAGCTACTTCGCGCGGCACGGAGTTACACGGATCACCGTGGGGAGGGATTGCCGTCTCAGCTCTGCCCCTTTTTTCGATGCCCTGACGGAGGGCCTGTTGGCGAGCGGCATGGAGGTTATTGATGTCGGGGTGTGTCCCACGCCGTTACTCTATTTTTCCATCGTGCACCTGCAACAGGAGGGGGGCATCATGATCACCGGCAGCCATAACCCGCCGGAGTTCAACGGCTTTAAGATCTGCGTGGGGAAGGACGCCATCTACGGCCAAGAAATTCAGCGGGTACGGGAGATCATCGAACAGCGGGAGTACGTCCAGGGGAAAGGGGATCTTCGACAACGCGATATCATTAAAGACTATCAGTCCTACCTTTTGGAAAACATCCGGCTGGACCGCGCGATCAAGGTTGCCGTCGATGCCGGCAACGGGACCGGCGGCGTGGTGGCCGTTCCCCTCTTGCGCGAGCTGGGGTGTGACGTGGAGCCGCTCTATATCGATATGGACGGCCATTTCCCCCATCACCATCCTGATCCCACGGTGGAAAAGAACCTCGCGGACCTCATCGCCACCGTGCGCGATACCGGGGCGGAGCTGGGCATCGCCTATGACGGCGACGCCGACCGTATCGGGGTCATCGACGAACAGGGGGGGATCATCTGGGGGGATAAGCTGATGATCATCTTCGCCCGCGCTATTCTCAAGGAACGCACGTCAGGGACGTTTATTGGAGAGGTCAAGTGTTCGCAGACCCTCTATGATGAGATCGAACGGCTGGGTGGACGCGCCATTATGTGGAAGACCGGCCATTCGCTCATCAAAGACAAGATGAAGCAGGAAAAGGCCTTGCTGGCCGGCGAGATGAGCGGGCACCTGTTTTTCGCCGACCGCTATTTCGGCTACGACGATGCCATCTATGCCTCCTGCCGCCTCCTGGAGATTGTGAGCAAGGGCGGGAAAAAAGTCTCAGAGCTCTTAGCGGGGATACCCCGGACCTATGCCACGCCGGAGATCAGGATAGAATGCCCCGATGAGGTCAAGTTCAAGATCGTGGAGCAGGCCACCGCGCATTTCCGCCAGCGGTACGAGGTCATCACGGTTGACGGCATGCGGGTCAAGTTTCCCGACGGCTGGGGCCTCTTGCGCGCTTCCAATACGCAACCGGCCCTGGTCCTGCGGTTTGAGGCCACGTCCGAGGCGCGCCTGGCAGAGATCAGGGGGATGATCGAGACAGCGCTGCAGGGGCTGATGCAGGGGGTACGATAGCAAGGCTTCCCGCCGGTCGATGAGACTGCTCGGTGCTCACATGTCCATTGCCGGGGGGCTCGCGCAGGCGTTATGGCGCGGGAAGGAGCGGGGGTGTGATGTCATCCAGCTCTTTACCAAAAATGCCAATCAGTGGCACGCCAGGCCCCTGACGCAGGAGGCGCACGCGGCCTTTGCCCAGGCGCAGGCGGCCACCGGCGTCACGCCGGTAGCGGCTCATGACAGCTATCTTATCAATCTTGCCTCCCCTGATCCCGCACTCTTTCAACGGTCTGTGGAGGCCCTTGGAGAGGAGCGAGAGCGGGCGGCCGTGCTCGGCCTTCCCTGTCTGGTGATACATCCCGGATCCCACCGGGGAAGCGGCGAGCACCAGGGGCTCGCGCGCATCGCCCAGGGCATTAATCTCGTCCTTTCACGACAGGGGGCACGACAGGGGGGAGAAGGGGTCATGATCCTCCTGGAGACGACGGCCGGGCAGGGGGCGATGCTCGGCAATCGCTTTGAGCACTTTGCCGTTATCCTCGAACAGATTGCGTTACCGGAGGCCGTGGGCATCTGTCTCGACACATGTCACGTCTTCGCCGCGGGATATGATATAAGAACGCCGGAAGGGTACGAGGCCACGTTGGAGGGGTTTCAGCGCGTTGTCGGTCTGGAGCGGCTCAGGCTCATCCATGTGAACGACTCGAAGACCGATTTGGGCTCCCGGGTGGATCGCCATGCGCACATCGGCCAGGGGTATATCGGCCTGGATACCTTCCGGCGTCTGTTGCAGGATCCCCGGCTGGCCGGCCGCCCCTTTATCCTGGAGACCCCCAAGGGGAGGACCCCGGAGGGAGCGGATTGGGACGGCGTCAATCTCCAGACTCTTAGGGGGTTATCATAAGGCGTTATTGACAGGGCTATGACAGAGGGCTTGCAACAGGTTATTGCGGAGGAGATCAGGGCAAGGGGACCTCTCCCCTTTGCCTGGTTTATGGAGCGCTGCCTCTACCACCCCCGGTACGGGTACTATACTTCGGGGAAAGGTCGCCGGGGCAAGGGGGGCGACTATTATACCAGCCCGACGGTGCACCCCATCTTTGGGGCCCTCATAGCCAGGCAGATCACCCAGATGTGGCAGATCATGGGGGAAGGGGCATTTACGATCGTAGAAATGGGAGGGGGTGAGGGATATCTCTGCCGGGATATCCTTGGTTCCGTGCAGCGTGAGACACCCCACTTCTACGAGGCCCTCCGCTATTATATGGTAGAGCGCGCCTTGGCCGTCATCGAGCGCCAAAAAGACATGCTACGACCTCACGCGGGGAAGGTGTCCTGGTACCTGCCCAGCGAAATGGAGGGGATGAAGATAACGGGGTGCTTCTTGTCCAATGAACTCGTGGATTCGTTTCCCGTGCACCGGGTGGTGATGACAGGGGAGGGGCTGCGCGAGATCTATGTGGACCTGGAGGAGGGGGAATTGAAGGGGGTGCAAGGGGCGTTATCGACGCCGGAGCTCGCGGCCTATTTCCAGCGCCTGGGCATTACCCTGGCCGAAGGGCAGCAGGCCGAGGTAAACCTGGAGGCCTTGCGCTGGCTCGCCGCCGTGGCCAAGGCCCTGGCGCAGGGATTTGTGATGACGATCGACTACGGGTATCGGGCCGAGGAACTTTACAGCCCTTTGCGCAGAGATGGGACCCTTATGTGCTATCAAGGACACCGGGCCTTGACTGACCCGTACCGCAACCCGGGGATGCAGGATATGACCGCTCATGTGGATTTCACCTCGCTGATTGTCTGCGGTGAGGGATTGGGCATTGCGCTTACCGGCCTTGTCCCGCAATACCGTTTCCTTCTGGCCTTGGGGATCCTGGAACAGGCGGCACAACAAGGGCTGGGTGAAGATGAAGACAACGGGAAGGGAAATAGCGAGGCGCTCAACGAGCGCCTCACGATCAAGCACCTCATCCTCCCCGGGGGGCTGGGGGCGCAATTTCAATGCCTAATTCAACACAAGGGTGTATACTCCCCTCAGCTCGACGGGCTTACAGGAGGCGAATCATGGTCAGCCAGGAGATCATCCGCTCGTTAACAATCAAAACGCCCTCCAAGATCGTGCTCTTGGTCTTGGATGGGGTAGGGGGACTGCGCGTTGCGGGGAAGACGGAGCTGGAGGCGGCCCACACCCCCCATCTGGACGCCCTGGCCTCTTGCGCGGTCTGCGGCGTGGCCGATCCGGTCTCACCCGGCATTACCCCGGGGAGCGGGCCCGGACACCTGGGGATGTTCGGCTACGATCCGTTGCGTTATGAGATCGGCAGGGGGGTGCTGGAGGCCCTGGGCATCGGCATGGCGCTCGGCAAGAACGACGTGGTTGCCCGAGGGAATTTCGCCACAATGGATGAGCAGGGGATCATCGTCGACCGCCGGGCGGGCCGCATCCCGACCGAAAAGAACCAGGAGCTTTGCGCGCTGCTGCAGGAGAGCATCACGGAGATAGCAGGTGCCCGTGTGGAGATCAGAAACGGCAAGGAACACCGTTTTGTCCTGCGCTTTACTGCCGAAGGGCTCGACGGCAGGATCGAGGATACCGACCCGCAGCGTGAGGGCCATCCCCCCCGGCCGCCGGCAGCGTTGGCCCCGGAGGCCGAACAAACTGCCCGTCTCATCGGACTTTTTCTCGAACAGGCAAATCAGGTCTTACGTGACCATCACCCGGCCAACACGATCCTGCTGCGGGGCATCTCCCAGATCCCGGCAATCCCCAGCATGGCCGAGCTCTTCAAGCTTACCCCGGCCTGTATCGCGACCTATCCCATGTACAAGGGGTTGGCCCGCTTGGTGGGGATGGAGATCCTCTCCACCGGTGAGACGATCGCAGATGAGTTTAAGACCCTCAAGGCGAACTATGACAGTTTTGACTTCTTTTTTCTCCACATCAAAAAGACCGACAGCTATGGGGAGGACGGCAATTTTGAGAAGAAGGTGGCGGTGATTGAGGAGGTGGACCGCTCTATTCCCGAGCTCTTGTCTCTCAACCCGGATGTCATCGCCGTGACCGGAGACCATTCGACACCGGCCCTGCTCAAGGGACACAGCTGGCATCCCAATCCGTTTGTTCTCTGTTCGCCCTTCGAGCGGGTAGATGACGTCGCGGAATTCACCGAGGCGGCGTGCGCGAAGGGGGGCTTGGGGAGGTTTTTGGCGATCGATGAGATGCCCCTGATGCTCGCCTCGGCCTTGAAGCTGGAGAAATTCGGGGCATAAAAAAAGAGGCCAGATCATAAGACCCGGCCTCTTTTGACGGCTGATTTTTATATTACTTCTTACACGCGCCGATCCATCTCCCTGCAAGGTGCTGGGTCGCCTTCATGCTCCCCTGTGTCATCGTGATGATGCCTTGCATGGTATCCCCTTTATAGGTTATCGTTCCGTCGCTCACGGCGGTGCCTTCCTTTGTTTTACACTCCACCAGCCAGGAGACCGTGTCGCCCTTGATATCCTGCTTAACGATCTCACACGTGTTGTTCTCCTCCTTTGGCTTGGGTACTGCCTCTTTTTGTGTCAGACACTGCGTATAGGTCTGGGGGGCCATCTGCACCGGCATCCCCGGTATATCCATCTTGACCGTTATCTCCCACAGCCCTTCCTTCATGTTCGGGCCTTTCTGCACGGTACAGGAAAAAAGAAACAGAGAAATAAGAAAGAGTACAATACAAAGCTTCTTGCTCATCGAGTCCTCCTGCCAAGAATTTCGCAATGTGGAATGTGAAGAGGCAGGGATTCCTTTCCCTACCACTGAACGAGCTTTACCTCACGGATGGCAAAATCATCGTGATTGCCGCCTTTGGGGCCGGCGGCGATGATGGTGAGCTTGTTTGCTCCCGGGAGCAAGACGGCTGAGGGGAGGGGAACCGTGATAGTCCTGAATTGCTCATCTTCTT
>MGQT01000054.1 GCA_001797935.1 Deltaproteobacteria bacterium RBG_16_54_18 | reverse complement strand
GCCTTTTTTTCTGTATGGGTTCACCAGGCGAAAAAAACACCGGCATACAAAAGTCGTGCTCCCGGATAATAAATCCGGGCTGGCGTACGATCACATAGAATACCCGTCCAACTGACGTGCAAAGAGACGCCCTTGGTTTTTAGGTTTCGAGATAGTTTGGATTCGGAAACTTTAAAGACTAAGGGCGTTTCGCACGCCAGCATTTAAACTTACCCCTCCTTTTTTTGTCCTTGTCCCCCTTTAAAAAACCGAAGCCGGAGCCGAAGGTGGCCCTTTGGCCAGTAACCCTTTTGGCTAAAGGGCCATCTTCGGGGTCAGGGGGGCGCGCGGGGGGGAGGGGGGGATTTGAAACCCATTGCGATACCTCGGCAAAAAAATTCTCAAAAAAATAAAAAATTTCTCTTGACATCACCTCTTTGAAAGTAATATAACCTTTTTAAAGATACTATATGTTGTGGTACGTAAATGCTTTAGCACAAGATCGATGATGAAGGATCAAATAACATGTAATATCACAGCTAAGTTTTTTAACAGTTATACAGCTTCAAGGGGAAAGGGTGGGGCGAGTATGATGCCGGTTACTGATATTAGAGAGAGACAGAGCGATTTGTCCCCTGGGGACACCACCGATATGGCCCTCTTCGTACGCACGTCGGAAGAGAGCATGGAGGGGTGGGATCGCCAGCGGATCGTTGACGCCCTGTTGCGGGAGACCTATATCGACCCCGACACGGCCGACGCCATCAGCCTGGAGGTCGAGGAGATCATCCGGAGGAGCACGATCACCATGGTGACCACCCCCCTCGTCCGGGAGTTGGTGGATGCCAAGCTCATCGAGCGGGGGTTGGAAGAGGCCCGCAAGCAGCACACCCGGCTCGGGATGCCCCTCTATGACGTCAACCAATTGATCATGCACCCTAACAAGGAAAATGCCAACGTCCCCCACGGTCCCGAGGCCACCAACCTGACCTTGGCCGAGACGATTAAAAAAGAATACGCCCTGCTGCACGTCTTTTCCCAGGAGGTGGCCGACGCCCACATGCGCGGGGATATCCATTTGCACGACCTGGGGTTCATCGACCGTCCCTATTGCAGCGGTCAGTCCCTGGAATATATCAAGAAGTTCGGGCTCAATCTCCCCAACTCCCTCTCCATGGCCAAGCCTGCCAAACATCCGGAGGTGCTGCTCGCCCACATGGTGAAGTTCGCCGCGGGACTGCAGAGCCATTTCGCCGGCGCCATCGGGTGGGACGCGGTCAATCTCTTTTTCGCCCCCTACCTCGTCGGCATGGGCGATGCGGAGGTCAAACAATTGGCCCAGATGCTCATCTTCGAATTTTCCCAGCAGGCCGTGGCCCGCGGGGGGCAGGCGATCTTCACCGACCTCAATCTCTACTGGGAGGTCCCGAGGCATTTTAGAGACGTCCCCGCCATCGGGCCCAACGGGGAATTCACCGGCAAGACCTACAACGAGTACCTGAAAGAGGCACAGCGCTTTGTATGGGCACTCTTTGAGGTCTACGGTGAAGGAGACGGCGCTGGCCGGCCGTTCTTCTTCCCCAAGCCTCTGGTCCACATCACCGAAGATTTCTTCCGCACGCCGGATCACGAGCGGTTTCTCAACCATATCTGCACCATCGCCGCGGAAAAGGGGAATACGTATTTTGTCTTCGACCGGGGGGAGACGGCCAAGATATCGGAATGCTGCCGGCTCAGTTTCAAGCTGGAGGCCTCGGACCTGGAGGATGCCCATCAGCCGTGGAAGATGCGCTACAGCGCCCTGCAGAACGTCACGCTCAATCTCCCGCGCATCGGCTATGTATCCGACGGGAACGATACCAAACTCTTTGAGAACATCTCCCGCTTTATGGATCTGGCGGTCAGGGCCCATCTCGAAAAGAAAGGTTTCATCGAACGGCTGCTCTCCCTCGGGGATAAAGGCCCGCTGGCCCTGCTCACCATGAACCAAGATGGAGAATCTTATCTACGGATGCGTCGCGCCACCTACCTGATCGGCATGGTCGGGCTCAACGAGATGGTCAAGGTGCACACCGGCCACGAGATGCATGAATCCAAAGATGCCTTTAAGTTCGGCCTGCGGGTGATCGCCCATATGAAGCTCCTGGCCGAGAAGATGAGCGAGCGGCAGGGGATGCGGTTCGTCCTGGAGCAGACGCCGGCGGAGAGCACCTCCTATCGATTCGCCAAGCTCGATATGCGGTTTCACTCGCCGCAGGCAGGCTATATCGTCAAGGGGGACATTGCCCGCGGGGAGATCTATTACACCAATTCTACCTATCTCAGCAATGACGCGGTGATCAACCCCATTGAGCGAGTAAGACAGGAAGGGCTGTTCCATCCCTTGATTGAGGCTGGTTCCCTCACCCATATCTGGCTCGGGGAATCAAGACCCTCAGCGGCATCCCTGGCAAATTTCGTGACCAAGACGTTCCAGTTGACGCTGAATGATCAGATCGCCTTTTCGCCGGAGTTCACCACCTGCAACGCGTGCGCGCGTACGGTCAGGGGGTTAATTGCCCGCTGCGCATACTGTGGGTCGGAAGATGTCGATGGCATTACCCGTATTACCGGATACTTTACCAAGGTCTCCAGCTGGAACAAGGGAAAGCTCGGTGAATTACGGGATAGGTATCGTAATGAGGCCTTTATCAAGAAGCGTCCGGATGACGCGCAGATCCAGATTTCAGTATGACCAGGAGGGGAAAGGACCGTATGGGATCCATTAAGATCTTTACCAAACGTGAATGTCCCAAGTGCCCGGCGGCCAAAGAGATAGGCGACATCCTGCAGCAAAAGGGTCAGCAGGTCCAGTACTATGACCTTGAAACCCCGCAGGGGCTTGCCGAGGCCGCTTTCTACAGCGTCTTGTCCACACCCACCATCCTCGTCGAGGATGAACAAGAACGGATTCTGGCGGGGTGGCGGGGAGCAGTCCCCACCTTGCAAGAGATCCAGGGGATACTCAGGGCATGATGCAGGCGCTTGCACAGGCGCCTGTTCCGGCGCCGCATGCAGACCCCCTCAGCATCAAAGGGTTTTTAGAGACCTCCTTTGTGGACTGGCCCGGCAAGGTGGTCTCGGTGCTCTTTTTACCCCGGTGCAACTTTCGGTGCCCCTTCTGCCATAATCACTCGCTGGTCGTTAATCCAGCGGGGTATGATGACATTCCCCGGCCCTATATCATGGCCCGCCTTACCGAGCTGAAGGAGTGGGTGGATGGTGTGTGCATTTCCGGGGGGGAGCCTACCATCCACCCCCGCCTTCCGTCTCTCATGGCGGAGGTCAAGGAGTTAGGATTAACGGTAAAACTCGATACCAACGGAAGCCGCCCTGATATTTTGCAGGCACTGCTGGCACAGGGGCTTGTGGACTGTGTGGCCATGGACATCAAGGCCCCGCTTGATGAAGTGAGTTACGCCAGGGCCGCGGGTACTGCCGTGGACCTGGCCGCCATACAGGAGAGCATCGCGCTTCTGGAAAAAGGAGAGGTAGAATATTATTTCAGAACCACCGTTGTCCCAGCCCTCCACAAGGGGGAGGACCTGCTCCATATCGCCCGCCACCTGAGCGGGTCCTCCTCCTTGACCCTCCA
Source organism: Deltaproteobacteria bacterium RBG_16_54_18 (assembly GCA_001797935.1). Taxonomy (GTDB): domain Bacteria; phylum Desulfobacterota; class B13-G15; order B13-G15; family RBG-16-54-18; genus RBG-16-54-18. Next base: position 18,695 of record MGQT01000054.1, on the reverse strand, counting down.
AAACTTCAACGCCGAAGATCCCCTCGACCCCCGGTTTAAAGGGGCTGCTTCCTATCACGCAGAGTGGCTCCAGGGGATGCAGGAGAGGATTACTCCGATCATTCAGCAGTAAGCTCGTTCATCGTGTATGGCTCGGCAGGAAGTACCTTGTCATCCTCTCGTAAATTATTATATTATAGCCGTGTCTGGTGATTGTCCATTGAAAATATCCGGGCGCAAAACGCCCAGGACTGCTATTGGATAGTGAGCCACGCTCGAAACCTCAGGAGGGAAACGGGGCTATGTTCAAGGAAGCAGATGATTTGTTTGATGAGGTACGGAAACTACACCTCCAGGCCGAACGACATTTTTTAAATTTGCTGACTCCCAACAAAGCTTACCCCTCGGCAGAGGGGCGGTGGCAGCCCCTGGCAGACGTCTATGAGACCGATAAGGACTGGGTGATCAAATTGGAACTTGCCGGGGTGCGCAAAGATGATTTCTCCGTCAGCATTAACAAGGGAGTTCTGACGGTGCGGGGAACGAGACGAGATGAGTTCGAGGGACAGTGGCGTACTTATCACCAGGCGGAAATTCACTACAATTTATTCACGCGCAGCTTCTCACTGCCCGGCGGAATCGACGAGGGGGCTATCAAGGCCCGGTATACGAGCGGCTTGCTGACGATCACGATCAACAAGACAACAACGCCTCCGGCAGAACGCAGAAAGATAACCATCACCATTACCTAACGGTGACCCAATGGACGAGCACACGGAAGAGCAACAAACAACAGAGGCCTTCGGGGTAACGGGCGAAGAAGAGACCCCCAAGATCCCCGCTGAGCTTCCCCTGCTGCTTATCGAGGATATGGTCATCTATCCCCATACCCTGGTCCCCCTGGTCATCAAGGACCCCCGTATCATCGCGGCCGTCGACGACGCCCTTTCCCACGAGCGGATCGCGGGTGCAGTTATGCTCAAGGATCAGGCAGAGGGTACCTTTCACCAGACAGGGTCCGCCATCCTCATCCACCGGATGCTGAAATTCCCCGACGGCACCATGCGCATGATCACACAAGGGCTTGCCAAGATCGGTATCACGAAGGTGTTGCAAGATAAACCCTTTCCCAAGGCCGAGGTGCAGGTCATCGAGGAACGGGCGGAGAAGAACGAACGGGTAGAGGCCTTGATGCGGGCTGTGATGGGGCAGTATCAGAAGATGATCAGCCTCGTTCCCTACATCCCCGATGAGCTGCAGGCGGCGGGCCTGAATATTGAAGATCCCCTCCGGCTGGTCTACTTTATTTCCACGCTGATCAAGATGAAACCCGAGGACAAACAAGAGATCCTCGATCTCGCATCGGCCGAAGAGAAATTGAAAAAGATATCCGCCATACTCCAGCGGGAGGTAGAACTCCTTGAGCTCGGCACCAAGATCCAATCCGAGGTACAGGACAAGATGACCAAGGGGCAGCGGGAATATTTTTTGCGCGAGCAGCTCAAGGCCATCAGGAAGGAGCTCGGGGAAGAAGATGAGGTGCAGGTCGAGGTCAAGGAGCTACGCGAAAAAATGGAGGCCGCCAACCTGCCCGACTATGTGCTCAAGGAGGCCCAACGGGAGCTGGGCCGCCTGGAAAAGGTCCCCACGGCCTCGCCGGAATACGGGGTCATCAGGACCTATTTGGAGTGGGTGCTGGAACTCCCCTGGAGCCGTGAGACCGCGGACAATATGGACCTGGCCAGGGCCCGGCAGGTGCTGGATGCGGACCATTACGACCTCAAGGAGGTCAAGGAGCGCATCCTCGAATATCTGGCGGTGCGCAAGCTCAAGCGCGACATGAAGGGCCCGATCCTCTGTTTTGTTGGCCCGCCGGGAGTGGGGAAGACCTCGCTCGGACACTCCATTGCCACGGCCCTGGAAAGAAAATTCGTGCGGATGTCCCTCGGCGGGATGCATGATGAGGCGGAGATCCGCGGTCATCGACGCACCTATATCGGTGCCATGCCCGGTAGCATCATTCAGAGCATCCGCCGGGCGGAGTCGCGCAATCCAATCGTCATGCTCGATGAAATCGATAAGGTGGGGGCCGACTTCCGGGGCGATCCGTCGTCCGCGCTCTTGGAGGTCCTCGACCCGGAGCAAAACGCGACCTTTCGTGATCACTACCTCGATCTCCCCTTCGACCTCTCGAGCGTCTTTTTCATCACGACGGCGAACGTCTTGGAAACCATCCACCCCGCGCTGCGAGATCGTATGGAGATCTTGATGCTCCCCGGGTACACCGAACATGAGAAGAGCGCGATTGCCCAACGATACCTCATCCCCAAACAGATCGAGAGACATGGGCTGGCTGCCGCCGATGTGCAGTTTGACGAAGCGGGGATTAGAAAGATCATCGCCTCGTACACCCGAGAGGCCGGTGTGAGAAACCTGGAACGGCAGATCGCCCGGGTCTGCCGCAAGGTGGCCTTCAAAAAAGGTGAGGGGGTTACGACGGGCGATACCATTTCACCCGCCTCCCTCCGCGATTACCTCGGGCCCGAGCGCTACTTCCCCGAGGTGGCCATGCGCACCGCCCGTCCCGGGGTGGCCACCGGCCTTGCCTGGACCGAGGCAGGGGGCGATATCCTCTTTGTGGAGGCGACGAAGATGCCCGGCAGGAAGGAGCTTGCACTCACCGGGCAGTTGGGGGGCGTGATGCAGGAATCGGCCAAGGCGGCCTTGAGCTACGTGCGCACCAAGGCAGAAGAGCTGGGTATCGAGAAGGGATTCTTTGAGAAGTACGACCTCCATGTCCATGTCCCCGCGGGCGCTATTCCCAAAGACGGACCTTCGGCCGGCGTCACCATCGCGTGTGCCCTCGCGTCGGAGCTCACCGGCCGTCCCGTGAGAAACGATGTCGCCATGACCGGCGAGATCACCCTCAGCGGGCTGGTGCTGCCGGTGGGGGGGATCAAGGAAAAGATCCTGGCGGCCAAGGCCGCGGGCATCAAAAAGGTGATCCTGCCGGCGCGCAACCGAGGTGACGTGGAGGAAATCGGCGAGGAGCTCAAGGACGGCTTAGAGTTTGCCTTTGTCGAATTTGCCGATGAGGTATTCCGGCTCGCCTTGAGCGACGCGGCCGCAAAAAAGCCGAGGCGGGCGGAGGCGTCATAGCGCTATGCCCTCCCTGCAGGAGATGAACCGCAAGCGACAGGCGCAGGGCCTGGAGAGGAATCTCAAGGGGATCATCCACTTCCTGGAGGACCAGTATACTGAATTTCAGCAGCTTTGCCGGGTCTTTAATCCACGCCGGGGATATTCGCCGACGGCCGCCAAAGAGATCAAAGAAACGTATAAGATGTCCAGCGCCAAATTCGCCGAGGCCAGGGCCCTGCAGCAACTCATGCGCGGGAAGTACCGGGGATACGCGGATCTCGACCCTCAACTGCAGCGCCAGGTGGAAGAACTCTCCCTGATGTTTCGGAAGGATTACCGCTTCTTTGAACAAAACCAGAATGCCTGGGAACGAGAACAGAAGGCGCGCGGGGAGAAGGCCATCCCCCAGCGCCTCCTCACGCACGTGTATCAGGTCTATGCGACGACTTCCCCCCTCCCCGCGCTCCTCCTCTGTTTTCAGGGGGACGCGGCTTCCCTGCAAGCGGTCAAGGAGCGGATAACCCTCCGCGACCATGACACGTGGGATACCGCCGAGGGTGAGCTCTGGTTCTTTGTGACGGGGGTAGAATACGCGGATGTCTCCCTGCTCAGGGAACAGCTTATCGACAGACTCTTGGCGGGTCTGCAGAAAAAGGTCAAGGGGATCGCCTTGCGGGTGAGCACGGGGGAGCAGGTACACGAAGACGTCCTGCGGGTACTGCGCCGCGATTTCGTCGAGGTGAACACCGGAGACATCAAGATCCTCTAACCAACCCGCGCAACTGTCCGCAGGCAGCCGAGATATCCCTCCCTCGGCTTTCCCGAATGATGGTCAGGTACCCCGCATCCATCAATATCTTTTGAAACCGGAGCACCGTCTTTTCCGGAGGCCGACGGAAGGCAATTCCGGGGACCTCATTGAGGGGGATAAGGTTAACCTTGCATCTGATCCCCCTGAGGATTTGGCCGAGCCTCCTCGCGTCGGCGTCAGAATCGTTCACCCCCTGGATCAGCACGTATTCAAAGGTGATCCGCTCGCGCGGAGGAAGGGGAAAGGCGCGACAGGTCGCCAGCACGGCGTCCAGCGGGTATTTCGCGCTGATCGGCATCAGGGACGAGCGTACCTCCTGGGTGGCGGCGTTCAGGGAGACGGCCAGGCGGCACGGCACCTTTTCCGCGAAGAGCCTCTTCATCTGCGGAATGAGGCCGACCGTGGAGAGCGTTATCCTCCTGCGTGAGAGTCCCAGGCCGAAGGCGGAGGTCATAAGTCCCACCGCCTGCTGGACACGCTCATAATTGGCCAGCGGTTCTCCCATACCCATGAGGACGCAATTGCTGATCCGGTTCTCGACGCCAAGATCCCTGGCGATCACCACGATCTGATCGAGGATCTCGCCGGCGGTGAGATCGCGGGCAAGGCCACCGGCGCCGGTCAGGCAGAAGCGGCACCCCATGGCACACCCGACCTGCGTAGAGATACAGAGGGTGAGGCGGTCATCATCGGGGATGAGCACGCTTTCTATCTGATTGCCGTCCGCAAGGGTAAAGAGATATTTTCGGGTGCCGTCTGCAGAGCGCTCGACGGTTGACGGCTCCACGGACGATATACAGGCCGTGCGGGCAAGCTCCGCACGCAATTCCTTGGCCAAGTCCGTCATTTCGTCGAAAGAAGTTGCCTTTTGAACGTAGAGCCACCGCATGATCTGCCGGGCCCGATAACGCTCCTTGCCGAGGCCGGCGATAAAGGCCTCCATCTCCGCGACAGTGAGGTTTTTGAGAGGTACCATCATGGTTCATGTGTCGGAATATTGTTTGTGGCATTATAATGCCCTGCCCGCGGCTTGTAAAGGAGGTACCGCGGCCGAAGCAAACGAAGAGGTAAATTTTGCCGCTTGTGTATCGCTCGTCACTTGGGATATAATTACGCCGCCGGTAAGCCGTGACGAATAGGCTGGCTCATGAAGACGTACACAAGAGCACCTGCAGGACCATGCTGACCTAACAATAAGGAGCGTCGCATGTTTTTTAAATTTCTCCCCAAGGACTTTAATTTTTTTGAGTTGCTCGAACGGCAGGCAGAGTATGCCGTGGAGGCGGCTCGTTATTTAAAAGAGGTCGTCGCGCAGGGCGTCGTCGATGAAGGGCATTTGCAGAAGATGCACGAGATCGAACACCAGGGGGATGAAGTCGCCCACGCCATTATCGCGCAATTGAACAAGACGTTTATCACCCCCTTTGAGCGCGAAGATATCTACGCCCTGACCAAGCAGCTCGATGATGTTATCGATATGATTTATACGATCGTCAACCGTCTCAAGGTGTATAAGATTACCGGGGTAAAAAAGGAACTGGTCGAATTTGCCGCAGTGATCGAAGAGGCGACGGGTTGCGTGGCCAGCGCCGTCAAGGGCTTGCGCAACGCGAAGGACACAAAACCCGTCACCGAATCTTGCATCGAGATCAACCGTCTCGAAAACGTCGGTGACTCGATGCGGGATAAAGTCCTCGCGGAGCTTTTTGAAAAAGAAAAAGACCCGCTGCAGGTGATCAAGCTGAAGGACATTTACCTGGATGCCGAAACGGTCCTCGATATTTGTGAAGATGTGGCAAATGTCGTGGAGTCTATCCTCGTCAAACACGCCTGAGGCATGACCTCTCTATGACTGCAACGATATTGTTTCTGATCGCGCTCGCGCTCGCCTTTGATTTTTTAAACGGCTTTCATGATTCCGCGAACTCCATTGCGACGGTCGTTTCCACCCGGGTGCTGTCGCCTCGTTATGCTGTGATGTGGGCGGCCTTGTTTAACTTTATTGCCTTCCTCTTCTTTGGGCTCCATGTTGCCAACACGATCGGCAAGGGGATTATCGATGTCGCCATCGTTAATAATATGGTCATCTTCAGCGCCCTGGTGGGTGCCTGCGCCTGGAATATCATCACCTGGTACCTGGGGCTGCCGACGAGCTCATCCCATGCCTTGATCGGCGGCATGATCGGCGCGGCCTTGGTCCAGGCAGGGGCCAAGGCCCTTGTCTGGACGGGGATCGCGAAGACCGTGGCGTTCATATTCATTGCGCCGATTGCCGGTCTCCTCTTGGGGTTGGGCTTTGGTCTCGCCCTCTACTGGCTGTTTAGAAAAAGCACCCCGGCAAAAGTCGATCATATCTTCAGGAAAGGACAGCTGATCTCTGCCGCGCTCTACAGCCTGGGCCACGGGGGCAATGACGCGCAGAAAACCATGGGGATCATCACGGTGCTGCTATTCAGCGCCGGCCTCTTGGGCACTACCTTTCGTGTTCCCTTATGGGTCGTGCTCTCCTGTCACGGCGCTATTGCCCTGGGGACGATGTTCGGGGGGTGGCGCATCGTCAAGACCATGGGGCAGAAGGTTGCCAAGATCAAGCCGGTGGATGGTTTCTGCGCCGAGTCGGGGGCCGCGATTTCCTTATTTATTTCCACGGCACTCGGGGTGCCGGTGAGCACGACGCATACGATCACCGGCGCCATCATGGGGGTGGGGTCGGTGCGCCGTTTGAGCGCCGTTCGCTGGGGGGTGGCCAGACGGATTATCTGGGCATGGATCCTCACCATCCCGTGCTCTGCCGCCATCTCTGCCCTCGCGTATAACCTCGTGAGGGTGGGGCGCTAAAAAACCCGCGTTATTAATACTTCAGTTTTTTGTTGAGCTCGTCGGTGAGACTTTTTTCAATCTCCTTTGTCGTCCCCTCCCCGACTTTTTTCCCGACTCCCTCCAATTCTTTTTGTCCTACCTTTTCCAGGGTGCTCGCATCCAGCTTGAGCGCACCGAGGTCAAAGCCGGTAAGCTGGGCGATTGCCGTGCGCTCCAGGGCGCGTACGATGATAAGATTGACCAGTTTCTTGAGATCGGTGACATTCCGGTAGACCTCATTGAGGCCGATGGTGAAGGTCTGGGTAGCGGGCTTCTCTCCCAGGGAATAATCCTTATACACGACCGTGCCGATCTTTAAGATGAGTTGATCGATGGTGACCTGCGGCGCCTTTTTTTCTTCCGCAGGTTTTTTCTGCTTCTTTTCTCCCACCGACGTGAGGGCATCGATATTCAGTTTACGCTCTTTGTTGCGTACCACCATCAGCTCTTTAAGATCCAACTCAGCGGTTTTAAAGTGTGCCCGCTTGGTGAAAAACGAGGCAAGTTCGAACGAGACGAAGAACCGGGGAATATCGATCATCACCTTATCGGTGAACCCGGGAGGATTGAGCAATCTCATATTGATGACATCCACCTTGGGGGCAAGCAACCCTACGTCCGTCGAGCCGATCGTGAGCGTAAGGCCGGTTGCCTTTTTTGCGCCTTCTTCCACTGCCATCTTAATGAGGACATTTTTACACAGAAGCAGCGCTACAAAGACAACGACGACAATTCCCGCAACAATTGCCAGCTTTTTCATCATCGTATCCTCCCGTACCTACTTGTAAAGAAAGATGGTTGGTCTTGTTAGTCCTGAACTCTCTGGATATACTCAGTGTAGCAAAGCAATTATTATATGGCAATAAAAAAGGCCCCGGAAGGGGCCTTTTTTAAAATTACTACAATCGTCGCTTTAGCGATTCATGCCTTGCCCTTATCCATCGCCGCCAGGACAAGCTCGGCGATGTCGGAGGCCCGATAGCGCTCTTGCAGTTCCTTTTCTTTAATCCCGTCCACGAGCATCGTGTAGCAGAAGGGGCAGGCGGTGCCTACTACCTGGGGATTGGTCTGCACCACGTCCTCGATCCGCGCGTGGTTGATGCGCGTGCCGAGGTGTTCTTCCATCCACATCCTGCCGCCGCCGGCGCCGCAGCAAAACCCCCGTTCCTTATTACGTTTCATCTCTACCAATTTTACGCCGGGGATGGCCCGAAGGATCTGGCGAGGCGGGTTATAAACGCCATTGTGCCTGCCGAGGTAACAGGAGTCGTGATAGGCCACCTTGAGGTTCTGCCGCTTGCTCAGGGTAACGCGCCGCTGGGCAATCAGCTGTGCGATAATCTCGGTATAGTGATAGACGGCAAATTCCCCGCCGAATTGCGGATATTCGTTCTTGAGGGTATTGTAGCCATGGGGGCACAGCGTGATGATCTTTTTGACGTTATATCCCTTCATGACCTCGATGTTTTGCTGGGCCATCATCTGAAAAAGGTATTCGTTCCCGAGCTTGCGCGCCGAGTCTCCACAGCATCCCTCTTCCGCCCCCAGGATGCCGAAGGAGACACCCGCGGCCTGCAGGATCTTCACCACGGCCGTGCTCACCTTTTTGTTGAGCTCATCAAAGGAGCCGGCGCATCCCACGTAGAGCAGATATTCAGGATCAGGTGACTCGGCAAGGGTCTTGACCCCGAGCTCGGCGGCCCAATCGCCCCGTGTTGCCGAGCCGATACCCCAGGGATTGCTGTTGTTTTCCATATTGCGGAAGGCGACCTGGACTTCGGCGGGGAAACGGCTCTCCATCAAGGCCATGTAGCGACGCAGCTCGATCAACTTCGGCCACGGCTCAATGAAGACCGGACACTGCGTCGTGCAGGCGCCGCACGTGGTGCAGGACCAACTTGCGTCGTCCGCGATAACGCCACCGCTGACAGCTTTTGCTTCCACCTCCGGCGGCTGCTCGGCCGCTGCTCCGGTCTTTTTCTGCGCCCAAACCGGGGCCATCTCATTGAGGTGTGCCTTTAAGTCCTGGATTACCTGTTTGGGATTCAGCGGCTTGTCAGTCAGATGGGCCGGGCAGCTGTCCTGGCATCTACCGCAGCGCGTGCACGCATCCAACTGCATGAGATCGACCCAGGTGAACTCCTCCAGCTTATTGACGCCGAAGGTCTCGGCCTCCTCCATCTTTTCAATCGCGTTGACGGCCGCCTGCTTGAGGTTGCGCGTATAGGTGCTGATGAAGGTGGTAATGATATGGAGCAACCGCGTATAGACGATCGCGGCGATGAATACATAGGAAAGGACCACGTGGACCCACCAGATGCCTTTATGCCAGGTGAGGACGGCCGCCTGGCTGCCCCCGGCAAACAAGGGGCTTAAGAACCACCCCACGAAGGACCACCGCTCCCACGGGGCGTTAACCGGCACGTTGAGCGCGGCGAGCCGAGCCGCTTCCACGAGAAAGCCGGTTACCACGACGCAAAACAGGAGCAGGAGCGCCCAGAGGTCGTCAGGTTTGTTGTCGAGCCGGGAGGGCCTGGTCACATAGCGTCTCCAGGCGGCCATGAGCACGCCGAGTACGATGGCGAGTCCGGCCAGCTCTAGGATAAAGGAGAAGGTAATATAAGCCGTGCCGTGGAGAAAGTGAAGCCCGCTATAGTGGTCAAAGGCCTCAAGGCCTGTTCCGATAAATAGAAGAGCAAAACCCCAGAATATCAGGGCGTGCATAATACCGGGATACGTATCTTTGAGGATCCGCCAATGACCTACGACATAGAGCACGACCCCCTTGATCCGTTCCGCTGCCTGGTCAAAACGTATTGCTGCCTTGCCGTGGCGCCAGAGCCTGATCCGATCGTATAAGGCATAGACGAGTATGAGTATGGCGGCCAGGGCCAGGATATAATTGATCATACCGATGGCGCCGATATTCCAATATAACGGTCTCGCTATTTCCATCGCATCCTCCCCGTTGGTATGTTCAGTCTCCTTATTGTACTAAAGGGGGGTACAGATAACACCCCCCTGCTTACTGCACCCTGGTGCAAAGCCTTACTGCAGCTTTTTAACCTCTTGGGTGAATGCCGGCACTATCTTAAAGAGGTCATCGACGACCCCGTAGTCCGCCTTTTTAAAGATCGGGGCCTCGGGGTCTTTATTGACGGCCACGATCATCTTGGAAGTCCCCATTCCGGCTAGATGCTGGATGGAACCGGAGATCCCGCAGGCGACATAGAGGTTCGGGGTAACGACCTTACCACTCTGCCCCACCTGGTCCGACTGCGGACGCCAGCCCGCATCCACTGCGGCACGCGAGGCGCCGACCACGCCACCGAGGACGCCGGCCAACTCCTCCAAGATCTGAAAACCCTCCGGGCCCTTCATTCCCCTGCCGCCGGAGACGATGATATTCGCCTCGGTCAGATCGACCTTTTCTCCGCCGGTTTTTACCACTTCCTTAAGGGCAACCATCGTGTCGTCAGACTTTACCGCGGCGGCGACTTTTACCACCTCGGGCTTGCGCGATTCGTCGGGTGCGGCGAGCGTCAGGACATTGGGACGCACGGAGGCCATCTGCGGCGCGGCATCGGAGAAGACGACATCTGCGTAGACCTTTCCGGCATACATCGGTCTGCGCACCTGCAACCTGCCCTTATCATCGAGGCCGATACCGGTGCAATCGGTGGCGAGACCAACTCCCAATCTGCCGGCCACCCGTGCGGAGAGGTCCTTGCCATTGATACTCGCCCCAAAGAGCACGATCGCGGGCTTTTCCTGTTGCACGAGGTCGCACAGGGCCTTCGTATAGCCGCCGGTCGTGTACGCGCCGAGGTCTGCCGCCTCCACGCAGTATACCTTTTGCGCCCCGTACGAGCCTAAGGCAGCGGCCATACCTTCTACGCCCGATCCGATCAAGACCGCGCAGAGCGGCCCGCCGCTTTTTCCCGCCAACGCCTTTGCCTCGCTCAAAATTTCAAAGGCTACTTTTTTTATTTTCCCATCTTTATGTTCCGCATAGACCCAAATAGCTGCCATGGTAGCTCTCCTCTCGTTGCCTCTCTCTCATTAATTAGATTACCTTTGCTTCTTCTCTGAGCAGCTTTGCCAATTGCCCTGCCTTTTCTTCCGGGGTACCGCCTTCAACGATTTTGCCGGCCTTGCGTAGGGGGGGGAGAGAAAATTTTGCTACCTGCGTTTTAAACCCCTGTTTCCCCACGTCTCCTGTACTGAGCCCCACGTCGGCCACCTTGACGGGTTTAAGCTCCTTCTTCTTTGCCTTCATGATCCCCGGCAACGACGGGTAGCGCGGTTCATTCAATCCCTTGGTCGCACCGAGGACCGCCGGTAAGGGTACTTCCAGGACCTCTACTCCCCCTTCAACCTGGCGGTGTACCGTTGCCTTTTTTTTATCTGCTGAGAGCTCCAGCTTGACGATTCCCATGACGGAGGGAAGTCCCAAGAACTCGGCGAGGGCATGCCCTACCTGGAAGGCGTCATCATCGATTGCCCGCATACCGCACAAGATGAGATCATGCGGCATCCCCTTGATGGCAGCTGCCAAGGCCTTGGCCGTCGCGTATGAGTCTGATCCGAGGAAGGCGGGGTCGTCGAGGTGGGCCGCCTTGTCCGCCCCCATGGCCAGTCCCGTACGGATAGACTCCGCGGCCCGCTCGGGGCCCAAGGTGACGATGGTGACCGTACCCGCTCCAATCTTTTCCTTTATCTTCAGCGCTTCTTCTACGGCATATTCGTCGTAGACATTGATCACAAATTTGATACCTTCATAGTTGATAGCCGTATTGTCGGCACTGGGCCTGATCTCCGCCTCGGTATCAGGCACTTGTTTTAAACAACAAATGATTTCCATAGGGTTCCTCCTTACTTTATTAAAAATCTTATTAACACTATGAGTCTACCGATGCTCGTGAATAACAGCACAAACTGTAGTTTTACATAACCATAATCGCGCTGCGACGTCAAGCCTTTTTCGGCTTTTTACTCCATGTTTTACTTATAAAAATTGAGGCAATAAAACAAGATAAAACAAATTATGTGAATAAATTCTCTTGACACGGGCTAGGTGTCATAGCTAATATGATATGCAGATTCATTGAGGATGCAAAAAGATACTATATTGTTGACGCAAAGTATCAATTATAGGAGATTGGTTGCTGAGGTGAAATACTACGGGCACTAGGCCAAAGTGACGCCCCTTTCCCAGCATACCTGAGAGTTCTCCTGGGTACATTAATTCTTTTATCACAAGGATGAGCGATGGAAACGATACAGGTCGAATCAATCGACAAGGGATTTATCGCCACGGTTGAACGTGAAAGCGGCCAGCAGGTAGCGCAGTGCTACCAGTGCGGCAACTGCACTGCCGGGTGTCCCCTCACCTTCGCCTTTGATATACCCGTCCATCAGATTATGCGCCTGCTCCAGGTCGGTCAGAAAGACCGGGTGCTCCGCTCCCACGCCATCTGGCTCTGCGCCACGTGCGAGACATGCACCACGCGGTGTCCCCGCGAGATCGATGTGGCGCGGGTCATGGATGTCCTGAGAATTTTGTCCCGGCGCGCGGGGACGGTCTCGGAACAAGGGGTGCGGGCCTTTTATGACTCCTTTCTCGATTCGGTGAAGAGCCATGGCCGGCTCTACGAGCTGGGGGTCATTATGAAATATAACCTCCAAACGAAACGTCCTTTTACCGATGCCGCACTCGGCCCCAAGCTGCTCGGCAAGGGTAAGATTCACCTGTTGCCGGGCACCATCAAGGGTGCCGGCGCCGTCAAGGAAATCTTTAAAAGGTTCGCGCACAAGAGGCGCAATGAAGGCTAAGCGCTACGCCTATTATCCCGGGTGCTCGCAACACGGGACCGCGGCGGAGTACGAAGTTTCTGCGCGAGCCGTGGCGGATAAACTCGGCATCACCTTGGTCGAGGTCGAGGATTGGAGTTGTTGCGGCTCTACCCCCGCTCATACGGTTGATCACGTCCTCTATGGGGCGCTTGCCGCCCGGAATCTCGCCCTCGCGGAACAGATGAAACTCGACACGATGGTCACCCCCTGCCCGTCCTGCCTGATCGCGCTCAAGAGCGCGCGGGTCATGGCACAGGACAAGGAGCATTTGCAGGAACTCAGGGAACTCATCGATCTCCCCCTGAAGGGTACTATCGAGGTTAAATCCCTCTTGCAGGTCATCTTTGAAGACATCGGGCTCGAGGCATTGACAGCGAAGGTCAAGCAACCGCTCACGGGTCTTACGTTCGCCCCCTATTACGGTTGTATCCTGACGAGGCCGCCTCAGCTCGCGCAATTCGACGATGCGGAAAATCCCGTTTCGATGGACAAGATCATAGCCGCCGTCGGGGCCAATGCCCCGGACTTCCCGTTTAAGACGGAGTGCTGCGGAGCGGCGTTCGGTCTGGCCAAACGGCAGATCGTACAAACCTTGAGCGCCAAGGTCCTGGCAGCGGCAGAGGCCATCGCGGCGGACGCGATCGTGGTTGCCTGCCCGCTCTGTCATCAAAATCTCGACCTGCGACAAGAACAGGTCAACGCCTTTCGGGGCGCCCGCAGCCGGATGCCGGTCTGGTATATAACGCAGGTAGTCGGGCTCGCCTTGGGGTTTTCGCCGCACGAGATGGGCCTGGACAAACATGCCGTGGCCAGTGATGCCATCCTGGCGAAATGGGAGACTCATTTGAAGGAGCATGCGCAATGAGGATCGGAGTATTTGTCTGCCACTGCGGCACCAACATCGGCGGCATGGTCGATAGCCACCAGGTGGCGGAAGCAGCCAAACAGTTCCCCCACGTGGTCTATGCGACCGACTACCTCTATACCTGTTCCGAGCCAGGACAGCTGCAGATACAAACGGCCATCAAGGAACAATCGTTGGACGGGGTGGTCGTGGCTGCCTGCTCGCCCCGTATGCACGAGAACACCTTCCGGCGCACCATAGAACGGGCCGGCCTCAACCGCTACATGTTCGATATGGCAAATATCAGGGAACACTGCTCCTGGATCGGCGAGGACAAGGAGGCCAACACGCGCAAGGCCACCGAGCTGGTCAGGATGGCAGTGGCCAAGGTGGCAAATCATGCGCACCTGCATTCGTCGCTGTTCGACGTGAACAAGCGGGTTTTAGTCTTGGGCGGCGGCGTCGCGGGGATGCAGGCTGCCCTGGACTGCGCCGATGGCGGCTTGGACGTGATCCTCGTGGAGAAAAAAACCAGCGTCGGCGGGAGGATGGCGCAGCTCGACAAGACATTCCCCACGGTGGACTGCTCGATCTGCATCTTGGGTCCTAAGATGGTTGACGTGGCGCAACACGACAAGATAAAGCTCTACACCTACGCGGAGATCGATGAAATTAAAGGATATGTCGGCAACTATACCGCCAAGATCCGAAAGAAGGCCCCCTACGTGGATTGGACCAAGTGCACCGGCTGTGGCCTCTGCATGGAGAAGTGCCCGAGCAAACAATCCTTTGATTACCACAACGAGGGGATTGCCGTGACCACTGCCATCAACATCCCCTTCCCGCAGGCGATCCCCAAAAAGGCCAAGATCGACCCAGCATACTGCCGCCAGTTCACCAAGGGAAAGTGCGGCGTCTGCGCCAAGGTCTGTCCGGTCAAGGCCATCAATTACGAGATGGAGGATGAGATCGTCACCGAGGAGGTCGGGGCCATCATCGTCGCGACGGGATACGGCCTCCTGGATATCGGAGAGCTCGGGGAATACGGAGCGGGCAGATACCCGGATGTCATTACCGGGATCCAATACGAGCGGATGTTAAACGCTTCCGGCCCCACCCAGGGGCATGTCCAGCGTCCTTCGGACGGCGAGGAGCCGAAACGGGTGGTCTTTATCTCCTGCGCCGGGTCACGCGACGCCTCGTTGGGACGTCCCTACTGTTCCAATTTCTGCTGCATGTACATTGCCAAGCAGGCCATCCTCACCAAGGATCACGTTCCCGGCGTCGAGGTTTATGTCTTCTATATCGATATCCGCTCACCCGGCAAGGGGTATGAAGAATTCACGCGCCGGGCCCAGGAAGAGTACGGGGTGCAGTATATTCGCGGCAGGGTCTCGCGCGTCTTCCCCCAGGGCAAGCGCATGATGGTCAAAGGTGTGGACACCCTCTTAGGGGCCCAGATGGAGATCGAGGCAGACCTCGTCGTCCTCGGCACGGCGGCAACGGCGGCCCCGGGTGCCCAGGAGCTGGCGGAGAAGCTACGGATTTCTTACGACGGGTATGGCTTCTACATGGAGAGCCACCCCAAGTTAAGGCCGGTGGAGACCAACACGTCGGGGGTCTTTCTGGCCGGGGCCTGTCAGGGGCCCAAGGATATTCCGGCCTCGGTGGGGCAGGGGAGCGCGGCAGCCAGCAAGGTCTTGGCCCTCTTTTCCAAAGACCAGCTCGCCTCCGATCCCCAGATCGCCCTGGTGAATGAGCGCCGGTGCATCGGGTGCTTCAAGTGCCAGGATACGTGCCCCTTCGGGGCCATCGAGGAACGGGAGCTGCGGGACGGGCAAAAGGTGGCCCACGTCATCGAGACCGTCTGCCAGGGGTGCGGCCTGTGTACCTCCACCTGCCCCCCTGGAGCGATACAATTACAGCAGTGCACCGATAATCAAATCATCGCGGAGGTAGAGGCATTATGCCAGGCATGGAAGCAAAGGAGCTGAGGGTAGTCGGGTTCCTCTGTAACTGGTGCTCCTACGGCGGTGCCGACACCGCCGGGGTGTCGCGGTTTAAACAGCCGACCGACCTCAGGATCATCAGGGTCCCCTGTTCCGGCAGGGTGGACCCCCTGTTCGTGGTCAAGGCATTCATGGAGGGGGCCGACGGCGTCCTCGTCTCCGGTTGCCACCCGCGGGATTGTCACTACGCGGAGGGGAACTTTTACGCCCGCCGCCGCCTGGAGGTGCTCAAACGATTTCTCCCCTTTATGGGTATTGACCCCGGCCGGTTTGCCTACACGTGGGTATCGGCCTCGGAGGGGGCCAGGTGGCAGCATGTGGTGACCGATTTTACCGCGCAGGTCCATGCCCTGGGGTCTCGTCGCACGTTTGGTGAAGGAGGAGCAGGCAATGCCGGTACTCGCTGACATCAAAGAGGCCATCACCCGGGAGTTAGAGGGGCTGGCGCTCGTCATCGGCTGGGGGCAGGGGTACGATCCCGTGCATGCCGTTCCCTTCTTTTGCCGCTCCAGCGCCGATATCGACCGCTTGATCTGGAACCCCCTGTGTGTCCACAACCTGGTATCGTATCTCCCCAAGCTCAAGGGGAAAAAAGTCGGGATTCTCTGCAAGGGGTGCGATAGCCGCTCCATCGTGCAGCTCCTGCAGGAAAAGCTCATCAAACGGGAGGAGATCGTTATCATCGGGATCCCGTGCCGCGGCGTGGTGGACATGAATAAGATACAAGCGCTTATTAATGGCAAAGAAGTTATTGATTGCTCGTTCACGGACAAGACTATCACCATAAAAACCTCAGAAGGCAAGCAGGAGGCCTCCCTCGACGACGTCCTGGCCGCGAAGTGCCTTGTCTGTCAATATCCCACGCCGATTATCTTCGACCACCTCGCCGGCGCCGCTTTTTCCGCACAGCGGCCGGCTGCCGCCGTCGATGCAGAGGTTAAGGAAATAGAAGGGCTGGATATCCCCGCGCGCCTCGCGCACTGGGAACGGGAGCTTGACCGCTGCATACGGTGCTATGCCTGCCGCAACGCGTGCCCCCTATGCGTGTGCCGGGATCATTGCGCCGCCGACGCGAGGGACCCCCATTGGTTCAGTCAGCGGACCGGCGTCAACGAAAAGGTGATGTGGCAGATCATGCATGCCCTGCACCTTGCCGGGCGCTGCACCGATTGCGGGGAGTGCGAACGGGCGTGCCCTATGAATATCCCGATCCAGCGCATCCGCCGCAAGATCAACAAGGAGATCAAGGAGCTCTTCGCCTACGAGGCAGGGGTAAACCCGGCAGATACCCCGCCGTTATATACCTTCAAGGTGGAAGAACCGACTATTAAGGAGAGCGAGTGGTGAGCACGCAGGCGCATTTCTTAGCAACGGGGAAAATACCGCCCTTGCTCAGCAAGCTCGGCAAGGCCGCTCGGGTCTTGGCGCCTGTCCGGACCGCGACCACGGTAACGCTGTTTCAGGAATGGCAGGCAGGCGCAGAACTCGCGCTTTCTCGACAGGCCTCGATGCCGCCCAAGGGGGTCGTCTTCCCGCAGACGGAGCAGCTCCTCAGCTATGCCTATACGAAAGACGCCAACGACCTGACGCGGACCACCGTAGCGCTTGACCACCAGCTGGATATTAAACCGACAATCCTCTTCGGGGCACGTGCCTGCGATGTGCAGGGATTGGCCGTTTTTGACCAGGTCTTCACGCACGGGGAATGGCAGGACGATGCCGTCACGGCGCGCAAAGACGCCCTGACGATTGTTACCCTCCTTTGTCACGAGTCTGAAAGCACGTGTTTCTGCACCAGCGTCGGCGGCAGTCCGACTGCCACCGCGGGGTCCGACTTGGCGCTCACGCCCGTGGACGGCGGCTATCTTGCCGAGGCAATCACCGACAAGGGGAAGACGCTCGTCAAGGACGAGGCATTCACCCCGGCGAAGGACAAGCAGGTCAAGGAGGCTCAGCGCGTTCGGGACGCGATAAAAAAACAAGATGTCCTGCCGCTGAAGCAGATCGAGCAGAAGATCATCAAGCTCTTCAGCACCGAATTCTGGGACCAGGTGAGCGCCTCCTGTGTCAGCTGCGGCGCCTGCACGTATGTCTGCCCGGCGTGCTACTGTTTTACGATCACCGACGAACCCGCCGGCATGCAGGGTGAGCGGATTCGCACCTGGGATTCCTGCATGTTCTACCAGTACACCCTCGAGGCGAGCGGGCATAATCCGCGCCCCACGAAGGCGGATCGCTACCGCAACCGCATCGGGCACAAGTTCAGCTATCACCCGACCAATTATAAGGGTGCCTTCGGCTGCAGCGGTTGCGGTAGGTGTATCAAATCCTGTCCGGTATCCTTGGATATTCGCCAGGTCTTGCGGGAGGCAGCGAAGCATGGCTAACCAAGCGGCAAACACCTTTGTTCCCGAGATCGGGCAAATCATCAAGGTCGTCGAAGAGACCCCCACGATCAAGTCCTTCCAGGTCGTGCTGGGGAACCAGAAGGAATTTCGTTTTGAGCCGGGGCAGGTGGCGCAGCTTTCGCTCTTCGGCGTCGGGGAGGCAACATTCGTGATCAATTCGCCGCCGACCAGAATGGACTACCTCCAGTTCAGCGTCATGCGGGCAGGGGAGGTGACGGAGCGGATACATCAGTGCAAGACAGGGGACCCCATCGGCGTGCGCGGCCCCCTCGGCAACTGGTTTCCCTATGCGGAAATGAAGGGGAAGGATATCTACTTTATCGGCGGCGGCATCGGCATGGCGCCTTTGCGCACCTTGCTCCTCTACATGCTCGACAACCGCAAAGACTACGGCGCCATCACCCTGCTGTACGGGGCCCGTTCGCCGCAGGACCTCTGCTATCAAGAGGAGGTCAAGGAATGGGCCGGGCGCAAGGACATGGAGCTTATCCTCACGGTGGACAGAGAATTCCCCGACTGGGACAAGCGCGTCGGGCTCGTGCCCAACGTGCTCAAGGAGCTTGCCCCTGACCCCAAGGGAAAGATTGCCATCACGTGCGGCCCCCCCATTATGATCCGCTTCACGCTACAGGCCCTGGCCGAGCTCGGGTACAAGGATGAGCAGGTCATCACGACGCTAGAGCGGAGGATGAAGTGTGGCATCGGGCTCTGCGGACGCTGCAACATCGGCACGAGCTATGTCTGCGTAGACGGCCCGGTCTATTCCCTGGCCCAGCTCAAAAAACTCC
>MGQT01000053.1 GCA_001797935.1 Deltaproteobacteria bacterium RBG_16_54_18 | reverse complement strand
TGAGGGAGATCAGCGTCTCCGTCATGTCGGGAACCGCCTGCCCCGGCATCCCCAGGATGGCATAGGCGACGGTGTGCAGTCCGATTTGTGCCGCTTCTTCTACAATAATGTCAAAAGCGGACCGGGTGCCTGGCCTCTGCATGCTTTCCCTAATTCCAGAGTCTGCGCTGACAAAGGAGAGATTGATCGTTTTGAAACCGGCCCGCTTCATCAGGCTGAGAAGTTCACCGTCTAACGCTGCGTAAGAGATGCCGTTCATGGCGGAAAGCTGTAAATTCCCTTCGCCAAACGTATCAATGATGAGGTTCAGCAACTTTCGCGCCCGTTCTTTGTCAAAGGTGAAATTATCATCCTCGATATCAAAGGCGACGATAGCATGGGCCTGCCTGCACGCCAGCATCTCTTGCACGATGTCCGCGGGAGATCGCTCACGAAAAGCGCCTCCCATGATGAGGTGTGCGGAGCAGTAGGCGCATCCATGCGGACATCCCCTGCTCGTAATGAGCATGGTCGCCCTCTTCTTCCCGATACGGTAGCGATCTGAATCGAGAAGCTCACGGGCAGGGAGAGGAAGCTCGTCGAGGTTTTTTATAAAACGCTTGAGGGGGTTGATCCAAACCCGCCCATCTGCGCGATAGCCGATACCATCAAGCTCCGCTATCCTTGTCGTACCACCCTTCGCAATGTAGTTTAAGAGGAACGGCATGCGAAGCTCCCCCTCACCCAATACGACATAGTCAACCAGAGGGCTTTCCATGACCCCCTGAGGATCGCAACTCACATGCGCCCCTCCCATAACGACGATTCGCCCTATATCCCCCTGCTTGACGATCCTGGCGACTTCCAGGGCCTCGGCGTGATACGGTGTAAAAGAGGAAGAAATCCCGAAGACATCGGCCCGAGAAGCTTCGAGCCTCCGGCTGATCTCATCCCAGTTCATGCCGAAATGATAATACCCGGAATAGAGTTTGAAGGGGCTTTGGTCCTCAACAGGATAATAATCCTTGAGGTATGACAGTTCGACGGGGAGCGTAATTGATGTCTTTTTGTGCGTCTGGCAGTCAAGGATCTCTACTGAATGGCCGTGCGCTTTCAAAACAGCGGCAAGATAGGCGAGACCAAGCGGCTGCGTCCGTATTGCTGTTTGATAAAAATCCCGAATCGGTGGTTGAATAAGGAGGACCTTCATTTTTTTAGTATGAGAAGAGATATAACACAGCAACAAGGCAAAACCAACCAAGAAAGACCACGGATCTGGAAATGATACAAGTAGGTGCGATATTGCCATTACAAAAGAAATATGATATGTCCCTTTAAGACATACGGAAATTAAAGAAAGGAGTGCTCATATGAAAAGGAACTTTGTCCTTTGGGGTAGCGTGGTTATGCTGGGAGCCGTGCTCACAGCCTGCGTTTCTTCAGGAAAATATAATAAGCTTGAGGCAGCGAACAACTCTCTGCAAACGCAGTACAACAATTTCCAAACACAGTGTAACAGCCTACAGGCCGGTTATAGCGCCTGCAGGGAGCAATTCGCGCTCTCAGAAACAGAAAAGGCGGATCTCATCGCCCGCGATCAACAATCAAAGGCCACCTACGAACAGCTCATGAGCCAACTGCAAAAAGAGGTAAATGCCGGGCAGGTGACCATTAGTCAATATCAAGACAGACTCACGGTGAACGTGGCGGAAAAGATCTTTTTTGATTCGGGCAGCGCCGCCCTCAAGCCAGGGGGGAAAGAAGTGCTGCAAAAACTGGGAACGATTATCAAAGGGCTGACCGACAAGGTAATCCGTGTGGAAGGACATACTGACAATGTTCCAATTGCTAAATCCTTGCGCGCTGCCTATCCTACCAACTGGGAGCTCTCTGCAGCCAGGGCCATCACGGTAGTTCGGTTCTTGCAGGAGTCTGCGGGGGTCCCGCCGGAGATGCTGCTCGCGACCGCATATGGAGAATATCATCCCCTTGTCACTAATGACACGCCTCAACATAAGCAGAAAAACCGGCGTATCGAGATCGCGCTACAGAACAAGGACGTTATGAAGCGCACGGAGAAACCAATTGCTCCGTTACCTGAGGTAACGCCGACAAAGCCGGAACCTCCCGCTGCCGTTGTACCTGAAGAAACCACACCGAAAAATCAGGCCCCAGCACCAAAGGAAACGTAGGTACAATGAGGAAAAGGAAAAGCTCGCGGGCGTATACCCATCTGTTACAATCATCGTAGAAAAACAGCAAGCGGTAGGGGCTGTCGTATGATGCCCCTACCGCTGTTACACGCAAACGCTAAAATAACGCTAGGGAAGACGTCTACGGCGTCTATCTGCCGCCGCCCCCTCCACCACCTCCTTGAATCTTTTGGAGCACGGGCATATGCACCGTCACACGACCATCCGTTTCACGATCCATCTGTATCGTTTCTAAGCCGAAATAAACATATCCCAACACATCCCCTTTGGTGTTGACGATGTTGAGGGCACGAGGTCTTAGGGGTATCTTCCACGAGTGTTCCTGATCCTGAGACATTTGACTCAAGCGCCTCAGGGCATAAATGATCTCATTTACTCCGGGGAGCGGTTTCTCCCATGCGGCTGCCGGAAGGTGATACTGGTCCTTTCGATCAAACAGGATGGCAATGGGCTCTTCCTGTGTACCTGCTGTGTAGGCGTCAAAGTACTTAAAAAAGTTTTCATCAAAGGCCTCTATCTTGGCTGCTATCCGCTGATCCGTCGCGAGATTTTGAAAAGGTGGATACGCAACCATACTGCCGCTTACTTTGAGTTTGAGACTAGTCTCAATCGTTTCTGCTCCAGTAAAAACGTACCCCAGCACCTCCCCCTTGCTGTTCACAATGTTAAGGGCCCGAGGCTTCAGCGGAACATACCAGGATCGACCCTGATACTGCTTGCTCAGACTATTGATGGCACGGCCGATCTCTTTTTCGCCCAGCGGCCCCACCCAATCTCCTGCCGGAAGGCGCTGCTGATCCTTCCGATCAAACAGGAGCGCCGTAGAAACCTCCGGCGATCCTGCCGAATAGACGTCAAAGCGCTTGAAAAAGCCTTTATCGAAGGCCTTTATCTTGGCCGTTACCCCTTGATCAACTGAGAGGTTTTTAACCTCGCCGTATACAACCCCTCCCAAAACGGGCGTACAGACCAACGAAACAATAAAAAGAATTGCTACTATCCTCTTCATAGTTACCCCTCCTCTCTACTCTCAGGTACTCCGCTCTGAATGATTTGTTATCGTCTCAGTCTAGAAAATAGTAATTCTTCTCTCCTTGATCCCCTTTCAAAAAACCCTTTCAATTCCTGATGCTCGTGATCGGGGCCGGGATCCTGCCGCCAAAACCGACAAAGGCGTGCGAACAGGCGACATTACGCACCTCCACGATATGGGCCTCCCCAAAGAGGCCGCCGAAAACCGCCTTATCACCCACACCCTTGCCAGGCACGGGAATCAGACGCACCGCCGTGGTCTTATGGTTGAAGACGCCGATCGCCATTTCATCGGCAATGATGGCGGCAATGGTGCCGGCGTCGACATCGCCGGGGATGGCGATCATGTCGAGCCCCACGGAGCAGACCGCGGTCATGGCCTCGAGTTTTTCCAGGGACAAAGAGCCGTTTGCCACCGCCTCGGAAAGGTTTAAATCCTCGCTGACCGGGATAAAAGCGCCGGAAAGCCCCCCTACCGACGAGGAGGCAAAGGCCCCTCCCTTTTTGACGGCGTCATTGAGCAGGGCAAGCGCGGCGGTTGAGCCGGGCACGCCGATGGCGGTGAGCCCCAGGCACTGGATGATCTCCCCCACGCTGTCCCCCACCGTGGGCGTGGGTGCGAGGGAGAGGTCCACAATGCCGAAGCTCACGCCGAGCAACTCCGCCACCTCGCGGGCAATGAGCTCCCCCACACGGGTCACGCGGAAGCTCGTCTTTTTGATGATCTCCGATAAATCTCCCAAGGTCAGCTTCGTCCCTGATTGCAAGGCCCGTTCCAGCTCTCGCTTCACCACGCCGGGACCGCTGACACCGACATTGATGACCGCCTCCGGTTCCCCATAGCCGAGATAGGCCCCGGCCATAAAGGGATTGTCTTCAGGCATATTGGCAAAGACGACGAGCTTCGCGCAGCCGAAGCCGTCCTGCTCGGCAGTAGCGATGGAAATTTCCTTGATCGCCTGTCCCATGAGCGATACCGCATCCATATTGATCCCGGCCTGTGTGGAAGCGACATTAACTGAAGCGCAAATATGCGCGGTTGACGACAGAACGGCGGGGAGTGTCGCAATTAAGTTGCGATCTCCCGTGGTAAACCCCTTTTGTACCAAGGCAGAATAACCGCCGATGAAATTGACCCCCACCTCGCCGGCCACCTGATCGAGCGTCCTAGCAACCGTGATATATTCCCCCCTGTCCAACCCCTCTGCGACCGCGGCGATGGGGGTAACGGCGAGACGCTTATTGACGATAGGGATCCCGTACTTGTCCGAGATCCGATCGCAGACAGCCACCATCTCACCGGCAACCCGTTTTATTTTTGCGCGGATCTTGCTGCACAATTCCTCGGCCTTCGAGCTGACGCAGTCCCTGAGACTGATGCCCAGCGTGACGGTGCGGACATCGAGGTTTTCATTTTTAAGCATCTCGATCGTGCGAATGATCTCTTCAGAACTGAGCATACAAACCTATATCTGGTTAATGGCACGAAAGATGTTACGGTGCTGCATATCGACAGTCACGCCGATTGCCGCCCCTTTTTCACGCAGGGCCTTCTGGATGCGGGAGAAGTCCATATCGTTCGGTATGTCCACCTCATAGATTTGGATGTAGTCAAGCCGCTGATCAACAGGGACCACTTCCGCCCCCAGGCAGGTAATATTGACCCCCTGCTCCGCCAAGATCGTTGTGATGGCTAAGACGAGCCCCGGTCGGTCTTCCCCACGGACCGTGATCACAAAAGGCTCTGCATTCCCCACATCAAATGCCTGGTGTTCTGTTGGATTGAGCGTCCTCATATGGATCGCTAGCTTCATCTGCGCTGCCAGCGTTTCTAATCCCGCCTGCAACGTACCGGCTGACGATCCTGCCAGCGGCGCGACCACCACAATCATAGCAAATTGTCCCATCAGAACGGTCTGGGATAACGCCTCAATATTGCAGCTATTGTCAAAAAGGACCTTGGCGACCGCGGCCACAATGCCGGGGCGGTCATACCCCATGACGGAGACGGAAAGCCATTCCCTCTGTTCGCTGCTTTTCAAAATTCTCCCTCTCAAAAAGCCGTATGCCTCGGCAATTGCCGTTGGCAGTGGCGACACATCACCGTATATTATGTATCCTGCAACGCCTCACCTGTCAACTCAAAAGACATGCCGGTATCCCACATAAAAGGTTAAACATTTCTCCGAGAAAAGAGTTGACAAAGCCGCTGTGAAAAACTAAACTACATGTTCGATCGCGGGGTGGAGCAGCCAGGTAGCTCGTCGGGCTCATAACCCGAAGGTCGCATGTTCAAATCATGCCCCCGCTACCAAGCAATCTTTTATTTCTTAGACAGGCCGGGGGGGGAAATCCCCTCGGCCCTATTTTAAAGAAAGCTTGACAAAAAAGACCTCGTAGTATAATATTTATAGTGAGAATATATTGGATGAAAGGGGGAACAGATGAAAAGATGGATTAATAGTATCGTCCTTATTGCATTTGCCACGGCGACCATCATCGGTATCGCCCTGGCTCAGCCCGAGAAGATCACGATTAACAACAAGTACCCCAACAAAGTGCAGACGCCTGTTGTATTGTCTCACAAGGTACACGCGGCTGCGGCAGCCTGCAATGAATGCCACCACACATTGAAAAAAGGTGAGCAGCCAGCCACCGTGCAAAAATGCGCCGAGTGCCACAAGGCAGCAGATAGTGGAGAGAAGGGGCTGAAAAAGGCCTATCACAGCAACTGTCAGGACTGTCATAAAAAGCTGGCGGCCGAGGGCAAAAAGACCGGCCCAACTGTCAAGTGCAGCGGTTGTCACCCCAGCAAGAAATAAGTAGCAGACAACATCATGACCAAAAGAGGGGGCCTTTCCGAGCCCCCTCTTTTTTTTATGAATACTGTCCTTAGGTATGCATCCCTTTGAGCTCGGCCTCGGAAGGTCTGACGTAGAGAGGCACCAGGGAAGCGACATCATCCTGTTCACCCTGTTTGATTCGTTTACGTCCGAGCGTTGCCACCGTCTGCCCCTTGAGAAA
>MGQT01000052.1:20249-21135 GCA_001797935.1 Deltaproteobacteria bacterium RBG_16_54_18 | reverse complement strand
CCTGCCCTGACCATGATATTACGGGATTGAAAGTCACGATAGAGGAAATAACTCCCCGGCGCCTGCGCGGCCCGGTGCGCTAAATCAACGAATTCCCCCTTGAGCTCCTCCGCCGGGATCGCAAGGCCGAGATAGCCTTGCACAAAGGCCTTAAAAAAATACCCCGATTCCCAGGCCAGCATAAATTGCTCGTCATACGGCGGGTTATGGGTTTGGACAGGATCAAATCTTTTTCCCCCCTCGACTTGGATCGCGGTCAGGACATCGATGACCCGTTGGTAGGTCTCGATGAGGTGCCGACGGTCGCCTGCGTGTCCCAAGACCGCTGTCTGCAGGTGGCAATCCCCCATGTCCTCCATGAGAAACCAACCCGGCTCCATGGCATAATGATATATTTCCGGCACCGGGGAGCCGGCCTCGCGCAGATGCCGGGCGATGTAGAGGAATGAATCGTTTTCCGTTATCCCACGCCGATCCCGCAAAGGAGCGGGATTGACCATCACCACCCAGCTCTCCTGCCCATGCCGGACGCGATAAAAGCGCCTGCCGGAACCTTCACCCGCAATCTCCTCCCACTGAAGCTTCTCGCGCGCGAGAGAGGACTCGACAAACCGGCTCAACGCCGGTGAGGGTGGGTTATTTTTCTCCGTTGTCTTTTCAGGCGGCATCCTTTACCCCGGGATCAGGGCCTCTTCCCGATGCTCGCCCGTGACCCGTGCGCCGTCGGCCACGATACACCCTTCTATCTGGCTCCCCTGCTCGATGACGACATCATTCCAGATCACGGTGTCCTTGAGAGAGGCATCGTGCCCAATACGGCTCCCCTTCCCCACGCAGACGAATCCTTCCATTTTAATGCCGGATTCGAGATGGGCCTCGGGATGGA
>MGQT01000052.1:0-20217 GCA_001797935.1 Deltaproteobacteria bacterium RBG_16_54_18 | reverse complement strand
CAAGGCCTGATACGCCTCTATCCGCCCCATGTCCTGCCAATATCCCGTGCGCATCGGATATCCCCTTACCGCCTCGCCGTACGCGGCAAGCCCGAGGTAGCACCCCATAATATCAAATGCCCCCGCTTGCGGCATGACATCGAAGAGCCGGGGAGAAATAATGTGGATCCCCGTGAAGGTGAGGATCGCCACAGACGGCTGAGAGCCCGGTACCTTTCGTTTCCTGATATGGACGACCTTGCCTTCGGCATCGATCCCCACCTGATTGAAACGGGGATCGTCGCAGAGGATGAGGGTCGTTAGGTTGTTCATCTCGGTATGATAGTGCACCGCGGGTAAGAGATCAAAAGTATGGTAGATGTCGCCGTTGACCACGATACAGAAGGGGGTATCCCGAAGCTCATCGGCGCAATTCTTGATGCCGCCGCCGGTGCCCAAGATCTCGGACTCGACCTTAACCGTCACCGCCCTCCCCCACGCCCCCTCCTGCACAAACTCCTCGACCTGCGCGGCCAGATAATGGGCGTTGATCACGATGTGGGTCGCCCCCATTGCTAGCAGTTGTTCAATGGCGATGGCGAGCAGGGGGCGGTTGAGAACCGGGAACAGGGGTTTTGGCCTGATGCGTGACAGCGGCTCCAGCCTGGTTCCGAGACCGGCTGCCAGGATCATCCCCTTCATTGCGTGCCTGACGCAGGGCCGGAAGGCTTAGGCTCGGCAGTGGGTACCGGCAGCACCGGTGACGCATCGGGGAGCTTGGCATCATAGAGAGGTGCCTCGGAAAGGCCGGACAGGATAGCCACGATGACCACGAGGGGGCCCTGCCGATAAGTATTAAATGCCGTGGCCGCCTCATTATACCGCACCCGCGCCTCGGCGATGCGGTTCTTGATCTCGGCCAGTTTGGCCTGCAGCGTCATAAACGTTTGATCTTTCTTGAGGTCCGGATACCGCTCTGCAACGGCGCCGAGCCGGTCCAGGGCGATTGTCAACTCGCTGTTGATCTCTATCTTGCGCGGGCGAGTCATCGTCACTGCGGCCCTGACATGCAGCCCGCTGACCGCCCCATAAGTCTCCTGCTCTTGCGGGGCATATGACTTGATGGTCTCCACGTAGTTGGGGATGAGGTCCATGCGGCTTTGCAACTGTTTCTCCAGCTCGGCCCAGGCCGTCTTCACCCCTTCATCCAGGACCAGCAGTTGGCTGCGTGCCCCCTGAAAAGAGGGATACAGTAGCAGCAAACCGGCTGCTACGATGATGACCAGGACGATTAAACAGCCTTTCTTCCCCGCCGCCATAGTACGCTCCTTTCATTAGATCATGTTGCCGCTACCCAACATCACTACGCGGATGAGTGAATAGCGCTCAAGATAGAAGCGGCCGTGATATCAGAACTTGACCTTGGGCGGCTGTTTGGCCTCTGCCGGGGCCTCAAACAGGGGCGCCCTGCCGAAGCCGAAGATTGCAGCCACAAGGTTGTTGGGGACCCTACGAATATAGACGTTGTACCCCCGGACCGCCTCGTTGTAGCGCATGCGCTCCACGGCAATGCGGTTCTCGGTACCGGCGAGCTCGTCCTGGAGGCGGATGAAGTTTTGGTTGGCCTTGAGGTTCGGGTAGTTCTCCACCACCAGCAACAGCCGGCTGAGAGCGGCGGTCAACTGATTATTCCCCTCTATCTTTTGTGCGGGGTTCACGGCCCCGGCGACCTTGGACCGCGCGTTGGTGACCTCGATAAAGACCTCCCGCTCGTGCTTGGCATACCCCTTGACCGTTTCCACGTAATTGGGGATGAGGTCCATCCGGCGCTGGAGCTGGTTCTCCACTTGGGCCCAGGCGGTCTTGACCCCTTCATCCATGGTTACCATCTTATTATACATCCCGTAAAAACCCAGGACAAATAAGAGGGCAAATCCGACGATTACGGCTAAGACAACCAGGGTGATTTTCGTTCCTTTTCCCATTGTTCCCTCCTTACATTACATTACTCCGATCACATTTTGTCAACCCACGAGGCGAGGCGCCTCACTTCTTCCATATAGTTCACGACGAGCCGTTTGATCTCCCGGGCAGGGAGCTTGAGTCGCCCTTCCTTGACTGCCAGCAGCCGTGTAAAGGGTTCCGGCGCCAACCCCGTCTCCGCCGCCATTACCTCGATGCTCTCACGACGCTCGTGGGGAATCTCTTTACCGCGCAGGTACAGGATCCCCTGAAAAATAGATACAAAGCTCGTCAGGGACTGCGCGGCAAGGGCAACGAGGTTCCGCTTCCACCCCCTGCTCGCAAGATAGGCCTCCCTCAGCTGGAGGAGTTTCCCTTTTACCTCCCGCTCCAATTGCAGGCGGAGTTGATCCTTGCCGACGGTGATCCCGGCCAAAGGATCCTCACCCCACACGACCCGGTAATGGCGCTTGATGTTCAGAAACTCCAGCGGGAAGGTGTCGAGCGAGGTGGTAAGGTATTCGGCCGTCATAAATAAGGGTACCGCCACGCGCCGTCTCCGCCATCGGGCAACCACGCGAAAGGCCTTGTCGAGCCTCGTCATCCCCTCCTCCGTGAGGACGATAAGAAAATTGAGGTCCGACCTGCCGGGGATGTAATCCCCCCGCGCCCCGCTGCCGTAAAGGCAGATGGAGAGCAGGTCGTCGCCGTAGACCCTGGTATAGTCGTCGATGAGCCCGGGAATTACCTCATCCGGGTTCTCGGGCGGTTTGAGCTTCTTTAACAATTTCTCAAATTCACGTTTGAGAAGCGTCCGTATCCGTGTCCAGATCGTCTTTATCATCGTTCCCGTCGTCATCGTTCCTTCCTCATCAGAAACTCCTGCTCGCCCCGCCGCCGCCGCTCATCCCGCCGCCAAAGCCGCCGAACCCACCGCTAAAACCGCCGAAACCGCCGCCAAAGCCGCCGAGGCCTCCCATCCCCCTGCCGCCTCCGAGAAAGAGCCAGGGCAAGAAAAACAGCGGGGACACCCCCCTGCGCCGGCCAAAAAAGGAGAAGATGACAAAGAAGACAAAAAAGATCAGGGGCAGGAGGCCGGCCCTCCGCCTTGTCTGGGGGACCTTTGCGCCATAATTATGCACGTCGATACTCACCCCTGCGTCCTTTGCCAGAATCGCCGCTACCGCCCCCATCCCGTTGAGCAGGCCTTCTCCGTATCTATCTTGCAGCAGTAAGGGGACGACGTACTGATCCAAGATCGCGCCGACTTTGGCGTCAGGCAATATCCCTTCCACACCATAGCCGATTTCATAAGTCACCTGCCGTTCCTTCACGGCCACGAGGAGCAAGATTCCTTTATCCTTCCCTCTCGTACCGATCCCCCATGCCGTATAGAGCTTCGTCGCGAATATCCGCGGGTTCTCCCCCCCCACGTCCCGGAAAGTTGCAACGACCAGGGCGGTCCCGGTCTTTTCCCAAACGGTCCGAGCTAATGCATCCATCCGGGCCTCGTATTCCGGCGGGATGATGCCCGCATAGTCGTTGATCGGGACATTCGTTTGGGGGAAATCAAGGGCCTCGGCCTGGACCAGCACCGGGAGGAAAAGCGAGATAAAAAGCAACCCCATCAGGGGGAATATCTTCATTGCACCGTTCCTGTCTCTTTCTTGTACGCGAGGCATCGCTGCAAGCGAACTGAAAAATTTTTACCCTTATAACATCTTTGCCCCGTAGTTGCAAGGGGAGTTCGAAACGCATCGGACATTCGGATTTTTCTCTCTAAAAAAATAACACGGCGCTGCGCCAGAAGAGAAGCCCTCATGGTACCCGCGCAAGTGCTTTGAGGGCCTGCACATCTGCCCAGGACAATCCCTCCCCCTGGCACGGCAAGATCGTGTTGTTGTGAAACAGGGGTTCGTGCGCCAAGTCGAAAGGAGAACACTGAACAGCCTCCTCCCACAGCAAGGTGCCGGGAATGGGTGAGTACTCGGCCAGATAATGCCTCGCACCGCACTCTTGGACAAATCTGATGGTCTCCTCTACCTCCGCTCGCCCCTGGCCCGGGAGCCCGACCAAGATATAGGCCCCGATATCTTGTGGAAGATAGCCTGCTTGCCGGAGGTTTTCTACCGCCTGTTGGAACTCCTCCGTGTTCACCTTTCCGCCGGTAGCCTGCTGACGCTCACAATTCGTGGTCTCAAGCCCCAGGCGGATGGTTGTAAATCCTGTCTGGCGCATCAGGAGCGCCACGTCCTGTGAAATACCCCGGCAGTGCAGCCCGTTGGGGGCGTGAAACCGGGCCTTAATTTCCCGCGCCGCTATCCCCTGCAACAGGGCAATGGCGAACTGCTGCTCCGCCAACAGGGCATCGTCATAAAAGGCGATATCCTCCACCCCATACTCCAGCACAGAGCGAGCGATCTCTTCTACCACCGAGGCAGGCTCACGGCGTGTATAACGGGGAGAAAGGAGTGCGGAGGCGCAGTACGCACAGGCATAGGGACACCCGCGCGAGGTAAGGCAGCAACAGTAATCGAGCTCGGGATAGAGACCGAAGGCCGGCGCGGGGAGGCTGTCGAGGAGCACCGGATCCGGGAGAAAAAAAGGGGTGAAGCCCGTCAGATCCTGCAGGGCCTCCAGTACCGGTAGTTCCCCCCACCCGGCAATGACAAGGTCTGCCCCTGCCTTCTCGCGCGCATGCTCCGCACAAAGGGTGGCATAGATTCCCCCCAGGATAACGGGTACACCGGGGAAGGTCTCTTTAACGACATGGATGACCTCGTGCACCCCAGGATACCAATAGGTCATCCCCGAGGTGACCAAAACGGCCTGCGGTGCCGCGACGGACACGAGGACTTTTTTGAAGACCGCAGGAGGAAGGCCAAAGCGGTAGAACCGTCGGGTGATCTCTCTCAGCGCAACTGGCTTGGCCACCTCTTCACGGTAGAAGTGGCCCCGGTGATCCAATCGGCGCTTGGGTTTTTGTATGCCGGCAATCTTGAGGGCAGGATGGTGGATGTCGAGGCAGTCGATATAGTGGATGCCCCAGCCGTTTTTCTCTAAAAGCGCCGCCAGGTAGAGGAGCCCCAGGGGCTTGGCCCAGAGGTCATAGGCGGCGAAGTCGTATACCCATGGGTTGATCAAGAGGATATCGTGTCTTTTGTTCCCCACCGAGCCTTCTTAATCTTAAGAGCCACGGGATAACGGGCTACTCTTCTTCATGATGATATATATGCAGATGGGGATGGATATGCGTCTTTCCTCTGTGCCGGTGGCTGTGCATATGGATGAGGTTATTGGCCTGCAGCAGGTTACTATCCGACAAGATCTCCTGCGGGCTGCCGTGCCGGATGATCCTTTTCCCCTGGCTGAAGACATATACCACATCGGACAGCTCCTCCACGATGTGCAGATCGTGCGTGGCGGTAATGATGGTCTTGCCCGCGGCATTGGCCGCGAGGAGTAAATCTATAATATGCCTGGTTGTCAGGGGATCTAAACCAGCCGTCGGTTCATCCAAAATCAGCACCTCAGGATCAATCACCAACGTCGAGGCAATCGCCACTTTTCGTTTTTCACCGATGCTGAGCTGATGCGGCGATCGGTCCAACAACGCCGCGATGTCCAGAACATGGACAAGTTCATCGAAACGCCGCTGGATTTCTTTTTTGGCAACGCCTAATTGCAGGGGCCCGAACAGGATGTCCTCTTTGACTGTCGGGCAAAACAATTGAATGTCTGAATTCTGAAACACTAAACCCACGTTCTTTCTGAAGGTCTTTGAGAAACCGTCATCATTAAAGCGGCCCTCTGTTAATTCGCCGCCAAAGGCCTTCAGGATGCCGCGATCGGGAAAGATGAGCCCGTCCAACATTTGTAAAAGCGTTGACTTTCCGGAGCCGTTGGCGCCGACAAGGATTATTCGCTCACCCCGTCGGATATGGATATCAACCCCGCACAGGGCGGGATACCGCCCGAGATAGGAGAAATAGACATCCTGTAATTCAAAAATAAGCTTGTCCACGCGATCCTTTTCAAACAAGCAGATAATACTGCACGTATGCCAGTGCAGCAGAAAGGGTGATAACGAAAGAGAGCCACAAACCATCTTTTGCCATGATCTTAAAATCGTCCCCGAGAACCGGTTCCCCCCGGTATCCCCGTGAGAGCATCGCCTGGTACACTGCTTCATTCAACTGATACGAGCGATTCCACAGAGAGGCGATGTTCCACGCAACGATATGCTGTCCTCTTGTGTAGTGGACCGTTGTTCCTACTCGACTCTTGATGGCCAGATAGGTGTTTTCAACGATCTCGACAAAGAGATAAATATATCGGTAGCATATCCCGAGGGTCATTACGAAGACTTGCGGAATCCCGAAAACACGTAAAACCTTGAGCAGTTCAAAATGCCGCGTCGTAAGACTCAAAAGGACGGCAAACGATACGGACGTTGTCACGCGCATCATAAACAATGCTGCCCCGAACAATCCCTGACGGGTAATACTGAGTTTTAGCCCCGCTATTGTGAAAGTAATTAACGGCTCGCCGGGGGTAACGATATTAAATAAGGCAGGAATGGCGATCAAGAGCGAAAACAAGGGGATAAATATCCACGTCCGCTTCAAAAAAAATCCCACATTAATTCTAGAAAAGAGCGTTAATAGTAAACATAACGCATAGAGGCATAACAAAATAAAGAGATTCTTGGTAAGCAGTATTTGTATGATAAAGAAGAGAAAGGTTACGGTCTTGACCCTTGGATCCAACGATTGCAACAGACCTTTCTTGGATGCGTATTCGTCTGCAAAAATCGCTCCCTTTAAAAAAGATAGAGCGCTCATGATTGAGCGCTCTATGAAATTATTGTTTCCAAACACCCTATTTCCCTTTCCTGGCCAACAGCTTGCCGATCAGCAATACCACCATGACAGTAACGGCCATACCCGCTATGGCCGATATAATATACGCAAAACTGAGATGCGACAGACCCTTTTCCTCCCATCCCTTGAAGGTATAGTCAGGGAGAGGCGCGTTCCATAACTGCGCAAGTTTTTCTAACCCTTTGGGGACATACCCCGCGAGTTTCTTGATCTCATCGATCCCCCACTCACCCCAGGCCGCGCCTGCCTTAAAATGTTCGGGGAGAAATAACCCGAGGGGAGAGAGGACGATCAACGCACCTAATCCTATCCACAATTTGGTCGTAATCTTCATAGTTATCCCCTCCCTTCTTTAAGAAGCTCGGGCGCTTGCCTCTGTAGAAATTTTATCACGAGGGCGGTTACAATGGCCTCGATCCAGCCGAATATCAAGAGGTGCTCCCCTGCCATTGCCGGCACCGCTATATGCAATCCATAGGGAGAGTACAGGGCCTGACCGTCGGCGGTATGATGCAACAGCGGCTGCAATCCGAATTCTACCCCGGCTAAAAAAGCAGCCACGTTAATGCCGATATAACCAGCCACCCCTGCTGCCCACACCCTTCTGTTTGAATCAAGGGGGGCATTATAGCTGAGGACCTTGTACAGATAGTATCCTGTTAAAGGTAACACAAAGGCCATGTTAAAACAATTGGCCCCTATCGCCGTGATCCCACCGTCTCCGAAGAGCAACGCCTGGACGACCAGGGCAACGGTTATCGCGATGCATGCCGCCCACGGCCCAAGCAGGATGGCTACGAGAACACCCCCGACTGCATGACCGGTGGAGCCGCCGGGGATGGGGACATTGAACATCATGATCACAAAGCTGAAGGCGGCGCCGATCGCCAACAGGGGGACCTGTTTTGCCTTGAGGGTCTTCTTAACTATTTTGGCAGCCGCGGTCCATATCGGCAGCATCAGCGCATAGAAAAAACCGCAGGTCGCCGGCCCTAAATATCCGTCTGGTATATGCATATTTTCTCCTTTCTAGAATGTGTAGACGCAGGTTAGCGCTACTGAGTCGTTGGCATCTGTGTTCGTGCCCATGACAACCCTCTGGTACCCCAAGAGTATTTGCAATTTATCACAAGACCAGCCTATTGCGGGAGAAATTATAAGATATTTCACAGCAGAGTGAGGGATTCTTACACCATCCTCTTTCATGTCCCCCTGGAAGAACGCATTTGATTCTAACATGATATTGAATCCTTTGGGCAGGAAATATTCCACAGCAAAATCACAATTGAGGTAATTGGCATACCGCGTCTTGATACCATTAATGCTTACCCGCTGCGGAAAACTATAGGTAACGTCAGCGTGGAATATAAATGGTTTAATTTTTTTGGTTACAATGAGACCGAATCCGGGGTCCCAGGAACCCGTCCCCATTAAATCCGCCCCGAGCTTCTCTGAATCTTCATGCTGATACTTGCCGGTTGGCATCTTCAGTTGAAATAATCCTGTTACATAAGGCAGCCAGCCTTTTTCTTCAACAATACGTCCACGCAAAAAAAGATAGCTATCGCCAAAACCATTGGCATGAGTCGTTACACCGCCCTGCTTTATATAATTCTCTTGATAGACAGTTTGTGCGTCAATTTCAAGCCAATCAAGGATACCATATTGTAGAAATAACTGTTCTTGGGACTGGTATTCCTTGTCACCTTTAGGCAGAGGGGTATAGTGTCCTTTAGCATCGAACTCACCACGCGTGTGGTTATAAAAGAAAAAGGGCTGAATTACAAAATTGCCCTTGCCACACAAGAGGGCCGTCCAGGTGGTAATCGGTCCTGCCGAAGGCGGGTTCCACTCTTCTTGGACAGCAGGTGCCTGTTCTGAGATAGTAGTTCCCTCTTTTTGGCTTACAGGCTCTTCTTGCGCAACGGCGTTTTGCATTAGAACAATAAGTGAGAAACACACGAGCAGAAAAAACATAAGTCTCGGTAACATAGACGCTCCTTTGTGCTATTAATATTATATTCGTGTTACTATTAGACAAAAAAATAATACTCGTTACATATCCTTGCCGGTCGTTGTCATGCTTAGGGTCCCATGCTTCACCCCTTTGACTGATGTCAGACTGTCGGCCAACCTTTGGGCCTCTTTGGGAGAACCCTTGAACGCAATGATTTCCAGACAATTGCTGTGATCTAAATGGACATGTTGGGAAGAGATGATCAGCCCACCGAAATCATGCTGGATATCCATGAGCTTATTGACCAATTCTCTTTTGTGATGGTCGTAAATAAGCGTAATGGCGCCCGCAACCTCTTTCCCCTCGTGCCATTGCTTTTGCACCAACTCCTGGCGCATTAAATCCCTGAATGCCTCGGAACGGCAGGAATAGTTTTTTTCTCTGACAAGACGGTCGAACTTGTCTAACAGGTCTTGATCGAGCGATACACCAAATCGTACCAGTTTCGCCATAAAGATTCCTCGTGTTACGAATAGAAAATAAATAGCATTAGCAGCATTGCCTGTCAAGCGAAAAAGCAGACTTTGTAATCGCTTTCCTTGCAAATAGGAACAGAGAAGCATATAGTATCCCCTCACGCGAGGGGGAGATATCGTTATGATGACAAAGAAGTGGCGGCGGCGCTGGGAGGCCTTCGGAGGAAACATCTTCTTCCTCGTCGGCCCTCCCATTGTCCTCCTGCTCAAGCTCATCCCCTTATCCGGCGTCTACCTCTTAGGCAGGGGATTGGCGTGGATCGTAAATATCTTCCCCGGCAGACGGAAAAAGATCGCCCTTGCCAACCTGCACCTGGTCTTCGGCAAACGGAAAAGCGAGAAAGAGTTCGAGGCGATCTATAGAGAGTGTCTCACCAGGACCGTCACGAGTTTCGTGGAGGCAATGAAGTTTTGCATGCTCCGTCCCGCACAGGCACAGGGGCTTATCGAAATTGAGGGAAAAGAACACCTTGATGCAGCGATGAAAAGCGGCAACGGAATTATCATCGCGGGAGTCCATCTGGGTAACTTTACCCTCATCCCTGCCAAACTGGCCCGGGATGGGTATCCCACCGCGGTCATCATCAAGACACCCAGAAACAAATATATCACACGGCTCTACTACCGCATGACTGATATGGTAGGAGCTGGCTTTATCAACGGCGGTGAACGAAGGTTGGCGGCACAACAATCCTTACGGCAGCTGCGTAAGGGAGGAATTGTCTATATTGTGATGGATCAAAATCCGCCATACCCTGACATCATGGTGGATTTTTTCGGGTATCCCGTTCCATCCTTTAAGGGACCGGTGGTTCTTGCCCTGCGCACGGGGGCCACGATCCTGCCGGCCTTTATCGTCTATGAGAACGGCTGGCGGCATAAGCTTGTTATAGAAAGGCCTTTCCCGCTGGAAACTACCGAGGATCAGGAACAGGCAATCGCCCACAACCTTTCCCGTTTGATGAAGCTTATCGAGGGATATATCGAACGGTACCCGGAACAGTGGTGGTGGTGGCACCGGAGGTGGAAGCGCCACATAGACTACAAGAAACTCTAGTTTTAAGGTTTGATTCTCAGAACAAAAGAAGAAGCCTGCCCTGGCCGTTCCTTTACCGGCAGGCCCAATCCTCGAAGAACAGGGCCTTGATAATCAAAAAGAGCCCTTGCTCCATCATCCTTGCCCATCGCGCCCCTGAATTTAAAAACCGCTCAGCTCCATAAAAAGGAAGCTGTCCATGATCTCTTCACGGAAGAGCTCGGTCACCCGGTTTTTTACCTCGAAAAACTGATCGCTCTCGGTCACCTTATAATCGCGGGGCCGGGGGAGGTTGGTCTCTATCACCTCTACAACCCTGGCCGGCCGCTTGCTGAAGACGACCACCTTGTCGGCCAGGTAGACCGCCTCATGGATGTTATGGGAGATAAAGAGAACGGTTATCCCGGTCTTTTTCCAGACCTCCATGATCTTGTCATGCATGTAGAGCGTCGTTTGAAAGTCGAGTGAGCTGAAGGGCTCGTCCA
Source organism: Deltaproteobacteria bacterium RBG_16_54_18 (assembly GCA_001797935.1). Taxonomy (GTDB): domain Bacteria; phylum Desulfobacterota; class B13-G15; order B13-G15; family RBG-16-54-18; genus RBG-16-54-18. The sequence continues at coordinate 9,379 of MGQT01000052.1, read as the reverse complement.
AAAGGAGGATATCCGGCTCATAGACCAGGGCGCGCAGGATACCGAGCATCTGCTGTTGCCCGCCACTGAGCTCATACGGATAGGCATCCTCCCGCACGCTCATGTCGAGGCGCCAGAGGAAATCATCCACCTTCTTTTTTCGCTCCCGCCGCGGTACCCCGTCGAGTTCGAGGGGTACCATGAGGTTGCCGAGACAGGTACGCCATGGATAGAGCGATTCACGGTAGTTTTGAAACACATAGCCGATCTTCGCCTCCTCAACGGTCTTACCCCCGATGAGGACCCGCCCGTAATCCATCTCCTCGAGGCCGGAAAGCATGCGGAAAAAGGTGCTTTTGCCGCAACCGTTCGGGCCGACGATGGTGACAAACTCCCCTTTCTTGGCGGTAAAGGAGATGTTGTCCAGCACCCGCAGGCCCCCGCTCCCCAGCCGGGGATCGGGGGCCGTGTCGTAGTGTTTACTCACGCCGCGAACGTAGAGATATGGTCGCTCCTGAACCATCTTATTCGTAGTAAAGTTTCGTGGTATCAACCGGCTTTTGATACGCCCCATCCTTGTAGAGGATATCAAAATAGGCCTGCGGACCTTGCTTGTCGAGATACTTGATCCGGATCCACTTTTCAAAAGGAATCTGAGCAGCAACCGGCGGGGGGAGTTGCGCATATTTCACCAAAAAGCCCCGGGCCTCTTGCTCATTGGTCTTGATAAAATCCGCACCCTTCTCGATGGCGGCCTTGACCTTCTTGGCTACCTCGGGCCGCTCCTGCATGAACTTGGTGGAAAAGGCAAAACCGCCGCCCGTGATGCCCCGCTTTAATCCGAGTAACGTGCACGGGCTCTTCATGAGATACCTGCCCACGCCTTGAGAGACAGCGATCATGCCGAAAGGCTCCGTCGAAAAGTAGGCGTCGATCTGGCCGGCTGCCAGAGCCCCAATCAGGTTGCCGGGAGGGATCTCGGTAAATGTGACCCCTTTGGGATCTGTCTGCTTGCCAACAATCACCCGGGCCAAGGACACGGTGGTGGCCCCGGGGAAGGTCCCTACCTTTTTCCCCTTGAGGTCCTTTAATGATTTCAAGGGAGAGTCCTTCTTCACCACCACCACCATCGTGTTGTCTACATTAGAATCGGCCGCGTAGACGAGGAAGATTTTGAACCGATCGGTCACGTTCTGCGCAACAAACCAGAATCCGGTGATGGCGCTCATGCAGTCGGCGTCGATCCTCCCCGCGATCAGGGCATCAATAATATCCGTTCCCGACTGGAAAGGGACCAGCTCCACGTCCAGTCCTTCCTGGGTGAAGAACCCCTTTTCCATCGCCACATAGGTGGGAAGGCTGGGAATGATGGCGAGATGCCCGATCTTCACCTTCTCGGCGCCCAGCGCGCTCCCTGCCGCCATCAAAAGAAAAACCATCAACAACAATACAACAACTTTTTTCATGTCATCCTCCTTATTAGTTTTATATTTTTTTCGCTAGTTCGCATAATACAGCTTCGTGGTATCAACTATGTATTGATAGGCCCCCTCTTTGTACAGGACGTCAAAGTATTCCTGCCCTGCCTTCCTGTCGAGTTCATCGAGTTTGATCCACCTATCGAAGGCGAGATTCATAGCAACGGGTTCGGGGAGGCCGGTGTACTTGACCAGATACGGCCGCGCATCCTTTTCATTGCTCCTGATGTAATCAACCGCCTTTTCCAGGGCTACCTTGAGCTTTTTGGCCTGTTCAGGCCTTTCCTTGAGGAACTGAGCGGAAAAGGCAAAGGCTGCACCGGGGATTCCCCTCTTTAATCGCAAAAGAATCAGAGGAGCTTTCATAAGATATCTTCCCGCCCCTTGCGAGATAGCAATCATGCCGAAAGGCTCGGGGGCAAAGAAGGCGCCGATCTGCCCTGCTGCCAGGGCCGGAATCATATGAGGAGGTGCGATCTCGGTGAAGACGACCTGGTCAGGGTCTATCTCCTTGCGTATAACCGCTTTGGCCAGGGCCACCGAGGTGGCACCGGGGAAAGTCCCTACTTTCTTGCCCTTGAGGTCCTTTAAAGAACTCAGGGGGGAGTCTTTTTTGACCACCACCGAAAAGCTATTGTCTTCCTTCATGGAGGTGGTCCCAAACAAGAGAAACATCTTGAATCGATCCGGCGCCGTCTGTGCGGCGAACCAATACCCGGTCGTAGAGCTACTGCAGCTGGCATCGATCCTCCCCGCTATCAAGGCGTCGATGATCGCCGTACCCGAGTCGAAAGGAAACAACTCCACCTTGATTCCTTGCTTTTCAAAGAGGCCCTTTTCCTGTGCCACAAAGGTGGGGAGACTCATGATGATACGCAGATAGCCGATCTTAACAGTTTCCTCTGCTGCCCAGACCGCTGTGGCAGTCCCCAAAAGAAAAACCACTATGCTTAGTATCACCCCTATCTTCTTCATTGCCGTTCCCTCCTCATAAAAAATGAGTATCGATAATTCAGCAGTTTTTCAAAAAATTCTACCGCTCTCCTTCTTTATCTCCCCGTCCAGTGGATCACCTTGTCCTGTACCTTGACAAATCCCTGGTTGATAAAATAACCGATAAGCCCGGACAAAACGATGAAGGCGTACATATCGGGTATCTGGTAGGTCATGTGGGCGTTGTAGATCAAAAATCCCAACCCCCTGGTGGTGCCGATGAACATCTCGAGGACCACGACGATGATGAGACTCATGGAGAGGGCGAGCCTGAGTCCCGCCGCTATCTGGGGAAGGGCCTCCGGCAAGACGACCTTGGTCATGATATAGGCCTCCGACGCCTTCATGGTCTCCGCCACCATCTTGCGGGTGCGGCTCCCTCCATGCACCCCATAGGTGGTGTTGACCAGGATGAGCAGCGCACAGCCGAAGACCACGAGGGCGATCTTCGACGCATCCCCGAGGCCGAAGGCGAGCATAAAGAGGGGAAACATGGCAGTCGCGGGAAACGAGCGGAAGAAGTCGATGATGAACTCGACGGAGTCATAGATCTTCTCCCAATAGCCGAGGACGATCCCCAACGGCACCCCGATACCGACCGCGATGACATACCCTGCCATCATGCGATAAAAGGTCTTAAAGATGTGTTCGTACGTCTCCGCCTTCGCCAGCAGGATCGCTAAGTGTTTTCCTACCGTATAGGGCGATGGAAGAAAGAAGGGGTCTACCATCTTGGTGGCGGTTACTAAAAACCAGATGGCGACAAGGGCCACCGGCCCGATCCACTTCTTGTGGTCGCCGAGAAATTCCCAGTATTTTTTCAACCCCTCTTCGATGGTCTTTAACTCCCGCTTGGCTACCTTGCCGGTGCGGGAGCGCGGGAGGCTGTCGCGAAATTCTATGGTCTTGGGAAGCTTGAAGTTGGCGAGCCGCTCGCGGCAGAACCGCATCAACTCCCGCTTGGAGACCTCCTCGCCGACCTTGGGGACCACCACCGCCTTCAAGGCCTGTCCCCGCTCGGCATCCGAGACTCCCACCACGGCGACCTCTGCCACCTTATCGTGGGCGATCAGGACATTCTCGAGCTCCGAGGGGTAGACGTTCAATCCCCCGACGATGACCATGTCATCGGCCCGGCCCAGAATATAGATATAGCCGTCTTTATCGAACCTCCCCAGATCGCCGGTGTAATACCAGTCGCCTTTTATCTTATCGCCGGTGGCCTTGGTGTTTTTGAAGTACCCCTTCATGATCTGGGGGCCACGGGCAATGACCTCCCCGACCTCACCCGCCGGCAACTCCTTGCCGTTCTTGTCAATAATCTTGATCTCCACCCGGGGGACGATGCGGCCGGCGCTCGCCATCTTGCGGGGGGCATCATCATAGTGGGTGAGCGTCAGCATGGGAGAGGTCTCGGTAGCCCCGTACCCCTGCAAGGCCCTACAGTGGGGGTATTCCTTGACCCATTCCTCCATGAGCTCTTCCGACACTACCGTCCCCATCATGGCGATGAAACGCAGGCTGCTCAGATCATAGCGGTCGCGGCTCGGAAGGTTGAGGAGCATCTGAAAGATGGGAGGGACGGCGTGAAAATAATCAATCTTGTTCCGTTGTACCTCTTCCAGGATCTTCTTCGGCCTGATCTCGTCGATGATAACTAACGTATGCCCTATGTCCACCAGGAGGTTAAGCACGATCGGGCCGGAGATGTGGGACATAGGGAGTACCGACCCCTGGATATCCTGCTCCCGTAACGGCTGCATAGTCTTCATGGATTCGGGGAAATAGGTGAGGTGATGGTACAGCAAGATCACCCCCTTGGGTTTGCCGGTGGTACCCGAGGTATAAAGATAGAGGGCCTCATCCTCTTCCCGCAGGGGGACCTGCGGCTCCTTGGCATCCCCCTTTTTGGTGATCTGCTCATAGTGGTAGATGCCCTTTCCTTTTATGTCTTCGTCTCCAAGAAAGATAAGGTGGCGTACGCTTTTCTTCTCGCGCAGCATCCGCATGGCAAAGGTTTTCTGCTTGGTATGGGTGATAAGGAGCCGCGCCCCGGTCTCATCGAAGATGGGTGCCATCTCCGAGGGACTCAGACGGAAATCAAGGATCACGGCGATGACCCCGATCTTCATCAGGGCGAAGTAGACCACCGCGAACTCGGCGCAGTTGGGGAGCAACATCACCGCCCGGTCACCCTTTTTCACCCCCTGGCCAAGCAACCAGTTGGCAAGCCGGTTTGCCTTGCGGTTGATCTCGGCATAGGTCAACTGCACGTCGTTACAGATGACCGCCACCTTATCGGGCCTCTGCTGGGCCTGCCGCTCCAGATATTTACCGACGATCATGGCCTTTGTTCACCTTCGTAAAAAAAATTTTCCTTATCCAGACCTCCGTGCGAAAATGCCTCTATTAAATCGTGGACAAAATCCATTTCCGCTTCCGTCGCCCTGATGGTATGGGCCATAATGATATATTCCTTTTTTCTCGCTACGTCCGTGGCCACGTCCTTCTTTTGGCGTTCGAGCAAGAACTTCAGCTTTCGCAGTTCCCGCAGCCGTTCCTTCAGCATCTTCACCACATCCTGGGGGTCGAGGAAGTTGAAAAAGTAGAGAGAGATATCGAGGTTAAAGGACGGACGATGCAGATACGTGATGTTCTTAAGGAGAAGCTCCTTGATCTCTTTCTGACCTTTGGCAGTCAGGTGATAGACATACTTCTGCGGCCTCCTGCCGGAGACCGTGCTCAATTTGGTAACCGCCCCCTCCTGCTCCAGTTTTTTCAGCGTATAGTACAAAGGGGTGGCGGAGACCGCAAAAAAGGGGCTGAGCTCCCTCTCCAGGGTCTGCTTAAGGTCATAGCCATGGGCCGGCCCTTTCATCAAGAGCCCCATGATCATCAAACGCAGGTCCACCCGTTACTCCAATCTTCAATATTTAAATCTGACTATTTAAACATAAAATCTGAAAAAGTAAAAGGGAAAAAAAGGAGTAAATTGCCCCCCTCCTCCCATCCTTGCCATAAATAAGGAAGGGGGGGAGGGCTTGGAAGTATTACTCCTGCACGAAGTTCACCAGGCCGCCGATACCGGCGATGACCACCTCTACCTTATCTCCTACCTTCATGGGGCCGATCCCCGCGGGAGTGCCGGTGGCGATGACATCCCCGGGATACAGCGTCATAATGCGGGAGATGAAGCTCACGAGGTCGCGCGGCGCGAAGATGAGGTTGGCAGTAGTGGACGCCTGCCGGCGCTCACCATTAAGAAAAGTTTCGAGCGAGCAATCGCGGGGATCAAGCTCTGTCTCGATCCAGGGGCCGAGCGGGGCAAAGGTATCAAACCCCTTGGCCCTGGTCCACTGCCCGTCCGCGCGCTGCAAATCGCGCGCCGTTACGTCATTAAAACACGTGTACCCGAGAATGCACTCGTCGGCCGCCGCCTCCGAGACTCCTCGGGCCACCTTGCCGATTACGACGGCGAGCTCCCCCTCATAATCCACCTGCGTTGACATGGCAGGGTAGATGATAGGATCGAGCGGGCCGATGACGGCAGAGCCCGGCTTTAAAAAAAGGAGCGGTTCTTCAGGAAGCGCGCTCTTGAGTTCCGCCGCGTGGTCCTTGTAATTCAATCCCACGGCCACAATCTTGGAAGGCTGCGTCGGGGGAAGGAGCTTGACCTGGTCAAGGGGATACCCGTGCCCGGTGAGACGGAACGCGCCGAACTGCTCCCCTGTTGCCTCCTGGACATGGTCCTCCCCCACCACGCCAAAATAAACGTCACCGTTATACAAAAACCTGGCCAGCTTCATGGAATTCTCTATTCGGGAGAATGGCCTAGCTTAATAGAAAAAGGCAGCCAGAGCAACGGATTTCGACGCCAATGAAAAAGCGGCCTTAAACAAGATGTCCATTGTAAGACCTTAAAGTGTCTGTTTTTAAATTTTAGCTGACAGCTTTTTTAACTACTAACTACCCCTACATCAAACCAAACTCCTTGAGCGCGTAATCCTTCTTCTGCCAGTCCTTCTCAACCTTCACCCACAGGTCCAGATAGACCCGGCTGTCCAGGAGCTGTTCAATATCCTTCCGGGCCGCCTGGCCGATCTCTTTTAACCGCTTCCCCCGTGCGCCGATCAGGATCCCCTTGTGCGAGTCTTTTGCCACGGCAAGAGAAGCCCTGATGAAGATCGCGCCTTCCTCCCGCTGCGTAAACTCCTCCACCGCCACGGCACACGAATAGGGGATTTCCTGGTGCGTGAGCTCGAAGATCTTCTCGCGTATGATCTCCCCGGCCATAAAGCGCTCGGTCTGATCGGTCATCGCGTCCGCGGGGTAGTAGGAGGGACCCACGGGAAGCAGCGAGACGATCTCGTCGACCAACAAATCTACCCCGGTTCCGATGAGGGCCGATATCCGCATGACCCTGGCGTAGGGGAAAGAAAGGGATGGTTCCGCGACCGCACCCGCACCCCTGTCGATCTTGTTGATTACCAAGATGATCGGCGCCGTCACCCCTGCCAGAAACTTCCGGGCGAGCTCCTCCCCGTCCGGGTCCGGAAAAGGGCCACCGGCCTCCACCATATGGAGGACGCAATCGGCGTCGCGCAAAGCGCCCCGGGCCGCGATGCGCAATGCCGCGTTGAATTTTGAGGCGGCATCATGGATCCCCGGGGTGTCGAAAAAGAGGATCTGCGCATGCGGGAGGGTCTTAATCCCCAAGAGCCGGTTCCACGTGGTCTGGGGTTTCGATGAGACGATGGCGATCTTTTCGCCGACCAGGCAATTGATGAGCGTGGACTTCCCCACATTGGGCCTGCCGACGATGGGCACGACCCCGGAACGAAAGTCACTGCTCTGGTTGTTCACCCTCCGCCCCCTTTTTCTTTTTGATGGTATAGCGAATAAGCCCCTTGATGAGCGTGCTTTTTTTTGCCCCGCCGAGGATCACCTTGAGGTCCTCATAGACCGTGGGATCGCTGATGAGGGCCCCCAGGGTCCCCTCCCCCCGCTCTACTTTCTGGACGACCTTGTTGGCCGATTCCGCCGCTCCGGCAAGGTCCTTCACCAGCGTTCCGCCGGCGGGATCGTAGAGGATCGCATGCAGCAATCCTTTCCCCCCTTTAATCTGCCCGCTGATCTCTTTTACATCGAGCAAGATAGTATTCACGACGCTTATCGTCTCTTCGACCTTTGCCGCATATTCGGACAGGTCGATGGGATTCGCGCTCGTAATGTTCCCTTCATCCGGCAAGATCGGATGGGAGGGCGACCCGAGGGAAATCTCCACGTACTTATCTCCCAGCAGCCCCATGGTTTGGATGGTTGCCAGCGAATCCCCCCGGATGCGATCCTGCACACCCTTGTTGATCTTTAACTCCACCTTGATGGTCTTGTCCTGGGGGTCTTGGGAAAATACGATCGTGTTCACCCTCCCTACGGTAAGGCCGGCCAGGCTTACGGGCGCACCGGAAAGCAAACCCTTGATATTGGAAAAGGACGCCCACAGCGTGTACTGCCGTTGAAAATATTTCTGGTGGCTCCCGAGGGCGAAGATGCCCGCGCCGAACAGGCACACGCTGACGACTACGAAGATTCCCACCTTGAGTTCCCTCGCTTTTATCGATTTCATCCTTCCCTCCTTGTTCTATGCAATGATTTTTTTCTCGATAAAATCACGCACCTCTTGAATCTGAGAGGCCAGGAATTCCTTCTGGGTCCCCACTATGGCGATCCGCCCTTTATGTAAGAGCGCCAACCGGTCGGTGACTGCGTAGGCGCTCTCCAGATCGTGGGTGACGACGATCGAGGTGACGTGCAAGATCCGTTGGAGCTCAGCGATCAGCTGGTTGATGCGCTCCGTATTGGCGGGATCGAGCCCCGTCGTCGGTTCGTCGTACAGGATGATCTCCGGGTCTATGGCAATGGCCCGGGCCAGCCCGACCCGTTTCTTCATGCCGCCGCTCAACTCCGCCGGCATCTTCTCCTCGACACCCTCCAGTCCCACGAGGCGTAATTTCTCCCGCACGATTTTACGGATCTTTTCCTCGGAGAAACGAAAATGTTCCCTAATGGGATACGCCACGTTTTCGCCGGTGCTCAGAGAGTCGAAGAGCGCGGCCCCTTGAAAGAGCATCCCTATCTTGCGCCGAAAGGGGATGAGCTCGTTTTCTCTGAGCGGGACGATATCCCTCGTCTCAATAACGATCTGACCTCGATCGGGCTTTTCCAGGCCGGAGATGAGCTTCAGCAAGACGCTCTTCCCCGTCCCGCTCCCCCCTAAGATCGTGATGGTCTCTCCCTTTTGGATGCCCAGGCTTACGCCGTTGAGGACCTGCTGGCGCTCAAAGGCCTTAGAGACCGATTTGATCTCGATGATCGGCGTCTTCATCTCGTCACAGCATGAGAAAGAGTTTGGTCAACAGAAAGTCGCATATCAATATCAAGATGGAACAAATCACGACCGTCGAGGTCGTGGCGCGCCCGACGCCGACCGTCCCCCCGTGCGTCGTCATCCCCTGATAGCACCCGACAAGGGCGATAATGAGGCCGAAGAAAAAGGTCTTGCCGATGCCGCTCGCCACGTCCTGCAGGGAAATCCTCTCCATGATGCTGGTTAAGTAATAGGAGGTGGTGACCTGAAATTCGGTGACGGTGATCAGGAGCCCACCCAGGATGCCCAAGATGTCCGCGATAACGGTAAGTAAAGGAAGGGCGACGATCGTCGCGATCAGCTTGGGAACCACCAGCCGCTTCACGGGGTTTGCCCCCATGACCCGGATGGCGTCGATCTGCTCGGTCACCTTCATGGAGCCGATCTCAGCGGCGATCCCCGAGCCGACCCTCCCCGCTACCATGAGGCCGGTGAAGACCGGGCCGATCTCCCTGACCAGGGATATGGCCACCACGACCCCGATAAACCCCTTGGCCCCGAA